>JBCCVR010000187.1:0-14381 GCA_039194995.1 Cyanobacteria bacterium P01_E01_bin.42 | reverse complement strand
TTGAATCTATGGCGATACACTCAGACCTTGCTATTCGTTTGATGAATCTCAAACCTCATAAACGCCTCTTTTTTCAGAAAGGTCTCACCGCTCTATCCCTTATACAGTCTACCTTTTAACTGGGTTGTCACCCCTTGAGGATTTAGGGATTAGTATTTTTGCAGAAGATAATATCGATCCAGAAGACTATATCAACACATTGATACTACCTCCTGAACTTATACAACTTCAAGAATATGGGATTTCTGGAAGGGACAAAATTCACCCAAAGCTAATTGATATATATCATGTAGGATTATTATTGTTGAATTTAATTGAACAAAAAGAACTTGAATTTTCTGAGGACGACATTGTTGACAGTAGACCCTCTATAATAGCAGAAAATTCTAAATCTTCTTATGGCAAAGTTATATCAATGGCCTTGAAGAGAGATGTCGAACAAAGAATATCAACACCTCTTGAATTTTGGAAAAAGATTAAACAAATCCGGGAAAATCTTGTTTAAAAAAGAACTGCTTTATCAAAGCAAACTCTTCTAATATCAACTCCTTTTAAATTAGCTCCTCTTAAATCAGCTTTTTAAAAAATAGCCCTCCTTAAATTAGCATTTTCAAAATTAGCTCTCCTTAAGTCAGCTTTAGAAAAATTAGTATTTTCAAAATTAGCGTAACTTAAGTTTGCCTTTTGAAGATTTGTTTCTTGAAAATTTGCATTACTGAGATTGCTGTGACTCAATATTAACTTAAATCACATCATAATGAGGATGCGTCAAAAATGGGTGAGGTATTGAAGAAATAATCTTGCTCGGGAAGCCGCACTTGTCTCTTTAGAGGAAAGAGTTACAATTGTAAAAGATTCGCTACACCTTCAGGCTTGTTCCCAAGAGATGGCAATCTGCTAAGAGTAAAGAACATGATAGAGGTGACAAAACAATCAAAGAGAGACTTTTAGACTATGAGGAGGTGATTAAAAAATCTTTTTATTCTTTATTTACACTAGGAAGTTTTATTAGCTTACTTTTATTCAAAGACAATTCTTTCGTTTTAAATATTGATGAGTTTATTAGTTCTATTAGTCATTTTTATGTTTTAAGTCTAGTATCTTATCTGCCTTTTGACCTCTTGATTGCCTTGCTCCGAGATTGCCCCGCCAATTAACCAAAAAGCCGCCTCTACTCAAAGCGGCTTTTTGGTGTCGCTTAACGAATCGCATCTCCCCAGTCACAAACTGGATAATCCCAATACACCACTGTTTTCTTTACTTTTCGGTTGCAGTTAATTCTGGCTCGATGTTCTGATTGCTGACTGCAATACCTATCAATGGCAGAAGTTACGGCTTATTTGCAAATAATGTGGGTCGAAACCGTTGTTTGCGGGTCAGTTGCAGATAATGTGGTCTCATTTGCAAATAATGTGGGTCTGAGAGGGTTTTTATTTGCAGATAATGTGGTTCGAAAAATGCCTTGTTTGTGGGTCGGAGCGTTTATGTTTGCGGGTCGCTACAATTATCAAGGCGATCGGGCTTTAACCCTCGCAGCGGGGGAATCTAATTCCCCTGCTGCGGGGTAGCTCCCCGCATTTGTTCCGCGTTCGGTTTGTCGTCGTTAACAGTTGAATGCGCCCCCATTGCGCGGGTGTTTTTCCTTTCGTCGCGACGCTGCCAACCGGAACTCGCGTTAAGGCTGAATCGCGCCCCTGTTTGGATTGGTACCAGCAATCCGGAATGTGCGAGGCGTTTGGGGATTCGTGCGCTCTTTCACTTTTAATTTAACCTCATGACAACTTCATTAGGCATTGATGTCAGCAAATTATCTGTTTGCTGTCACGTTTTGCATGGCTATCCGAAGGGCGGACTCGCCGCCTACTGGCGAAAATCTCAGAAGAATCTCGCCAAAAATTACCCGACGTTTTACAGCATCCCGAAAAAGCAGCAAAAGGAATTTAAAGACTTTCTCGACTACCTTGACGGCTTGCAAGCCAGCGATGAAATTGTCGCCATCTTAGAACCCACGGGCTACCATGCTTCGAAATTATGGGCGGAACTCCTCAAAAGCAAGGGAATCGATATTTTATGGGTCGGTCACTGCCACCTCGGAAGATATCGCCGAGGGAAAGGGCTTCCCAATAAATCCGACCCTGCCGACGCGCTGGTCATGGCGGGCTCTATTTCGACCCCGACAATCAAACCGACAACGGAGCCAACCCGCGAAAATACCTCATTCATCAATCCGACAATATCGCCCGGATTCGAGAAATAGAACGACAATTGGAGCATTTGCAGCGAGTGCAGTCCCTCATCGTTAACTATTCCCGCCAAATGTTGGCGTGGCAGTTCCCCGAAGTCGCGCAAACCCGAAGTAATTCGAGTTCTGAAGACTTAGACCCTCCCCTATGGCATTGGCTCTCAGACCGCCACGATCGCCAAGCCAATTGGCAAAGCCATTATGATAAAAAATATGAAAGTTCAATAGCACGAGAATTAAGTTTAGAAATCGATCCCAATTTGCGGCTACACGCTCATTGGATGTGCGATATTGCCCATGAAGAACATCGATTAGAATCCGAACTCAATTGCCTGTTAGAAGCCGAAGAATTTGCGCCCTATATTAGAATTTTCAACAAATATTTAGGACAGGGATTCTTAAGAATTAAGGCACGCCTGCTCACTTGTTGATACCCCTTCGAGATGTTCTTGTCGCCAGAAAATCGGCAAATTATCGAACACGAAACAAGGGAAGTTAAAAAAGATGAAAAACACAGATATAGAGACACCAAGGGACGCTGGCAAACCGTCGTTACCCGACAAGCAGGAACGATTAAACGAGTTAAAAGAAACCGCTCGCGAGACGGCTTTAGAATGCGTTTGGGAATGGCGACGGTATTAGAACAGTCCGGTGACAAAACCATCGAAAAAGGGGCGGGATCTGCGATCGTGAAGAAAGCGCTCTGGCAGTACGTCAACGCGGCGATCGAGCCGACGAAGCTCGCCAACGGCAAACCACGCCCCCCCATCACCGAAGATGCCCGCATCCTGACCGACGCGAGAGACGAGTTTCTCAAGCAGAAAGATCTAAGCGGCAAGCACCGTGCCAGCAAACTTGCCAGCAAGTTCGCTAACCTGCTATACAAGGAATTTGTGGCTGTTTTTTGCCGATAAATTTTGCTAGGCTGAAAGCTGCGTTATTTTTTTGTTAGATCTTAATTATTATGCGGACTCAATATTGTTCTGCCTTGGGCATTAACCAGATCGGCGAGACCGTCACCCTTTGTGGTTGGGTCGATCGCCGTCGGGATCTTGGTGGGGTTATTTTTCTTGATTTGCGCGATCGCACCGGGACGGTACAAATTGCCAGCGATCCCGTGCGCACTCCCGACTCTTACGAGGACGCAGAGGCGCTGCGAAATGAGTATGTTATTCAAGTCACCGGCAAAGTCTGCCAACGTCCGGATGATTCGATCAATCCGAAAATAGCCACGGGAGAAATCGAAATTTTTGCCGATCGCATCGTCCTTCTCAACCGCGTCAGCAAACAATTGCCTTTTCAAGTCTCGACGGTGGATGTAGAACCCGTTAAAGAAGAATTGCGCTTGAAATATCGCTATCTCGACTTGCGACGCGATCGCATGAGTAAAAATTTAGTGTTGCGCCATCAAGTTGTCAAGGCGATGCGGCGCTTTTTAGAAGATGAAGAGAACTTTATCGAGGTAGAAACCCCAATTCTCACTAAATCTACACCCGAAGGCGCGAGGGATTATCTCGTTCCTTCTCGGGTCAATCCGGGACAGTGGTATGCTTTACCCCAATCGCCCCAACTCTTCAAACAATTGCTTATGGTGGCGGGATGCGATCGCTATTATCAAATCGCCCGTTGTTTTCGCGATGAGGATTTACGGGCCGACAGACAGCCGGAATTTACCCAACTGGACATGGAAATGAGTTTCATGTCCGAAGAGGAAGTAATTGCTCTCAATGAAAGCCTAATTTGTTACATTTTCAAAACGGTCAAAGGGATCGATCTGCCTAGTCCTTTTCCTCGTTTGACCTATCAAGAGGCAATGGCAAAATACGGCACGGATCGCCCGGATACGCGGTTTGGTTTAGAATTAGTGGAAGTATCCGAACTGTTAAAAGATAGCGGTTTTAAGGTGTTTTCTGGAGCGGTGAAAAAGGGCGGTATTATTAAAGTCCTGCCCATTCCCGACGGTGATAAAATCTCCAATGTTCGCATCAAACCCGGCGGAGATCTCTTCAAAGAAGCCACAATTGCAGGTGCAAAAGGGATCGCTTACATTCGCGTGAAAAAAGATGGCGAAATCGATACGATTGGCGCAATTAAAGACAATCTCAGTGAAGAACAGAAACAAGAATTACTCAAGAAAACGGGAGCAAAAGAAGGGTATTTGCTTCTATTTGGTGCGGGAGATACAGAAATTGTCAATAAGTCCTTAGACCGATTGCGTCAGGTCATCGGCGATCAAATGGGACTGATCGATCGCGAGAAAATCGCCTTAGTTTGGGTGACAGAATTCCCCATGTTTGAATGGAATGCAGACGAAAAACGTTATGAAGCCCTCCACCACCCCTTTACCGCACCCAACCCCGAAGATATTGAGGATCTGACGACAGCAAGAGCACAGGCTTACGATATCGTTTTCAATGGCTTTGAAATTGGCGGCGGTAGCTTGCGAATTTACCAAAAAGATGTTCAAGAAAAGGTCTTTGAAACCATTGGCTTATCCCGAGAAGAAGCCTACAAAAAATTTGGTTTTCTCCTAGAAGCCTTTGAATATGGTACGCCACCTCATGGGGGAATTGCCTATGGTTTGGATCGCTTGGTGATGCTGTTAGCGGGAGAAGACTCTATTCGAGATGTGATTGCGTTTCCGAAGACCCAACAAGCGCGCTCGCTGCTAACGGATGCCCCTGCAACGGTTGATGAAAAACAACTAAAAGAGTTGTACGTCCAATCAACTTACGATCCCGAAGAATAGAACTAAGTTCAAAATTCACCCATGCAAAAATATTACAATTAAGGAACTATTTCTACAGTTGTTCCAGCTTGGATAGTACCGTACAGTTCGTCAACATCTTTATTTTTCAGAGCAATACAGCCTAATGTCCAATTATTTTTGCGATCGATGAGATCGTCTGCTCCTGATGGTACGCCATGAATGCCAATTTCTCCACCAATTGTGGCACTAGCGGGGATGATTCCCTGTTGTTTTGCTTGTAAATGCTTGCGCCAAGAATCGGTATTGGGATAATCTATCCAAATGAATTTAGACCAACTGGAATGAGGATAGAGATCGCGGACTTTAAAGACTCCTTCGGGAGTTCTGCGATCGCCTTCTCTAAGTTTATCTCTGACGGGATCGCCTCCAAAGACGACGGGATAAGATTTAATCGGCTGGCGATCGTAATAAAGTGTGAGAATTCCTTCAGATTTATCGATGAGAATCGAGGTTTTACTCGTATCGATCGCCCCAGTATTGAGAATATCGGGAATATTGCGATCGGTGTTGAGTAAGTGGCTGTAATCGGGAGAAGAATGTAAAGGCTGCGATGTTTTCGAATGGGTCAGAATTCCCCATACACGATCGACCGGAAAGAGATAACCGCGTCTGACCAAGAGAAAGTAAAAAATACCTCCTGATAATAACAAGAAAGCAAACACGGAGATCGCGCCTCTGTAGCGTTTTTTGGTTTTCATGGGATAGTCGATCGTATCACTCGCGAAAAAGCGATCGTTTCTACAATCGCGATCGCGCCAATTCCAGAAAATACGATTTTTGGGTACATTGTTGAAAAAAGCAATCGAACGGCGATCGGAGACAGCCGGACAACTTAATAAAACTTCTCATTTTCGGGGTCCGTTCCTCTTTACGATAATTTAACGAACCCTCGCTCATCTCAAAGTTATATGCCTTCAGCACGTTCTACCTCCAACCCCCTCGATTTGATTCAGCGTCCTCGTCGCTTGCGCCGCACGGCGGCATTACGTCGTATGGTCAGAGAAACGCAACTGAGCGTTGACGATTTAATTTACCCTGTCTTTGTCATGGAAGGGGAAAATAAGCAAGAAGAAATCGTTTCCATGCCGGAATGCTATCGCTATTCTCTCGATTTGTTGGTCAAAGAGGTCGCCGATGCTTATAACCTGGGAATCAATGCGATCGCACTATTTCCTATGGTTCCAGACGAAAAGAAAGACAATCAAGGCACAGAAAGTTATAATCCTGAAGGGTTGGTACAGCGCAGCATTCGTGCCATTAAAGCAGAAGTCCCGGAAATTGTTGTGATTACTGATGTTGCTCTCGATCCTTTTTCCTCTGAGGGTCACGATGGCATTGTTGAAGACGGGATTATTTTGAATGACGAAACCGTAGAGGTATTGGTAAAAATGTCCATTTCCCAAGCCGAAGCTGGAGCCGATATCGTTGCGCCGTCGGATATGATGGATGGTCGTATCGGTGCGATCCGGGCGGGTTTGGATGAAGCGGGCTTCGTTGATGTGGGCATTCTCGCTTATTCTGCCAAGTATGCTTCTGCCTATTACGGACCCTTCCGAGATGCGTTAGAATCCGCCCCGAAATTTGGCGATAAAAAGACCTATCAGATGGATCCGGCGAATACGGATGAAGCCCTCAAAGAGGTTGAATTGGATATTGACGAGGGTGCAGATATTGTCATGGTGAAGCCTGCTTTGGCCTATATGGACATTATTCGCCGAGTTAAAGAATTTAGCGATATGCCCGTTGCGGCTTACAATGTGAGTGGGGAATACGCCATGATTAAAGCGGCTGCCCAAAAAGGCTGGATCGACGAGAAAAAGATCGTTTTAGAAACCCTCACCAGCATGAAACGGGCAGGGGCAGATTTGATTCTCACTTATTTTGCCAAGCAGGTGGCTTTGATGATGAAATAAGCTCGAATCTGGATCGTTAATCGTAATTTGGGAGAGAGGGTGTATGCGATGCTACCCTGACAGTATTAGGGGATGCTTCGGGAAGCGCGATCGCTGAATTTAACCAACTCCTTAAAAACGATCTGGACGCTCTGAAGTGTACGGATAGTGTACGAAAATCGCCATGCACTAACTTCAAAGAAGAAGTGCGACGATCTCCATCTGAAAAAATGGAGGAGCGGGGAAAAAGGAATGGGCGGTACAGGATTCGAACCTGTGACATCCTGCTTGTAAGGCAGATTCAAATGCGTGACGAGAAGAATGTCGTTTTCCTTTGTAACAGAAGGGTTTCCCGTTTTCCTTTCGGGGAATAGTTTTGCTTTATTCTTCAACTAGGACAGAGTGGGGACACAAGACTAACGATATTTTGCCTTTTCAGTAAAGATCGAGAACATTTGCATCTATTTCTTTTAGCCCCGTGTATCGCTGGATAACAGTTTCCGTCTTGTCCCCAATTTGTTTAGCGATTTTTACCAGCGACGTTGTGTGTTTGTAGTGCATATTAGTAACGTAGCTATGGCGGAGGCAGTAAGGGCGGAGATACTTGCGAACGAGATTATTACGAACCAAACCATCTAAAACAGGCTTCCAGTTGTCCTCCCTAAAATTGGAATGATCTAGGAAGCCTCCATTACGACCTCGTAAAACAAGCCCTTCTTTATGATAACTTTTATGCTCAATTTCTTTTAAGGTTGCTATCAGTGCAGGAGAAAGCGATATTTTGCGAATTTTATAATTTTTCGTGTGTGGCATCAATATGCCCTTGCTGTAGGCTTTATCTATCAAAACCTTGCACTCAGTGCGATCGCGATTCCATGTCAGATCGCCCCAAGTTAGCGCTAGAGCTTCTTCTGGACGGCATCCCGTATGTGCCAGAAAGCTAACATAAGGATAGTAAAAACGATGTTCATAACGGCTCTTGTCTGGCTGGTAACGATTGTCTTTGAAGGCTTGTAAGATAAATTTAACTTCTTCCACTTCAAACCATTCTATCGGCGGTTTTGGCTCCGGTGGAAGTTGTTTTTTAATTTTATGGTTTTTTCCGGTGCAAAGGGTAATCGCTGCGTTGAGGAATTGAAAGTTTCGATGTGTTGTTGATAGTGCGCGAATCTTTAAAGTAGCCTGACCGAGAGTTTCTAGCTCCGTCAATTTTAATTGTTCTGATGGAAGTAGCTCTAGCAATCGGTCAACTTCTCGCCATTGATATTTTTGCGTCGTCAGAGCGCTTTGGTGTTTTTTCGCTTCTTTATAAGACTCCCAGATATCTCTCAGATTGGGTTCTTGGTTTTGTTTTACGATATTAGCTCTTTTTTCTCGATCGGGGTCATATTTATGTAAAGTTGTATCAAATCGATTGAAAGCAAGGTCGCCATTGATTATATCTGCTAAACCTTCTGCTGCCTCTAGCGTCTTCTTGGTGATTCCTCCTTTGATAGTCAAAGAGTAGTAATTGTAGTTATAAACGACTCTCAAGCGAATTGATCCTTTTCGTTTAGAGAAGCTCACTCGACCCTTTTTGTAAAATTTACCATCTCTGCGTTTTAATAATTCGGGAATTTTCACGATCTTAGGGGGACAGAATAGGGACAGAATAATGATTTTCTTTTTTTTGGACACATTAAGATGAGCGATCGCTTTACTGTTTTTTCAGGGAACTACGACAAAACTCGCAAAACCTATCAAATTCAGGGGTTCTCTTAAAGGTTAGATACACGCGATAATCGTTCTGATTGGGTGGGCGACAAGAATATGGAGGAGATATTTTTATGAATTCCAACCCGCAACGTTCGAAAATATATTTGAGTAACTGACCCATTAAGATTGATTCACTTTCTCCGCCAACCAAGGCTCGCAATTCTACTAAATTTGTAGGTGGCTTTGCTTGTCCGGCGCTTTTCCATTCTTTGGTTTTTGAGTTCCAAAAATAATTGTTTTGTTGGAGAAACCCATAGACCTCATCCTGTTTATTCCAATCCCCCGTAAAATTGAGAGAGTTGGCGAGTTTTCCGGCTGAACTGTACTTTTTTGTTTGTCGTGGTTTTTTGGGCATTTTAGTTAAGTTATTGGCTGTCAGTTATTGGTTGTCGGTAGAGGCGATCGCCCTCCCAAATAAAAGGGCGATCCTCAATATTCAGTCTGTGTACTTAGCTCCATCCACTGCAACAATCGCAATTGTTGTCACAAGAAGGCTTTGTCTCTGGACTATTAAGAAAATTGTCTTTGGTTGGCATTTCCTCATCTGAACAAGTTACGAGAATCTCCTCTAAGGCTTCGTAAATTTTGCTACTTGGTAAAACTTCCATTTGTATAACGTTCAAGATATCCCACCAAGTCAAACCCTCTGCCAACATGACGTAGTAACAAGTACGAGCTAGATCGTATTTTGCCTTATCTAAAGCCATCAATTGATTATCAAAAACATTCTGCGTCGAATCTTGGTTACGGAATAAAAAACTCTGTTTTTTTTTGCAATTTGCACGATCAGGTTCATTGTTGCTCATTTTTATTGTTTGTAAATGATTGGATTGGTTGGGAGAAGAAAAGGCGATCGCCCCTAGCAATACTTAGCTAGTCTTGAATTTTTATCAGTCGTTGCTTGACGGATTCTGGTAGATACTGATAATCCTCTTCGGTATAGGCAGATTCGAGATGTATACCATTGGAAAGACAGGAGAAGATCTCGCTTCCTCGAACTTTAAAATAAATAGTAGGCTGACGATCGCAAGTCTTGATAATCGATGCCTTCGATATGGGTAGGTATTTATCACGGACAAGACGCACCTCAGAGTTTTCATCTTGAAACAAATCACTTAGTCTGATTGGTCTGTATTTAGCCTTTTCCATTTGTTTCTTCCTTATTGATAGCGGGTAGAAAGCGATCGCACTCCCAGATTGAAGGGCGATCGCGAGAAATTAGTCTTTAGTTGTTAGAGTCTGCTGTTTTCCGTTCTTCTCTGTAGATATACTCTGATAGAGAACCCGCGAGAAACTCCAATATTTTCGCGAGTTCAGAGTTAGAACAGAAAGAAAGGGATTCAACTGTCTTTAGGTATTTGTTGAGGTGTTTCAAATTAGAAGTATTAGACATATCTTTTGCAAACCTGTACAGAGGACATCCTGAGAACAAGCGATTCCCTATGAGAAAGACAAGAAAATTTTTTTCTTGAATTGACATTCCCTCTAGAAAAGCGCCGTGTTTTTTAGAAAGGTATTGCGTGGTGTGGTTGTCACAGTAATAGGTGAGAGGTCTCATGATTTTGTGATTTGTGGCGTTGTTAATGAATTGTTTGGTCTGTGCGATCGCATTGAAACGCGATCGCCTCATAGAGTGGAAATCTACTCTAGTTCTTCGATTTGAATCTGCATCGTTTCTTCCGAGCAGAACTTCTTCAAATCCTTTTGGACTAAGGCTTCGACATCGAGAGCCTTATCTGTGAATTTTCCGTTCTCGATCGCCTCTTTCAAGGCGTTGATATGGTGAGGGTTCGTTTTGTCCAAACCCAAGTCTTGAGCGATTGCATAAATATCGCCATAGGAGGTATAAGAGCGCGTAATACGCAACTCAACAAACACCTCTAGCTTTTCCATCTCTTTGATTTCTGCCATTGTTTTTATCGCTTAATTTGATGTTTTTGTGGCGGACAGATTATCCGCCAGCGAGACTATTTCACTTTGATAAAGTCGAAAGGATTGACTGTTGGCGGGTGTCCTTTTCGCCCTAGGGCTTCTTGGATAAGAGTTTTCAATCTCAAAAGGTCTTCTTTCGTAGCTTGGCCAAGTTCTTTTTTGAGTTCTTCTTCTCGTGTTAAGAGCAGAGCGATGATATTGTCAGAATCAAGTTCAATCTTCATGAGTTCTATTGTTGAGGGACAAGTAAAGGCGGCCGGGTTGGCCGCCAGTGGTTTAGCGGAACATTTTCTCGAGCTGTTACTTTTCGTCGAGTTGGGCGGGCGTGGGTTTGGGATTGGCGCAAATCTTGACGATTTTTAGGAGGTCGTCGCGATCGAGGTAGCCGTTCTCGTGGGCTTCAATGGCCTGCTGCATGATGTCGATGTTGTCCGTCTCGAATTGGTCGATGATTCCGCCCAAGGCATTGAAGATGGTCTCGATCGCGTTGGGTTGGCTCAGTCCTTTGAGGACGGACAAAATGGTATCGAGTGTGATGGGAGTGTTTAGAAGGTCAAACATGGTTTTTACTGTGAAGGGACAAGTCAAGGCGGCCAATCCGGCCACCTTTCTCTTTAAGCAAAAAGTTGGTCGATGAGTTGAGCCTCGGTTTGTTTTATTCCCGGTGGCAGTGCCGCTCGGTAAGCGGGGATTTGCTGGGAATAAACATCGATATGCTCTCGGTACTCACCGACAGCCTTATGCACCACTTGCATGGCGTGCTCTTTTGTCCAAGTGCCTTGCTTCCATAGCTGGAGTGCCAAGATCGCTAAGTCTTGTGGAGTTTTCGGCTCTTCTTTTGCGACGTTGCGAGCTTCTTCAAACTCGAACAATTGAGAGAGAAAAGCACCGAAAGCACTAGCGGCCATTAGCATTTCTGCAAACTCATTGAATGGGGAATTTTCCACAGAATGAGATGCAATTAGATCCAAGAGTTGGTCGCGCCGCAGTCTGACTTTGGGTAAGTGGCTCATGGTTCTCCTTATGGGTAGTCCTCTCGGATCGCACTTGCACGGGCTTTACCCAGTCGTGGGGAGACTTTCCCAGACCCTGTGCTATACCGCGCAGCCGTGTCCTTTGAGGTTGTGTTCTATTGGTTGCCCCTTAGTTAACTTTTGGCTTGCAGGTGGGCTTCTGTTTCCATGTCACCACTATACTCATACTCGTAAGTATAATGCAAGAGGTATATACTTACTAAGCAGAGTACATAGCATTATGAGTATAATGAAAGTGCGCGAGATACAGGACAATAGGGGGGAAGCTCAATGATTGAAGCCCAAATGCCAACGAGGAACACCATCAAGGAACTATTGGAGGAGAAGGGAGACACTCCCTATAGATTCTGGAAAAAAACCGGATTGTCTCAAAACACTGCCTACCGATTGCATGATGATCCTTCATATATTCCCGGTGGGGATGTAATGGCAAAGATATTCGAGGCTTACGGGTGGCAACCTGGTGACTATCTTTTTTGTTCCAAACCGAGTGGGGACGAGACAAAACAACCCCTTATTTCTTAACCTCACCCAAATCAACCCAGAAAGACCAAGCCAACCAATTATCATGAGTCAACTCAACCCGGACGCTGCCAGCCTCCTCCTTCAACGCCTTCACCGTCAAATATAAAGACCGATAGTTTTTGCCTGCCTTCGGGTTGGCAAAAGTTTTTTTGAGCTTCTCCTCGTCCCCCACGTAACACACTTTTTGTCCGACTTTAAGGAGGGTATGGTCATAGTAAGGCGATTCATACTGTCCAAAAATTACCCTGCACTGATTCCTGTAGGTGTAGCAAACCTCCCCCAATCCCAACGACGGCGACCCCAACAGCGCCACGCGATCGCCAGACGCAAACGGGTTAACATGGTTGAGTTCCCGTTCGAGTTGTTGCTTTCTCTCCTCCTCCTGCCGGAGCCATTTGCCAATCTTTAATTTGGGGATGGGGTAGCATCGGTCGATCGCCGCCGCCAGCAATTCCGAATCTGTCTCTCGGGCCAACTTGTCAAAATGAGTGATGGATGGACAATCATTCAACTGCTCGACAAGGGCGGCGATCGCCTCCTCGCGCTCGTCCTCCTCCGATTTAGCAGGTGCAACCCATTCGCCCTCTCGGGCCAACTCAACAATCGAAACCGGGAAATCTTCTTTGATGGCTTTCCACTTCACATGGACTTGTAGCCCGCAAGAGGGAATCTCGTAAACCTTCTGAACGATGCCCACGCCCCAATCGGAATTTTCCGGCGCAACCACCCGATCGCCCTTCTTCAAACCAACTGGAGCCGGCCACGACTTCGGGGGATGCAGCAAATTATCGATACGAGCCTGCTCTTCTGGGGACAGACGAGCGCTCGCCTCCTCCAAGAGGTTGGGCGGGAGAATGCCATCGCCCCGTAAAACTTTCTGGAGTGCCATTGAATTATTAAAAAGCTCATCATAGGCATCGAGACTCTCGCAAACCCGCAAATCATCAACGAGGGACACAATCATCTCCTCTACCCGATTGTCAACTTTCTCCTCAGAGAAATTTTTCGCATCTTTTGGGAGGGAAGAACATTCGCGATCGCTCTTGTCTATTTCCGGAATCCCTTGCCCTGCCTGTTCTTTGAGAGTCTTAGGCATTCGCGCAGCCATTCGCGATCGTTCGCGATCGTTCGCGATCGAGGTAGGGCATTCGCGATCGTCAACTTCTTGGGAGGAACTGTCGATTTGCTGTTCTTCCATTCGATCGCTCACGATCGCTTGCGATCGCTCACGATCGCCCACGATCGCGCTCGGGGGGGCTTCCTCTGAATGACTTGCTAGACTTGGGACAGAGGCGTTTTCCTCCCCGCGATCGCGAACATTGCCCTCAATTGCATCAGAAAAAGCAATCCCCTCCAAATAAACATAGGAATCTTTCCCTTTCTTGGCTTTGGGGAAGAGTCGTTGAAATCGAGCGGCTACATGATTTCTCTTAACGTTCAAATCGGAGCGCCGAACCTGTTCGTTCCAGAAATATTTCTTCCGTCCATCCGTTTCCTCTATCTCAAGGGTGCCATTATCGATATACCATTGCTCGAGCCGCTCCCAGATGTCTTTAATGTAGGTCTTGGCATTGCGGACAATTTTCAACCCGACATCCTGACAAAAAGCGATGAGATGATTGCTTTCTCGGCGAATGTCGTTGAGAGCCTCGTCCGTGGCGGCATAATTAATCCCCTCGTCGGGCAAGCGGGAAAGAGCATCCAGAATTTTATTGAGCAAAGCGGGGAGAATGTTATCTCGAATAAAGTGAGGATCGTGTTTGAATAGCGGATCGGCTTGAAGTTCCCCATAGCTGAGATTGGGGTCTGTTTTGAAGGTTTTGTCAAAAGTCAGGATGCAGTAGCGGGTGGCGATCGCGTCAAGGCTGGCACTCAACAAGGGGGCTTCGTTGACGTTAAAGAAGAAGACTGTCTTAACGTCAATATCTACCCCGTCCTTGCCTTTTTGCTCTGCGGTGAGAGGATCTCCGGAAATGGCTTGTTTGAGGGATTGCACGTGATCGAGGGACAATGAACCCGTGTTTTCACTACTCCAATTGATTCTTGGATTCCGTCCCAAGGGGGAGAGAGGAAATTTTCGCCCTTGGTCGTATTGGCGGAAGTCGGAGAGAGAACAACTAGACATTCCCTGACCTCCGAACAATTGGCTCACAGCTTCTCTGAGAGAATCTTTCCCGTTACTTCCCGTCCCTTGGCATAAAATCGCCCGCATTCGTCCGACTTTCGGCAAC
>JBCCVR010000186.1:0-14472 GCA_039194995.1 Cyanobacteria bacterium P01_E01_bin.42 | reverse complement strand
CGCGAACGGGAGAAGTACCAAGAAAATAGGGAACTTGCTAACAACATCCCGATATTTTTCCCAACATTAATCGATCGGAATTGCTTAAAATGCGTAGAATGATAAAGCAGAAGAGATGTAAATCTTCTGTTACATTAATTACTGGTGTTTTGAGGAGCTGGTATCTCGTGAAATCCCAAGGTAGTTTAGAAAAAACACTTTCTTCGGCATTATTGCTGACCACCCTAAGTCTTTTAGCCGATTCTGGCCTCACTTTAGCGGCAGTGCCTTCCGAAACCTCCACTTTGGAAGCGCCCCAACACACTCTTTCCCTTGAAGGTGTAAGGGAGGACTCTCATACCGATACTTCTGTTACTTCCACGATCGCGTTCAATTCCGCGATCGCGAGAGAACCTGCAACGCAGGAGATCGTTCTCGCCAATCCTCCGATATCCCTCGAAGAGCAATCTAACTCCTCGACATTGACAGTATCGGCATTGGCAACACCCTCCCAACAAATTCCCCTTCATCCTCTCACTCGCTCCGCACTCTTGGAATCGGGCTTTGACCCCTCCCTGCCCATCAATTCCCAATTGCAAGTTCGTGATTTGACCCTTTCTGCCAACCCCAAATCCGAGGAAGAGGCGATCGCGATCGATAATTCCGATGGGGTAGAAAGTACTTCAGCCAACGAGACAGTTACCCCGCGTCCCTCCGAACCCGAAATTTTGCCTTTCCTTTCCATCCTGCCTGAGGAAGCCCTCGATGAGGTGGATCCGATGGCACAAATTAACGATGTCTTTGAGTTGCGAGATGTAGATCCCGGCGATTGGGCGTTTCAAGCCTTGAGCGATCTGATCGAACGCTACGGCTGTTTGGCGGGTTATCCCAATGGAACATTCCGGGGCGATCGGGCCATGACCCGCTATGAATTTGCGGCGGGCTTAAATGCTTGCCTGCAACAAATCGAGCGTATCTTGGCCGATGCCACCAGCGAGCTGGCGACGAAAGACGATATGGCGGTACTCGAACGCCTCATGCGGGAGTTTGAAGAGGAACTGGCAGAACTCGGGGTTCAAGTCGATAATCTCGAAGCGCGGACGACTTTTCTTGAAGATAATGCTTTTTCAACAACCACCAAACTCTTCGGACAGGCTATTCTCGGGGTAACGGCACGCAGCGCCAATAATAACTATAATTTGGCGGGCAACACCTTTATCGATCAAGATACGGAAACCGTTCTCATTCACAACGTCCAACTCAGCCTCTTTACTCAATTCAGTCCCCGTAGCCTTTTGCTGGCTAGTTTCCAATCTGGAAATGGCAGTACTGTCACCGCGAGTACTCAATCTCTTTTTAACTATGTCGGTTTGGCCTTTGAGGGAGACAACGATAATGACTTCGTTTTAAGCGATCTCAACTATCGCCATCTCATTACGAATAATTTCGCCTTGATGGTCGGGCCGAAAGGGATGTCTCCCGTTAATGTCTTCCGTGGAACCAACCGGGTTGAAAGCGCGGGAAGCGGTCCGATTTCCCGTTTTGCCCAACGCAACCCCATTCTCAGCATTGGTAACGGCGATAGCGGTATCGGTTTTGATTGGCAAATTAACAGTAACTTTAGTTTGCAGGGAGTCTATGCGGCCGACTTCCTCGCCGATGGTGGCAATGGCAGTCTCTTTGGGGGGGATTTGGCTTCGACAAGTTTCGGGCTGCAATTGGTAGCATCTCCCTCAGATGATATAGATGTGAGTCTCCAGTACATCAATGCCTATTCTCCTTTTGGTTTCTTGAATACGTCCGTCGGGGACGATCGCCAAGTCATCGGCAATAACTCCAGCACGAGTGTCAACTTGCGCGCGCCCATCAGCACCAACGCTTTTGGCATTGGCATGGAATGGCGCATCATCCCGGAAATTACCTTCGGCAGTTGGTTTGGCTACACGGTTGCCGACTATATTCCCGCAGAAGGTTTGGTGGAAACAATCAATTGGATGGCTTTCCTCAACTTCAACGATCTCGGGGGCGAAGGCAATTTACTGGGAGTCTATTTCGGACAGCCGCCGCGCATTATCAGCAGTACCATGGCAGCAGCCGATAGTGCCAACAATATCCAAGCTCGCAACGTGCCCAGTTTCTTCTCCAATGGCGAGATTTTGACGGCCCCGGGGGGCGGTCAACCGGGACGAACCTATCACCTAGAAGCGTTTTATCGCATCAGGTTAACGGATTATTTGACCGTTACTCCCGGTTTTATCGTCCTTTTCAATCCGTTGCAAAATTCAGCCAACGATACGATTACCATTGGCGCGGTTCGGACGACTTTTACGTTCTAATTTCCTAAAAAGATCCCCGCTTCAATGCGGGGAATTCCCGCCACACTAACGAGTAGCTGACGGATCTTCAAGCGATCGCCAGCAGAGACCATACCCCGCTCTCTGTCAAGCGCATCGCCAGTATCGTAATGATATGTCAATAAACCTAGATAAATGACTATGTTGGTATAGCGGTGGTGAATGCCCCCAATTGCCTGCTAATTCTGGGATTGCCGTCGCGATCTCCCCAGAAGAGATCGCAGCAAACAAAAATTAACCATTCCCAAAATTGGTTAAGTTTCGTAAACTAAAGACAAACCTAAAAATTTAGGGCAGGAGTCGAATCTGCTGCGGCAGCTTTCAACTCTCCTTCAAAAATCGTTGGTTAAAGCCTGCGATCGCCCTTCCGATACGGGTTTACACCCACCATTGATTAATCTTACTCGTATGATTTATGGCGGGAAAACGTAAAGAAGATCCATAACGAATTACATATGACAATTTCGTTCAAAAGTCTGGGACTGTCCGATACTCGCGTCGAGCAACTAAAAAATATGGGCTTTGAAGAGCCGACGGAGATTCAGGCACAAGCTATTCCCCTCCTGCTGACGGGGCAAGATGTGGTGGGACAATCGCAGACGGGAACCGGTAAAACAGCAGCCTTTTCGCTGCCCATTCTCGAACAAATCGATCCCCAAGCTCGGACAGTTCAGGCTTTGATTCTGACCCCCACGCGGGAACTCGCCCAGCAAGTCACCCAAGCCATTGATGATTTTTGGGGCAATGATAAACCCTCTCGGTCTCGCGATCGCCTGCGGGTGCTGACGGTTTGCGGGGGTCAGTCCATCGAACGACAAATTCGCAGCCTGCAACGCGGAGTCCAAGTGATTGTCGGTACCCCCGGACGGGTTATCGATTTATTAGAGCGCAAAGATTTGCGCTTGGAAAATTTACATTGGGTCGTTCTTGATGAAGCTGATGAGATGCTGAGCATGGGCTTTATCGATGATGTGAAGAAAATCCTCAAGCAAACCCCCGACGAGCGGTGTACGGCTTGTTTCTCGGCAACCATGCCCGATGAAATCCGCCGCTTGATCGAACAATTCCTCAAATCCCCGACGACGGTAGCGGTCAAACAAACCAAAGCCGCGCCCTCCCGCATCGAACAGCGAATTTACAATATTCCCCGAAGCTGGCCGAAAATCAAGGCATTACAACCGATTCTGGAAATGGAAGAACCGGAAGCCGGAATTATTTTCGTGCGCACCAAGCGCGGTGCAGCAGAAGTGACGAGCAAGTTACAAGCGGCGGGACATAATGTAGACGAATATCACGGCGATTTAAGTCAAAGTCAGCGAGAACGACTGGTACAGCGTTTCCGCAACGGTCAGGTTAAATTGGTCGTCGCCACGGATATTGCCGCCCGAGGCTTGGATGTGGAAGACCTCAGCCACGTGATCAACTACGATCTCCCCGATAACTCGGAGACCTACATTCACCGCATTGGTCGCACGGGACGCGCCGGAAAAACCGGAACGGCTATTTCCCTGATCCAACCCATGGATCGCCACCTGTTGCGGCGAATCGAACATCGTTTGCGGCAAAAATTGCCCACGGC
Organism: Cyanobacteria bacterium P01_E01_bin.42; assembly: GCA_039194995.1. Taxonomy (GTDB): domain Bacteria; phylum Cyanobacteriota; class Cyanobacteriia; order Cyanobacteriales; family Spirulinaceae; genus CCY15215. Next base: position 10,560 of record JBCCVR010000186.1, on the reverse strand, counting down.
TCGCATTCCCTCTCGGGCGGATGTGGAAACCCACCGCTTGGAAAAACTGAAAGACCAAATGAAAGAAGCCCTCTCCGGAGAACGCATGGCCTCTTTCCTCTCGACAGTGAAAGAACTGGGAGAAGAATACGACCCCCACGCTATCGCGGCGGCGGCTTTACAGATGGTTTACGACCAATCCTGTCCCGGTTGGATGCAGGGCGATTGGGAAGTGCCCCCCGAGGACTTTACCAAGCCCATCAAGCGCGGCGGCGGCGGTCGCCATCGCGATCGCCGCTCCTCCAAGCGGCACGATCGCCGTGGCGGGGGCGATCGCTTTGAGATGCCCAAAAAGGCCTCTGTCTCGGAACGAGCAAAATAATCTTTGGAGGAATAGGCGAGAATCGTTAACAGCTATTAACAAGAATCCGTAACAGCCGTTAACATCTCCCTGTCTCCCCCAAAAAGATGCAACAATAGGAAAGATAGGCAATCTGTCTTTCCTATTCTTTTGTTCGTCATTCAACCGTCAATCGTGGTTTTAAGTCCTTCTCCCGCCCCGGTCTCTATCTCCAATAACAATGCAGATCGCAATCGCAATCCCCTGCGCTGGCGAGGTCTCATTGAAACCTATCGCGCCTTTTTGCCCGTGAGCCAATCGACTCCCGTGGTGACGCTCTTAGAGGGCAATACCCCCCTCATTCCCGCCCCCGCGATCGCCTCTCGCATCGGTCGAGGAGTCAAGGTCTTTCTCAAATATGACGGGTTGAACCCCACGGGAAGTTTTAAAGACCGGGGCATGACGATGGCAATCTCGAAGGCGAAGGAGGCAGGAGATAAGGCTGTTATTTGCGCTTCTACGGGCAATACCTCGGCGGCGGCGGCGGCTTACGCGCGTCGGGCGGGCATTAAGGCATTTGTCATCGTTCCCGATGGTTATGTGGCTTTAGGAAAAATGGCACAGGCTCTATTATATGGGGCGGAAGTCATCGCCATTGATGGCAATTTCGATCGCTGTTTGGACATCGTCCGCGAGATGTCCCGGGACTATCCCGTGACTCTGGTGAATTCCCTCAATCCCTATCGCTTGCAGGGGCAAAAAACTGGGGCGTTTGAAATTATTGACGACTTGGGAGATGCGCCGGATTGGTTGTGTATTCCTGTAGGTAATGCGGGCAATATTTGCGCCTATTGGATGGGTTTTTGCGAGTATAGAGAGCATGAAAAAAGCACCCGTCTGCCCAAAATGATGGGTTTTCAAGCTGCAGGTGCCGCTCCCATTGTTATGGGGCATCCCGTTGCCTCCCCGCAAACTATTGCTACGGCAATTCGCGTGGGAAACCCTGCCAGTTGGCAAAAGGCTCTTGCGGCACAACAAGCCTCGGGGGGATCGATCAAAGCCGTTACCGATGCAGAGATTTTAGAGACATATCGCATTTTAGCTGGCGAAGAAGGCGTTTTCTGCGAGCCAGCTAGTGCGGCATCCGTTGCGGGTCTATTGCAGGTGAAAAATACCGTCCCGGAAGATGCAACGATTGTTTGTGTTTTGACGGGGAACGGTTTAAAAGATCCCGATGCCGCGATCGAACACAGTCATAATGCTATACACTCCGGCGTTAGTGCTGATTTGGAAAGTGTAGCGAAAGTGATGGGTGTTTAGAGTTTTTGCGATCGCAATTGCGATCGCTACAATTCAGCAAAGAAAAGTCGGAAAGCAGGTTGGTTAACCACTTTCCGACGCTTAGCTCCCAAAATTTAAAATTTTAATAATTACAATCGATAAGATTTCCGATAAATCGGTTGTTAGTTGGGATGAAAGTGTTTTTGTTTCAACTCCGAACTTATTTATAGTATGTCAAAAACATTTGCAGGCGTAAATATAGAAAACTTGATATTTTTTGAGTAATTCTCTTGAAAAAAGCGATTTATCTTGAAATCTATCGGTCAGAACATGGGTTAGAGCAATCATTTACGCCATCCGAAAACCCGAAGTTTTGGGGGGGAGGTCTCCCCCCCAGTCCCCCCAACAGTGCGCGGTCCCTTGCGTCTTGCGCCGACGCGGGGTCGCACTGCCACTGTGGGCGCAGCGCCGCCCCCTCTCTTGGTCAGCATTCCCTTGCGTCTTGCGCCGACGCGGGGTCTGACCGCAGACCCCCCGCGCAACATCTAGGTTTAGAAATGGTTCATGAGTATCCTAAGTTTCGCTTGATAGTTGAGATCGCCTTTTAACTTGACACTAATGGCGAGCGCGTAATCTTAAAAAAGAAAAATCGGAAAGCAGGTTAGTTAACCACTTTCCGACACTTAGCTCCCAAAACTTAAAATTTTAATAATTACAATTGATAAAATTTCCGATAAATTGGCGGTCAGTTGGAGTGAAGGTGTTTTTGTTTCAACTCCGAACTTATTTATAGTATGTCAAAAACATTTGCAGGCGTAAATATAGAAAACTTGATAAGTTTTGGAGATGGGAAAGCGCGATCGCGATTGCGGGGTTAATAAAAGTTGATAAAAGTTGATGGCAAATCCCGATGGTTGTTTACACTGGGAGAAGGAAAAACCCGAATTGTCCTGCCCCAGATAGCCTCAGATCCCCCTCCGAGTCCGATGAAATCGCCATTTTCCGCCTCTCCTCCCCAAGCTCGCCAAACCCGAGAACAATTTGCCCATCCCGAAGAATATCTTTCCTTTGAATTGGGAAAAGCCGTTCGGGAGTTACCGCCCCTTTACAGTCGCTTGCTGGCGGGAACGATTAGCCTATTGGTCTTCGGCGCGATCGCTTGGGCGCATCACAGCAAAATTGACGAAGTTGCCGTCGCCCGAGGGGAACTCCTCGCCTCGGTACAGGTGCGCCCGGTACGTTCCCTCAAAGAAGGAGTCATTCGTGAAGTTAAAGTCGAGGAGGGGGAAAAAGTTAAAGAAGGAACAGTTTTAATCGAGCGAGATCCCTCGCTTCCCCAAGCCGATATCGATCGCCTCACCAACTCCATCGAACTCATCGAACAAGATCTCGCCCGCTTGAATGCCGAACTCGAGGGCAATACCCGCAGTGGAACGCCCCTACAAGATCGCCTGCTCGTGGCTCGCTTGCAAGATTTCCAGAGCCGTCGCGCCACGGCGATCGCCCAAGCCAGACAACAACAAGCCGCTATTGAAAGTGCCAAAGTTCGTCAAATTCGCCTGCAAGATAACTTAGCCAACGCCAGAGATAATTTAACGAACGCGAATGTTAGTTTAAAAAATAGCGAGCAACTCGTCCAACAAAGTCAAGAACGCCTGCAACTGTCCCAAGAGCGAGAAGCCTCCCTCGTTACCTTAGCAGAACAAGGAATCGTACCGCGCTTGGACTATCTCGAAGCGCGGGAGCGGGTGGCAAGAGCCGAAGCGGACGTGACACAAGCAAGGGACGATATGACGCGATCGCGCGATCGCATTACCGAAGCGAAAAATAACGTTGCTTCCCTAACCAAAGATATTGAAGGGCAAAAACGGGAAATCCAACAAGCAGAACAGGCTTATCGGGCTGCGATCGCGCGATCTCAGCAGTTAGGCGCGGCGCGACAAAGTGAAATACTCACCCAACTCAACCAGCGCAAAGAAGAACTGACCGCCGCGAAAGGACAACTGGAAAAAGTGAAAAAAGAACGAGTGGGAGAGACGATTCTTGCTCCCTCTTCAGGAACGGTTTACAATCTTAAAGCAACTTTAGGGCCTGTACAAACCGGGGAAGAACTACTCTCAATTGTTTCTCAAGAAGAAAAACTATTTTTAGAAGCGAAAGTGTTAAATCGCGATATTGGTTTTATTGCACCGGGGATGAAAGTAAAAGTCAAAATGGCAACTTTTCCTTTTCAAGAATTTGGCACTGTGGATGGCAAGGTGATTAATATTAGTCCGAATGCCATTACCGACGAGCAACTCGGATTAGTTTTTCCCACTAGAGTCGAACTCTTCCAGTATTCCAAAATCGTGCGCGGCGAAGAAGTCCCTTTTACCCCCGGTATGTCAGCAACAGCAGAAATTGTGACGCGACAGAAATCAATTTTAACATTCTTAATTGAACCTATTACCCGCCGTTTCAATCAAGCCTTTTCCGTTCGATAACCGATAACTGATAACTGATAACTGAAAAGAAATGTTTCATCGGGTCATCGACTACCATCCTTCGCTTATTTTGCCGGAAACTCCGACAAAAGAAGTGCTGGAACTTTTTAAGGGAGAGGAATGGGAGTGTCTCGTGGTCGGTCGATCGCGCGATCGCGATGATATTATCGGATTGCTCACTCCTGCTCGATTATTACAACATATTGCAACGGAAAAAGATTGGCAGAACGATTCGATAGAAGAAATTGCCCTAGGCAAATTTACCATTGTTCCAGAATCGGCATTGAAAGATCCCATCGCGTTATGCGAATCCCTCGAGCGATCGCAAATTTCCCATCTGTTGCTCGCCGACGAAGAGAATAGAATTATCGGCATTCTACTCGCTAAAAATCTTAATCGCTTCCTTGAAATTAATCGAGAAGTTGAAGAGGCTTTTGTCAAAAGATTAGAGACAGAAATCGAACGACAGCAATTGCTACAACAGAAATTACATACGAGTTATACTCAAACTAAGGCAATTTTGGGAGCAATGCAAGATGTTGTTTTAGTTCTCGATACTGAAACCGATAATCTCAAAATTGAACTGCCCAATCCTAATTTATCCAATGAATCGATCGCGAATTTTTTGAACCAAACCATAGAGCAATTTTACGATATCAGTCATTCTGAATTTTTTCTCAAAAAAATCAAAAAATCGCTGGTAGAACAACAAACTGTTGAATTTGAATATACTTTGTTTGAAGGCGATCTTCCGGTCTGGTTTGCAGCTAGAATTTCGCCAATATCTCAGCATTCTGCCATTTGGATCGCGCGGAATATTAGCGAGCGCAAACGAGCAGAACAAGACATTCTCAAAGCATTGAAAAAAGAACAAGAACTCAGCCAATTAAAATCGGGATTTATTACCATTGCTTCCCATGAATTTCGCACGCCTCTGACGGTGATTATGGCAGCTGCCAAGCTCCTCAATCATTATGAAGTTAAACTTACTCGAGAGCTGAACGACCAGCAACTCGAACGACTGCTCAGATCCAGCGATCGCATTCTCAGATTATTAGAAGATGTTCTCGTTTTAGGGAAAGCCGATGCAGGAAAAATCGAATTCAATCCAACGCCAGTCAATCTCAAAATATTTTGTGAGGAACTCCTCGCAGAACTGCGTTTATCGGATGAAGAACAACACGATTTGATTTTTATCGAGCGAGGAAACGTCGCACAAAAAGTTTCTATCGACGAACATTTATTACATCATGTTTTAAGCAATCTGCTATCTAATGCGATAAAGTATTCACCCGCTCATAGCAATGTTACCTTGACTTTGGAAGTGAGCGATCGCCATGCTATTTTTCAGGTTTGCGATCGCGGTATCGGCATTCCTCCAGAAGATATCTCCCATCTCTTTGAAGCCTTTCATCGCGCTCAAAATGCCCATCACATTCAAGGCACGGGTTTGGGTTTGGCGATCGTGAAAAGAGCCGTGGATTTACACTCTGGCACGATTGCGGTGGAGAGTAAAGTAGGCGTGGGAACAACGTTCACCGTGACGACTTCTTTTTAAAGGCAACAGGCAAGAAAAATACAGAAAAGTGTATGATTTTACAAAATTAGACGGCTATCGTGCATAATATGGGAGACTTTTTCCTAAGAACTTCTTGAGACCTAAAAAAAACGCCTTGAATTTTAGTGAGGTAATTCAGAATGAAATCCGCAATCTCAATTGGCGATCTCGTCCAGCAGGCTTTGACAACGGGCTATCTCACCATCGAAGCCGAAGAACAATTGCGCTATTCCCTCCACCAAACTCAATACGGTATGCAGGACTTGCGTGCATTCATGACATTGCAACAAGCTGCAATGGATGGGTTAGTGAAACAACAATCTCGGGAGCCATTCGCTATTAACAATTAATAATTTTGCATTGACTGTCCCGCACGATATGAAGACGATTTGGAAAGTTTTGGGCGGAGTTTGCGGCGTTTCCGGTTTATTTGTCGGGATTCTCATTCTGGGTTACGGTATCTTGTCATTTAAACGACCCGCACGTTCCCCACACCAAGAACAACTCTTTCAAGGTGTTTTCTATCAGCGAAAGGTGCATTCTCAACCCCGACGTTTTTTGCGATCGCGCTCTTTTCTCGTTCATACTGTTGCCATCGATCTAACAGCTAAGGGAATCCGAGTTTTGACAACGATGGGTTCTTTCAGGGAGGATGGGAAAGAATTCGACGCGCAAACGACGGGGGATTTTTTGCAGGCTAATCGCTTGCAACTGGCGATTAATGGCAGTTATTTTCAGCCATTTTATACTAAACATCCTTGGGATTTTTATCCCAAAACGGGCGATCGCGTTGACGTATTAGGTCAGGCGATCGCCAATGGCATTGTTTACTCAAAGCCCCAAAAAGGGTGGAATGTGCTTTGTTTTTCTGCGGAAAATCGTGCCAGTATCGCAAGCGATCGCTGTCCGGTTGAGTCTCAATACGGACTCAGTGGCGGCTATATTCTCATTATTGATGGTAAACCCGCCCGAGAATATCGTAATCGCGAACTCAGCGATCGCTATCCTCGCACGGCAGTCGGGATCGATCGCCAAGGGAAAAAGCTCTGGATTGTCGTTATCGACGGTCGCCAGCCATTTTATAGCGTGGGGGCAACTTTTCCCGAATTAACGCAAATTCTCTTAGATTTGGGCAGCGATCGCGCCCTCATTTTAGATGGCGGCGGCTCCACAACTTTGGTATTCGAAAAAGACGGCAAAATGAGACTACTCAACGCTCCTATTCATACCAGAATTCTCATGCGCCAGCGCCCCGTTGCCAACCACCTCGGCTTTTTCGCCCTTCCCATACCCTAATCGATTTTGTAACTGGTGACTGGTGACTGGTGACTGGTGACTGAATCTAATCTTGTTGGTGAGAAAATTTGTAAGCGCCCCAAAATGATAGGGCAGTCGCAACAGTGAATAAAATTGGGATGGAATACCAAGGAAATTGAGAAATGGGAGCGTAAGCCGCCGATCGCAAAGAAATGCTCGTATAGGTTAACGGCAGGCAATAAACGATAAATTTTAAAGCAATGGGGAGAGTTGCTGGATCGAAGAATGTCGCCCCTAAAAAGGACATGGGAACGATGAAGAAATTGTTATACAAGCCTACGCTTTCTAAGGACTTAACGCTCAACCCCGTGATGACTCCTACTCCCGCAAAAACGGCACAATTGAGGATGACAACCAATAAAAATAAGGGGTTGAGAAAACTAAAAAATTTCCCCGTAAACAGGACGGCGACTAAAATAACGGAACCGGAAGTCATTAAACCCCTCACGATTCCTGCAATGACTTTCCCCAAATATAAAGCGAGGGGATGGACGGGCATTAATAAGAGTTCTTCAAAAGTTTGACTGAATAGGCGATCGCCGCAGATAGAAAAAGTGGTGCCGCCAAAACTAATTGCCATGGAAGAGAGTGCCACCATTCCCGGTAATATAAATTCGAGGTAGCTATCTCCTAAAGGCGGCGTTGCAGCGCGATCGAGGGTGCTGCCCAAACCCAAACCAAAGGCACAAATATAGATGAGGGGAGAAATCAATCCCGTTGCGGCAACTTGGACGATTCTCGCTCGTAATTCCAACCAATCCCCCCAAAAAATCGTTAAAGTATCGGCAGGAAGGGTGGAAAGAGAGGATGGAGGGAAAGCGCGATCGCCTTGGATGGAGAGTTCGGATTTCACGGGTTTTGCGGGAATGCTAAGTTTTCTTAAGAGCAACTTAACAATTTTTTAGCGATCGGGCAACAAGATCGAAGAACAATAAAACGAAGAACAATAAAAAATATCAGTCGCGATCGGGAGAATATCCAAATTATGAGCAATAAAAAAACCGAAATCCAAGCGCAGGAAATCCAAGGTGGAATTAGAGTCGAACAGCGACCTTGGGGACTTGTAACGGTATTGGAAGAGGGTTCTCGCTATCGCATCAATCGCATCGAGGTGAAGCCCAAGCACCACATTAGCACGCAAATGCACTATCATCGCAGCGAACATTGGATCGTTGTAGCAGGGACGGCGAAAGTGATTTGTGATGGTGCGGAAACGTTACTCATGCAGAAGCAATCCACTTATGTTCCCATGAATGTCAAGCATCGGGTTGAAAATCCGGGAGTGATTCCCTTAGTCATGATTGAGGTACAAAATGGGGAATTTCTGGGGGATGAAGATATCATTCGCTTTCCGGAAGAAGAATCCGCATAGGAAATCAAGGCAAGCAAAGGCGATCGCGATCGCCCGCTTGCCGTATCCTGTATTACAAATCGTCAAGAAATATGCTTAAACATCACAAGAAATCAATAAGCATTAATCTTGCGTGTATTTGTCCGCACTTCCTAACATAATAAAAACAGCGAATTAATTCGGAGAAAGAAGATGAATCTCGAAACGAGCTTTGATTTCCTCGCCCAACTTAACGATGCTGAAAAAGGGTGGGGATTTTGGATCGATCGCAACCATATCGAACAGTATCATGTGGGTCAGTATTCGTTTGAAAACGATCGCCTTCCAAAAAGTTTTATTCACGTTGACAGTTTGAACAATCTTGCCCACGAGCGTCAACAGTATATTGCGAGTCACCTCAATTCTGATGGCAATAGCGATGAGGCGTTGGGCCAAGAATGGGCGAAAACGCTTCTTAATAATGTCCAAATGACATAGACATTTTTTATTTTAAATATTTCATGCTTAGCAAACTTCGCGATTTCCTCGTGAGATCGTGAAGTTTATTGATTTGAGATTCTGTCAATCTCCGGACAAAAGATAGTTTAGCCAGTCAAGGGCGAGAGAAGTGAGTAACGTTGAAAAACACAAGATTGAGTAACACGCTAAAAGCGTTGATTTACTCGGATGTTCCATAAGAGCTTCTGACAGGACTTGAACCTGCAACCGTCTCATTACAAGTGAGATGCTCTACCAATTGAGCTACAGAAGCAAACTAGACGTTAAAGAATAGTTTAACAAATTCTCTCCCTCCTTGGGAAGAGCGATCGCGAAAAAATCTCCCTACCGCATCCGCCGCGTTACCATTTCTCGCCGACTCCGCGCCCCATTCCCATCAATATTGAGGGGACGTGCTTGAGCGGCAATTCCTTCTGCATTCCACGCTTCCGCCATCGCCGCCGCCACCTCCTTGGCTTTTTGGAAATGAGCCAGAGCCAGCAACGACGGGCCCGCACCGCTAATTACCATTCCATAAGCCCCTGCATCCATCGCCGCTTTTTGCACTGCTTTATAACCGGGAATGAGAATTTGGCGATAAGGTTGATGAATTTTATCTTGTAGGGCGGTTCTCAGCCAGTCTCCATCTCCTTTTTCTAATCCTCGCAAAAGCAATCCCAAACGAGAAATATTAAAAATTGCATCGCTGCGACTCACTTCAAAGGGCAAAACCGATCGCGCCTTTTCCGTCGAGAGGGCGAAATTCGGCACCGCGATCGTGGGGATAATACTTTCGTGCCAAGTCACATCGCAAATTTGCCAACTCATACCCCTCTCGCTTTGACTGGCAGCAGCGAGACGGCATCCCCCCAATAATGCCGGGACGATATTATCGGGATGTCCTTCGATCGCGATCGCCAGTTGCAAAAGTTCCGTATCTCCCAAAGGAGTTCCCGCCAACTGATTCGCTCCCAAAAGTCCCCCAATAATTGCCGTTGCCGAACTCCCCAAACCGCGCGCGAGGGGAATACTCATTTTAATCGTAATTTCTACGGAGGGGGGATCTTGATCGAGATGGTCGTAAAGCCGCTTAAATGCCTGATAGACGAGATTAGTTTTATCTTTGCTAATCAAAGAAGATTGAGAACCCGGTACTTTTATACTGACTGGAGGCGCTTCGGGTTCTTCCCGACAGACAAAATCAAACTGATTGTATAAGGTCAAAGCAGCACCGATACAATCAAAACCGGGTCCGAGATTGGCGGTGGTTGCCGGGACGGTGGCAGAGGCGACTAGAGGCATTCGAGTTTAGGGGGATGGAGCAATGCGATCGGCAATAAATGTTTGGAAAGAGTCTAAGTCCGTTATTTTATCATAAATGACATTGCCGACCAAAATAGATTCGGCTTTTTGATAATGTCCGCCACTATAATTCTTTCCTTGCTTATTTCCTTCTAAAAAATGCGGGCGAGTATTCAGATGAGTGACGGAATTTTCTGCTATGAATTGCCGGAACACTTTTTCGCCATAGCTGGTATGGTCGGGATTTTCCACTTCAGGAGTACTAGCAAGGTAGGTTAAGAGAAATTCTGCTTCCTTTTCGGTCGCAACTTTTTGCATTTCCAAAAAAGTTTGACTGGCTAATTTATAACTCACCTCTCGACAAGAAACCGATAAATTATAGAGAACATCATCGAGTTTTAAAACCGGAATAACTTGCCAGTGTAGTTCTTTTTTGACTTCTCGATAAGTTTCTGCTAAACCTCCAATCGGG
>JBCCVR010000185.1:0-14714 GCA_039194995.1 Cyanobacteria bacterium P01_E01_bin.42 | reverse complement strand
TCCCTTCCTAACCCTTTCAAAAACTCTGAAATGCCAAAATGATAAACCTCAGAGCAAACCAACCCATCTAAAAAATACACTTGACCTACTGAGCAGCCGAAGGGTACGGGGGGGGTTTGGGGGCGTCGTAACCGCTCCCAATGGGGGGTCTGGGGGGCTAGCCCCCCAGTAAACCTATGCTTTGGAGAGAATATTGATGACAACTTTAACCTCATGTCTTCTAACCGTATTGGCTTAACCCAAACTGACGTTAAAATAGAACAAAAATCCCTTTCTCATTTCCCCTCGGACGATGTGGAATCCTTTCAAAAAACGCCCCCCGCAACCCCAAGAACCGGAAAAACCAAACTATCGTGCCCCGTTTGAGGAACTAACAGTGGTGGTAAAAGGCGGTGCGACAGGGGAGGAGGTAGACGCATGGATGCAGAGTCGCGGGGTGGATGAGTCAGAGTTGGTGCAGTGGTTGGCGGGATATGTGGGAGAGGTGAAAAGAAAATCCCAAGAGGGGGAAGTGCTGGCGGCGTTGCAGGGTTTGAGTGAGGTAGCGCGAGGGGAGTTGGGACGGATGGCAAAAAAATTACTGCCCTATTTAACTGGCGAGGATCGAGAGGAAGAAGTTGAAACGGTTACACCATCATCTGATGAATTAGTGAGTTTCAATGAATTGGCACAAGAATTTCTCAGATTGCTAAACGCTGGAAATGTGAAAAGAGCAAACTCTACTGTTGATCATCTACTCGAACTTGATTCTCAATATTATCTGAGCTGGTTCGGTCATGGAGGCATTATGAATATTTTAAAACAACCAGAAGAAGCAATCGCCTCTTATGATCGTGCCTTGCAAATTAAACCTGACTTCCATCTAGCATGGCATCAACGAGGGGTTACTCTAAATAATTTAGGCAGACTCGAAGAAGCGATTACTTCTCTCGATCGTGTCTTGCAAATTCAACCCGACTACTATGAAGCATGGCATGACCGAGGGAATACTCTAAATAACTTAGGAAAATTAGAAGAAGCGATCGCGTCTTATGACCAAGCCTTGCAAATTAAACCCGACGACCATCAAGTATGGAGCAACCGAGGGATTGCAGCAGCCAGTTTCAATCAACACGATCGCCAGTTTCAACAAAATTTTTTATTTTATTTCCAAGTCAGTCTTAACCAATCCTCTCAACAACTTTTCTCAGAGGGAAAATTTTCCCAACAATCCAGACAAAATGCTCTCTCTGCTGAAGTTGCCCAATATATCCAACAAACCGCCCAAAAACATTTCTGTGTCTCGCATCCAGAACTGAATAAACGCGGCTATCAGGGTCAACTCAACAGCCTACAATTCCCCCTCGATCAAGATATCATTTGCCAAGACACGCACCCTGAAGGATGGGGATTTCTCCATCACCGAATTGGTCAAGCCCATTATTTTCAAGGGCGACAATTTGAAAATATCCGTCCCTACTGGCGCAAAGCCGAAAACAGCCACAAAACCGCCCTAAAAACCCTCACAGCAACCGATTATCCCGAACTGCACCTCGAAGTCCTCCAAGACCTTTGTAACGTCCTCCTGTCCCTCAACAAACCCAAAGAAGCGCGAGTTCTCCTGCAAGACGGCACCGATCGTCTCAACCGAATTCTAAAAGACCCCAACCGAGGAGACTACGCCAAACAGGAACTCGCCCGCGAATTCACCGCCTTTAACCAGCTTACTGTCAGCCTTGCCCTCCAATCCGGCAACCTCCGCCAAGCCCTGACCCTCGCCGAAACAGGCAAAAACACCTGTTTGCGCTGGATATGGAACTATGGCGACATCCCAGAACTCACCTACGATCAAATCCGCCAACTCCTCGCCACCCCCACCACAGCCCTCATTTACTGGCATCTCAGCCCCATTTCCCTTAGCACCTTCCTCCTCCTCCCCAACGACCCCGATCCCATCCTCATCCCTCCCCCTCCCCAACCCGACGACGAAAGAGACCCCAGTTTATTGCAACTTCTCGCCCTTGAAGCGTGGGTGAAAAAGTGGAACGAAGACTACGCCGACTATGGCACGAAAAAAGAAGACGACACCCCCGAAACCGAGGCGCAATGGTACGCAGACCTAGAAACGCAACTCGACAAACTCAAAACCCTCCTCAACATCGCCGCAATAGAAAAACACCTGCAAACCCACGCCATAGACCATCTCATCCTCATCCCCCATCGCGACCTGCATCGCTTCCCCCTCCCCACCTTCTTCGAGAAGCAAACTTGCACAACTCTCCCCAGTGCCTATCTGGGTCTTTCTCCCCTCTCCACAAACTGGGAAGGAGGTCAGGGGAGAGGGCTAATCGTCGAAAATCCCCGCAGCACCCCCAAAATCGGCAATACAATCAAAAAATTAGACGGACTTCCCTTCGCCGAAGTTGAATCCGCCCTCATTCAACAGCTTTTTGTTCCTCTAGCGATCGGTCTTACTGAGAATGACGGCGATAACCCGATCCGCCAGGGATTCAAATCCCTGTCTCATAGGTCAAATCCATTGAAATGGATTGGGGAGGAGAGATCGTTGGGGAAACCAGAGTTAAAGTCTCCCGAAGTCGGGGGATTTAGGGGGCAAATCCAATGCCTCCCCAACACCCAAGCCACCAAAACCCTCGTCACCGAAGCATTACAACAATCTCACGAGATTTTCCACTTCTGCGGCCACGGCGCATATAATCCCCAAAATCCCGCCCTTTCTTGCCTCTACCTCAACGGCGAAGACACCCTCACCCTCCAAGATATCCTCGCCCTCGACCTGCAAGCATACCGTCTCATCGTCCTTTCCGCCTGCGAAACCGCCGTCACCGGAAACCAAACCATCACCGATGAATACGTCGGCTTAGTCAGTGGCTTTTTGCGATCAGGTGCAACCCACGTTCTCAGCACCCTCTGGACTGTCGAATCCTTCGCTACAACCCTCCTCACCGTCACTTTTTATCAAAATCTTCATTCCGGACAACCGCCCGCCACAGCCCTGAAAAACGCCCAAATCTGGCTGAAGAACGCCACCAAAACCGACCTGAAACAATGGTTAAACGAGGCGATCGCACTCCTCGCCGACGACGAACCCGCCCAAGATATTCTGAGAGAACAACAGGAACTTGTTAAGATGAAGAGCGATCGCCCTTACTCCCATCCTTACTATTGGTCGGCCTTTACCTTATCCGGACATGAGAAGCGTTGAAATTTTGTATCTGAAAGCCTTTCTTGTTGCTGTTTCCCAACAAGCAAGTCCCCTTCCTGAAGACGTACAAACACAAATCAACGAGATTTTTGCCGCTTTAGAAACTCGCGTGCGAGAATTAAAAGCCTTAGCTTTAGCAACGCCTTCTCTCAAAGCTGCCTATGAAACGGCTTATTCGTGGTTTAGTGCCACTTCCGCCGAACGCAAAGCCGGATTAAAATTTTTGCCCTCAGAAGAACCTCACGATGAGACAGGCGAACGCATCAATATAACCCACGATTCGACAAAGGCGATCGCGGAAATGGAAAAGGTTCTTGAAATCATCGATCGCGATTATGAAAACGCGGCAAAAACCCTCTCCAAACCCAACCCGATCCAAAATTTCCAACAATTTCTTAAAAATAGACTGAATCGATAACAAGGAGAAGCAAAATGAGCGATCGCCATAACCGTCATATCGGCAGCGACTTCGATGACTTTTTAAAAGAAGAAGGTTTGTTATTCGAAGTCAAAGAAGCTGCGATCGAACGATTGATTGACAGAATTGAAAATCAAGAAGATATATCAATTGCGCTGCAAATTCTAACAGAATTGCAGAACTCTGGAGAACGACCCCAACAAGCCGGATGGTTATTTTGGGATGATGTAAAAGATGAGTGGGACGAAGAGTAACAAAATCCGCCAAGGATTGAAAATCTCTTCTTATATCAAATCCGGATGATTAATCGGAATTTGGGAGAAAGGGCGCAAGCATTGCGCCCCTACGGAGGTTGCTGCGGTAGGGGCGTATTGCATACGCCCTCTTATTTGGTTTGATTAACTGGATTTGATATTACTTGGTTGGATAAGCTGAGGAAAACTCAGCATCTCCCAAGCGCTATCTCATCTGACAAATCCATTAAAATGGATTAATCGGCGATCGCATTCCATTTGCACCCAAATTCTGCAACAATTGATAAAAATTGACTCTCTACTGATAACTGATAACTGGTAACTGATAACTGAATTAAATGAACTCTCTAGACTATCCTACCGTCGATTTATTTCTCTACGACCTCTATAGCGGTCTTGGCAAGAATGAAGAGGAGGTCGATCGCGATCGCCGTCGCTTCTGGAGTCGCATTTACGACGAAAACTATATCGAACAAAATATCACCCAACTCAAAAAGAACGAGCAAAATTTTTCTCACTATATCGAACTCCTCGACGCGAGGATTAAACCCTTTGATGCACCCCTCGACGGCTATTATTACCCCGTTAAATTAGGCGATACTCTCGCCTTACAAATCGATTGCGCCGGACGCAATAATGACCCGGAATGGGAACAACTTTCTCTCCCAGAAAAGCTACAAGAACTGAAAAAAATCGTTCGCGGTCATACCACCAAAATCCCCCCTAAACTCGGTCAAAGCTGGCTATTTTGGGGCAAACTCGCCACCCCGGAACAACAACCGGAAGAGATTGCCAGAACTTGCTATGAAACCCTCGAAATTTGCGATCGCGCTAACTGGAAGCGAGACTTAAAAGGTCAAGGTCAATATCGCGGCGCAACCCTCTACGAATTAGAACAACCCGATACTCTTCTTGACGGTCAAAACCTCAGCCATCATCTTATTATTTGTCTCTTTCCCCACGAAAAAACCGAGCCAGAAATTAGCAGGATTATCGGTCAACTATACCGCGATTTAATTCCCCTCTTTCACTATCGTAGTAAAATTCTCTGGGTTTACGAAAAAAGCCGGGAACTGAAAGAAAGCCTAAAAAAAGCATCGGTGCAAATGCAGGCAATTATCGATTCTTTATCGGGACATTTGGATCGCAAGCGATTGGATCTCAAACTCATGCAGAAAGATATGGGAAATGCCTTGACAATTTCTCATTATTATGAAACAAATCTGGGGGATTTTCAAAAACAGCAAGTCAATATAGAAATTAATGCCAAGAATTATCAAGAACGTTTTGCCAAGATGCGCAATCGCGATCGCGATTGCAATCTCGAATTCCTCGAAAAATTCGGCGAATCTGCCCAAGATAAAGTCCAACAAATCGTGATGGATAGTAAAGCCTTGAGTGCTGGCGTGCAACCCTTAAATAGCTTCATTCAAACCGTAGAAGGTATTATCGATATCGAACGCACGAAAAACGAACGCATTCTGAATGATACCATTGCGATCGCCGGAGCAGGAATTAGTCTCGCCTCTCTTTTTACCTCCACCATCGGACAAGAAGAAACTCGTGAGATGGTGGAACAATTATTCGGCGTTCCCAATCACCCTTATCTGGAAATTGTTTTGACGTTTCTACCCTTTACAATGAGTTTGGTTTTTGGTGTAATTGGTGTGGTTGTAACGATGCTAATTTTACGATTCTCTAGAAAATAGCGATGGCGATCGAGCAAAATGGCGATCGGGAACGAGATTGGAAAGATTTCAGCTATCTCCTACAAGGTACGCCAAGACAGAAAGCAGCTTACCCCGTCTTAGAAGCAATCTTGCCAAAATTAAGCGCTTTCGATCCCGTTCTTACAGGTACAATTCCTCTCGATATCGACGTTACCGATAGCGATCTCGATATTGTTTGCCATACCCCCGATCGCGAACTATTTAAACGAGTTTTAACTGAAAATTTTGGGCATTTTCATGATTTTACCCTCACACAATTTGTAGTAGACGAACTCCAAACAACAATTGTTAGATTTAAATGGGATAATTTTGCATTAGAAATCTTCGGACAGTCTCGCCCCGTTACTCAACAAAAGGCTTTTCGACATATGATAGTCGAAGCAAAACTCTTGGAATTTGGCGGCGAGGAAATTCGCCAGCAAATTCGCCAACTGAAACAAACAGGTATCAAAACAGAACCCGCCTTTGCGATCGCCTTTAATTTAACTGGAGATCCCTACCAAACCCTCTTACAACTCTCCGATCTCTCCCCAGAAGAACTCCACCAAGCAATCTTCAATAAAACATAATCCGCCGCAGGGCAAACGAAAGGACAGAAACCGCACAAACAATACTGCTTTGCCCTAATAAAGGACGCAGGGAATATTGATAAATCCCTTGTAATAGAGAAATCAAACCGCCATCGAGGACGCTGAAAACATATAAACCAATTAAATAAGTAATGCCAAGGGTGTGAATAACGAATAAACCGCAAAAACAACTAAAGGCGAGGGATTCTAAAGCGGGTTTCGTGCGAAATGCCAAAGAACCGCAAATCCAAGCCCCCGGAATAAACCCTAAAATATAGCCAAACGTCGGAATTCTAATATATTCCAGCCCGCCCCCGTGGGTAAAAAGCTGAAATCTCGTCACGAATAGCCCCAACAAAACATAAGTAATTTGTGAAAGCGCACCCGCTTGTTTTCCCCCCAAACAACCCGCCAGCAACACCGCACCCACTTGACAAGTCACCCCTAACGGATAGGTTTGGATGCCAGTTTCCCCCGCCCAACTCCACGGTAAAGTGGTTGCAGAAGGCTCCATAAACGTCCCCCCAATCGTCAAAAGCAACCCTACCACCGCCCAAAGTAACTTGTAGGGCAGTGATAGAGAGGGGGAATTCGTCGATTTGCGGCGAAGGGAACGACTGCGCCTAGCGCGCCTGCGGGGGGGCTTCGTACTCGCCTGGAATGGGGGCTTCTCCACCTTCGAGTCCTAATGATTCTAACAGGGCGCGATCGCGTTCGGGAGGCTGGCCGAGGGTGGTCAAATAATGCCCCACCAACATGGCGTTAATTCCCGCTTGCAAGCCCAGATGTTGCAATTCTCCCATAACCGCTTCCCGGCCGCCAGCATAGCGGATAATCTGTTGGGGCAGCAAGAGGCGAAAAATGGCGATCGCCTTCAACGCTTCGTAGGGATCGAGGCGATCGCGTTCTCCCAAAAGCGTACCCTGACGGGGGTTCAACAAATTCAGAGGCACCGACTCCACCTCTAATTCTCTCAGGGCGAGGGCGAGATCGATGCGATCCTCCCAACTTTCTCCCATGCCCACGATCCCCCCGGAACAGGCTTGAATACCCGCCGCTTTCAGGTTTTTAATCGTCTCCACGCGATCGCGCCATTGATGGGTAGTGACAATTTCGGGAAAATAATCCTCCGAGGTTTCCAAATTATGGTTGTAGCGAGTCACTCCCGCTTCTCGCAGGGCTTCCGCTTGTTCGGAGGTGACTTCTCCGAGGGCGCAACAGGGTTTAATTGCCGTCGTCGCGATAATTTCCCGGACTGTCGCGAGAATCTCCTCAAACTCTTGAGATTTGGGGCTATTATACTTGATTCCCCGCCCTTGAGAAACCAAACAAAAGCGCTTTGCCCCAGCATCGGCGGCAGCTTTCGCTTGGGCGAGAATATCTTCTTTCGTCTTCAAACCGTACACCGGAGAATTATCCCCCGGATGGTGCGCCGACTGGGAGCAAAAACTGCAATTTTCCGAGCAATTCCCCGACTTGATATTCACGATACTGCACAAATCCACCCTATTGCCGCAACAGGCTTCCCTAACGCGATCGGCAGCTTCGCAGAGGGCGAGAATATCCGCTTCTCCCTCAATTTTGCTGAGTTCTAAGGCTTGCGATCGCACCAAAGATTCTCCGGCAATAATGCGATCGCTCAGATTTGTTAAATAAGTTTTTAGGGGGATACCCGTTAGAGTCGGTGAATTGCTCTTTCCATTTCGAGCAATGGTTGAGATTGCTTGAACCACGTTTTTCTCAATACTCCCAATATAGGCGATCGCAATTCTATCAGCTTTGCGGCGATTGCGACTCGAACGGCGCAAGGATTCTTAACGCATTCAAATTGCACGATCGCCGTTTCTTCCCCGTTCCAATAAGGCTAATATGCCCTCTTCGTCAAAATTTCCAGCCAAGTCTAAAAGGCGATCGCAAAAATCAAGATATTGCGAATCAATTTTTTTCAATGCCTCGGCTTGGCTTTCAATCTCTTCAATATCGCCAATTCTCGCCGCATTTAATAACATTGCGATTCGATCTGAGGGAGGAAACATCTCGATGGCTTGTTCGAATTCTTTGGTGCGATCGTCATTCGCTACTTCAATCTTTTCTGGCGATCGGGAAGCGTCGGGAATTTTCCACTCTGTTGCGATAGGAACTTCCAGCGAAAACCAAAAACAACTACCACCACCCAAGGTACTTTTTACTTGAATTTTACTGCCCATGATTGTAATTATTTGTTGCGCGATCGCCAGACCTAAACCCGTTCCCTCATAGTATCGTTCCGTCCTCCCCACCTGCTCGAAAGGCAGAAATATTTTCTCAATTTGTTCGGCACTCATTCCTACACCCGTATCTTCAATTTGAAAGAGAATGTTGGTTGTTGGTTGTCTTGGTGCGCGTTCCCTCTCTTGGTCAGCATTCCCTTGCGACTTTCGTCGTCGCGGGGTCTGACCGCTTGCGTCTTGCACCGACGTGGGGTCGCACCTCTGTTGGTTGTTGGTTAATCTTCCTTTTTTGTTTCTCCTCCTGTTCTCCCTCTCTTGGGAGTGGGTTTGGGGCTGGGAGTTAGGTGGTGGGTTTGGGTTGGGTTGTTTGAGAACTGTTAGCGTAACCGATCCGGTTTCCGTAAACTTGACCGCATTCCCCAATAAATTCAGTAAAACTTGACGCAAGCGTTTGTTATCGCCATAAATGGCAATAGGAAGATTGGGATCGAAATTATATTTTAACTTTATTTTTTTTTGGTCGGCGTGAATGCGAATCATGTCTATAATTTCAGTTAAAAATGAAATAAGGTGAAAATCCGCAGAAAATAGTTCGATTCGCCGAGCTTCAATTTTAGAAATATCGAGAATGTCTTCGATCAAAGTTAGTAAGTGATTGCCGCATTGTTGGATTGTAGCAACACCACTTCGATATTGTTCCGGATCGCTAGATTTTTGCATGAGTTGGGTATAGCCTAATATCCCATTCAGAGGCGTTCTTAATTCATGGCTGATATTGGCAATGAATTCGCTTTTGGCTAGATTTGCCGCGTCTGCCGCTATTTTCGCCGCTTCTAATTCCTTCGTGCGATCGCGGACTTTCTCTTCAAGGATGCGAGAGTAATTTTCAAATTTTCGAACTCGGATATTTTGTGAAATCTCACGATTCCAAATCCAAAATAATCCTCCCGTCAATACCCATATAAAAAACAAACTCAAGAGCGTTCTTTCTTGTAAGCGATTAATGTTTGCAAATAAGTAATCTCGATCGGTTTCAATATAAATTTTCCAGTCTACATCTTCAACAATGACTGAAATTATATGGAAAGGAGATTGACGAGTACCCTCTTTAAATTCTTGTAAGTCATCCTCGTTTAGATCGAGAATAGTTTTAATTTTTGAATCACGGTTTTTAAAAAAATCTAGAAGTTCTTGTTCTTGAGGATGAACAAATAAATTTCCTTGCTCGGTAGTAATATAGATCGTCTCATTTTTATTGGTGTTTACCTCAGAAATAAGGCGACGAACTAGAGGCAACATGATATCTACGCTAACCGTACCCAAAAATTGATTGTTATTATCAAAAAAGGCTATTATAGAAGTCATATAAATCAGATTGGTATCAAAATAAGGTTCTGTGAAAACAATTTCTCCTCCTGCTTCTTTACCAAGAAAATACCAATGCTGACTGTGAAAATCATATTCTGAATTCGTCCACTCATAAGTAACAGTCAGTTCTCCTTCCTCATTGTGATGAATGTAAAGGCCAAAATAGCGTTCTGAGGGCAGAAAACGATAGGGTTCAAACCAGACACCAATCCCATAGATTGTTTCAGAAGGTGCGGATTCAAGCAATCTTAATAATGTTGTTTCAACGACTTGACGATCGCCCCGCAAGGGAGCAACTAAACTGGCTGTAGAGCGTGTCAGTTGTTGCGCGGATATTAAATGTTTCTCCAGACGTTCGGCTATATCTTTGACTTTAGTTTCTCGAGCGGCGATCGCTTCTTGCCGCAAACTCTCCGATCTAACTTGATAAAAGTTAAAAAGCCAAAAGCTCAAAAAAAGTGAGGGTAAGATGAAAAGGGTTTTGATATAGTTAAATTGAAGAAAGTGAGTTTTCTCTTTCATAAGTTTAAAACTGTTTCGATCCATTATTCGATCGTTAGAAATTGTAAGAGATCAAATCTCGATCGATATCGATCGAGCGTATTTTCCCTTCTCTCTCTAGCCGTTGCAAGCGATCGCACCCTCTCGTTCTCCAAAAAAATCGGAGATCTCACCCTACTAATAGCTCTATTAAATCCAATATACTTCGCTTTCTACGATTTTAGACCCACACTTAAAGTGTTCTTAACGTCGCGATCGCAAAAAAACAATAACTCAGATTTTTACTTTTGAGAAGGGGTGCGCTAGAGTATTGAGGGCGATTATTAAAAGTTGATGAAAACGGCGTTAATCCATGAATGGTTAACCCCCAAAGCAACCGGGGGATCTGAGTTAGTCGTGCGGGAAATTCTCCAGCATATTGAAGCCGATCTCTATGCCTTAATTGACTTTGAATCGACGAATCCGCAAAGTTATTTGTACGAGCGCAAAATCGGTCATACCTTCTTACAACATTTTCCCCTCGCTTGTAACGGCGTGCAAAAATATTTACCCTTGCTTCCCTTCGCGATCGAACAACTGGATCTAGGGGACTACGATCGCATCCTTTCCTCTTCTCATGCCGTCGCCAAAGGCGTTCTCACTCATCCCCACCAACTCCATATCTGTTACTGCCATACTCCCATGCGTTACGCTTGGGATCTAACCTTTGATTACCTCAAGAACAGCCGCATGGGACGGGGAATACCGGGGATTTTTTCGCGTTACATCCTCCACCGCCTGCGAGAATGGGATGTAATATCCGCCAACCGCGTCGATTATTTTATCGCCAACTCCCAGTATACCGCCCGTCGGATTTGGCGCTGTTATCGCCGCCAAGCCAAAGTTATCTATCCTCCCGTCAATTGTGATCGCTTTAAATTTTCTCCCGATAAAGAAGATTTTTACCTCGTCGTTTCCCGTTTGGTGAGCTACAAAAAAATCGGTTTAATTGTCGAAGCCTTCAATCAATTGGGATTTCCCCTCGTCGTCATTGGTGACGGTGCCGAATTAACCCGCATTCAGGCGATCGCCGGGAAAAATGTACGCATGTTGGGATCTCAGCCGGATGAAGTTGTAGAAGCGTATATGCGTAAAGCCAAGGCATTCGTGTATGCTGCCTGCGAAGACTTTGGCATTGCTCCCGTCGAGGCACAATCTTGCGGCACTCCCGTCATAGCTTATGGCAAAGGGGGAGCCTTGGAAACTGTCCGCGATGTGCGACAATTTCCGCAAACGGGAACGGGATTGCACTTTACCCCCCAAACCGTCGAAGCATTGACGAATACTGTTAAGATTTTTACCGAATACCAAGGAAAAATCGAACCGGAAATCTGCCGTCAAAATGCCGAACGATTTACCCCCGAGGTTTTTCGCCAGCAATATCTCGCCTTTGTCGATCGCTGCTGGCAAGAAGGGAAACCGGGAGGCAATTGAAAGCACAACGGGGTTTGTGGTGAATTAGAGGAGCATCATGACTGCTGAAGGTCCAATAAAATCGCTTAAAAGCGAGACGAACGAAACGCGATCGCCTCTTCAAAGGGGGCAAAATACAAACCTCATCAGTTTTATTGCGAATGGTAGGAAATGCAAGCGCCTGTTCGATATCGGCTTTTCTCTGAGCGTATTAATTTTGGGATCTCCCGTTTATCTGATTTTGGCACTGGCGATCGCTCTCTCTTCTCCGGGCCCGATCTTTTACGTGCAACAACGGGTGGGGAAAAATTACAAACTCTTTCGCTGTTTTAAATTTAGAACAATGGTGTGTAACGCCGATGAAGTTTTGGCGGAATTGTTTGCTCGCTATCCCGAACTCAAGCAGGAATTTGAAGAGACATACAAGCTCAAACAAGACCCCCGCATCACCAAAATTGGTAAATTCTTGCGCTTGACCAGTTTGGACGAATTACCGCAGTTTTGGAATGTGTTGAAGGGGGATATGAGCGTGGTGGGACCCCGCCCCCTCGTTCCTGATGAATTAAGATATTATGGGCGGCACATGGCTAAAGTTTTAACCGTTAAACCGGGAATTACGGGATTGTGGCAAGTTTCCGGACGTAATGACCTTCCCTACGAACGCCGCATCCACCTTGATGTTTACTATGCCAGTCAGCGCACGATGAGGTTAGATCTGTTTATTATTCTTAAAACCGTAAGCATTGTTTTATTTCCTCGCAATAATGGCGCTTACTGAGGCTTATTGCATGCTAATTGTTAATAAAAATAACATCAACTAAGAAACGATCGCCAAGAGGTTGATTAATATAGGGTTTCCCGGCTTTGTCGGTTTGTCCTTTGTGAGTATTTTGAGCAAGAGCGATCGCTTTTTTCAAGTCGAGAGAGTAGTTGTTCGGGGATTGTTCACAATTGAGAATAGTTGATTAATTTGTGTATCTCATCGGATGATTAAATCTTCTTGACATTCTTGTCTAAGTTTGCTAGATTCTATTTAGAAAAAGTGAGATTTACAGATCGCACTCAAAACATTATTTTTTACACGAACAAGCTAGTGCAAGTGCTGGCTTGAAGAATATGTGTATTAACAAAAGAGATGGAGATTTTTCAAAAATGTCTCACAAAGAGCAAGAAGTCCAATTTAACGATGCTTTGCATAAATCTCAAGCCATAGATGAAACCAGAACTTCTATCGTTGGATTTAAACCAAAAGAAGAAGAACAACAAGAACAAGAAATCAAGCAAGAGTTGCAAAAGCAGGTTGAAGAATTATCTTTAGACTTGCTAGAGGATGAAGTTCGACTTAAACAATTACAAAGTTCAATTGAATTTTATAACTCTCGTTCGCAAACAAGGAACTCTATAATTGGACTAAAATTAGGAAGCTCAAATCCTCCTCATATCGATAAAGTTAAAAAAGACATAATTAATCACGCCTTAAAAATTACCTACGAAAAAATAGAATGTAAAGTCGTCACCCTTTTTTTATTTTCCAAAGATGGTTTATTAGAAAGAGCTGGTTTATATGGACTTAATACTGATGCAAATCTAGTAATAGATAACGATGAATTGGATTCAGAAATATACGGAATCAACCAAAAAAATATAATAAGTAGAGTTGTAAAACCCTTTAGTGAATCTAAGTTTGGAGAATTACAATTTATCTCCGATATATCAAAAGCTGAATTGAGCGATCGAGAAAAACAAAGATACGAACAGTACGAACAGAAATTTGGGATTTTAACTTCTGAAATTGCCATTCCCTTGAATGGGAGGAATAAAACTTATAGAGTTTTACGAATATTTAGTAAAGAGAAAGGATTTTCTAAAGAAGATATTTTATCTTTAAATGTCACGGGATATATTGCAACTGCTCTATCAAATTTTCGGAGAGATGTCCAAATTGAAATGTTTAAATATCTCAGCAAAGTCTTGATGCTTGCTGTAGATATTAAGATGGTTTGCAAGCAGGTTGCGGAAATGTTAGTTCTTAACCCAGAGACTGCTTTTAAAGCCTGTATAATTCGTGTAAAAAATAATTATGATAGAAATTTTCATGTCGAGACTTTTTCTAGGTTAGACACAGTTACGGACAACAGAGATGATAATCCTGTCAAAGAAACAGATAAAAGACTGTTGAGTAAGGTTATTCAAGCCAAAAAATTGGTTGTCATCCAAAAAATACAAGAACCCGAAAATTTAATAAAATTCAGAAATCAAGACTGGATTTGTGAAAATAATTTTGAATCTTTTGGTTGTTTTCCTTTAGTCGTTAAAGATGAAATAATCGGAACATTATCTCCATACACCGGATATAACTATGATTTTCATCCAGATATTATTGATTTAGTTGAAAGTATCACGAGCCTGCTGGCTATGTTTATCTACAGGGTCAAAAAAGAAAACTCTAGTTATATGAGAGAAGATTCTTTAAATGCAAAAGACGCTAGGTGGCTGAGCCTGACAAGCTATAATTCTCTTTCAAGAATAACACAATAATATTCAAATAATTTTTTGAGACAATCTGAGCTTTCTAATAGATCTTTTCAGCATTATCTATTTAGTTTCTTGTTTCGGATTTTGACTGTTATTGGAATTTGGGGAACTTTATTTTTCGGAGTTATTAAATTTGAATTAGAATTAAGTCATTTAGTTTTAGGAATCATGTTCGCATTGATTTTCTTATACATTATATCCGAGACAAAAATCTTTTTTGATGCTTACAAAAAAAATAATCAAAGAAAATCATAACTCTCCCAAAAAACTTCAAATCCCCAGAACAAAAGTAAAATTCAAAGGAGGGAAAACATGAATAATAGTGGCAATAACAATAATGATAATAGGCATTTATTAGAAATCAAAGTTCCAAAAGAAATCATAACTCATATCAAATCCGGTTAATCAATAGAAATTAAAAGCCAACGGCTTCACACCACCAATCAAATGCAGTAACCCCCCGCACCTGTTC
>JBCCVR010000184.1:0-14874 GCA_039194995.1 Cyanobacteria bacterium P01_E01_bin.42 | reverse complement strand
ACGCCAAATTTTTTCTGAAAAGCCTTGACAAAAGAGCTACGACTGGCATATCCTACTGCTCTTGCAACCTGTCCGACAGAGAGTTGTTTTTCTTGCAACATTTGCCCGGCACGTTCCATACGATGCTGGTAGAGATAGCCAAATGTTGTCGTTCCGAAAACGTAGCGAAATCCGAGTTTGAGTTTGTAATCGTTCAAACCGACCTGACGAGCCAAACCAAGGAGAGAAGGGGGATTATCCAAACAATCGCGGAGAATATCCCGAGCGTGATAGATGCGATCGATGTCGTCGGTTTGTAGCTTGGGATGGGAATCGATGCGATCGCAATCGAAGATAATGGCACAATTCTCTCGCAATTGCGCTAAATAAAGTGTAAAAAGCTCTAATATTTTACTTTCAAGATACATGGTTTTGAGTCCCCCATGATAGGGACAACCCAAAAGTTGTTGCAGTACATTCTGCATGGCTACAGAAATTTTGCCAATGCCGAAATTGTAGCATTTCACTTTATTTTTATAGCGATCGAATAGAGAGAACAGATGATTGGGATTGGCAGGAGAGTCCGCGATCTCTTCAATCATTTCTCGGACTAGCGGCGGAAAATCATCGATTTGCTCTTGCAAAATTGGCACGATCGTCTCAAAATTATTGAAGTGAATATCGACTTGGAGAATTCGTCGTTTGTGTGATTGAATCGCGTTTCCCGCTCCTACTAGGGGGGTATCGACGGCAAAAAAATGATCTCCGGTTTGACGCATGTAGCCTTCCGAGTACAAAATTTCCCCTGAAATTTGAAAGCCAAGCTCGCAGATCGGATAACCATTGCCAGAATCCCAGAAAATCTCTAAATCTTCTCGCAACTGATAGTTGTGAATCAACAGAAGCCAGCCCCGATGATGGAGGTACGTCCACGTTCTCTCTCCCCAGCCTAGTTGAGGCGGACAAGGCTGCACAAGTTCTATCGGGCAATCAAGTTTCTTTTCTGGATTGATTTCTTGCGAAAGTTGTTGCAGGCTATGGAGTCTCTTTTCTGGATTAGGTTCTTGCCAGAGTTGTTCCACTTGTTCAACTTGCCGACGATTGAGTCTGATTGCTGGATTGGTTTCTTGCCAGAGTTGTCCCACTTGTTCAGCTTTCAGCTTGATTGTCATAGTTAGCTAGAATCCCGATATTTATTGAGAATTATTATCAAAACTAAATTGTAATTAAATGTAAAACAAAAGTAAAGCAATATGATTCGTGCACCTGTACCGCACGGGGAGCGTCCCATTTTAAACATAGAAACTCAGTCGAGTCGGCGATCGCATTACAAGATCGAGAGATTTCTCAAATGTTGGCTTCTCTTAAAAACTCTTTACGTGGTTTTAGCGCGAGTGAAGGTGTATTAGGTGCGCTGTTATGGTAGGGTAGTAAAATACCTCAGATTTTACTACCTTCGTCGCGCTTTCGCTTGCCGTTTCTCATTCTTTGTGACGAAAAATGAATAACACTTGGCTCGATAATTTAGGACGAGTTGGACTCATCGTGACTTTGACGGTTGCAGGGTCTAGGAATGCGATCGCGCAGATCGTTCCCGATAGTACGTTAGGAAATGAAAATTCAGTAGTTGTTCCCATCAGTACCCAGTTGGAGCATATCCAAGGGGGTGCTTTGCGAGGGCGCAATTTGTTCCACAGTTTTGAACAGTTCGGCATTCAAAATGGACATTCTGCCTATTTCGTTAATCCTGCTCTTGTGGAGAATATTTTCAGTCGGGTAACGGGGGCAAATGTCTCGGAAATCTTCGGCACGTTGGGGGTATTGGGAGAGGCAAATTTATATCTGATTAATCCCAATGGTATCATTTTCGGAGAGAATGCCAGTTTGGATATTACGGGGTCATTTACGGCGACGACGGCGAGTCGCTAGATCGCGTCTTCATACTCTTCTAGTTCACCAAAAGTATAACCTTGTAGATGCCATGCGCGAGCGTTATTCGGATCGATTTCAGTTGCTTCATAATAGGCATCACTCGCTTCTTCATATTGGCGATCGGCAAGCAATACATGACCCAATTCTAAGAATATTTCGACCCGATCGCAGCGATCTTCATCGGCAAGCAAATCTTTTAATTCTTCGATCTTCTGGGTTCGCTCGCGATCGGATAATTGGAGGTAGGAAAGTCAAGTTATTGGCGCAAAAAGTCAAGAATATTTTGGGCGATTCGGACATAGTGGGATTACAACCCAATAAGATACAATCGAGTTCCTGCCAATCCATACTGAGTCCTTTTTTACTATGTCTGCTCTCTCCTACCTGCTAAAATTCCTTCTTTGCGGCACTTTGAGTCTATCTGTCTTAGCGATCGCACTCCCTCGATCGTTTGTCTTAGAGATATCTCGGACTTTTATTAAAACTTTCCCGAAATATACCAATTTGCCTATTCTTTTGCTAAGATTGCTTAAAGACAAGGTTAATCACCCTACCCAAATGCAGCTCCCCAGAGGGTAATATTCTTTAGTTTTAAGGTATTTCCATGATTTCCAGACATCATGACTTCCAGACGTAGAGCCTACCGGCAACAATCCCGCAAGAGCTTGCGGCCTCAACAGATATAGCCTCCAAAAAGCAAATCTCTCAAAATCAACAAAACCATTCACAATTTGCAACAGGTTGATTGAAGATGGTGAATTCGATTCACCATCGGTTGGATACGGCAAGGAAACCTCGCCATATCCCAACCTCAATTCGCCATTAACGCACCTTGAAAAAGTGCGGGAAAGGGTGCTGACTTCAGAAAAACCCAACCAATAAGCAACTTTGGTTTGATTGAAGCATTGGTTTCGCAACCCAAAAAAGGCACGATTTCTCGCAAATCCATCCATATTGAGTTCTTTTTTATCATGTCTGCTTTCTCCTACTTGCTTAAATTCGTCTTTCGCGGTACATTGAGTCTCTCTCTCTTAGCGATCGCCCTTGCAGATCTCTCAAAACCTGCAAACGCCCAATCAATCACTGTTTCCCCCGATGGCACGGGGACGATTGTTAACCTTGACGGCAGTACTTACAATATCACCGGAGGAACGCAGACAGGTGCAAACCTCTTCCACTCTTTCGGCGAATTGGGTTTAAACTCTGACGAAATTGCCAACTTTCTCTCCAATCCCAGCATTACCAACATTCTCGGACGAGTTACGGGAGGCAATCCCAGCGTTATCGAGGGGTTAATTCGCGTCTCTGGTGGCGATTCCAATCTCTTTTTGATGAATCCTGCGGGATGGATATTAACTAAAGGTGCGCGTTTGGACGTACCGAGAAGTTTTGGCGTTACCACTGCCGATCGCATGGGTTTTGCGGGCGGATTTTTCAACGCAACGGGAGAGAATGATTATGCAGCTTTAACGGGGAGTCCGACGAGTTTGATGTTCGGTCGCCAAACCCCCTCCACCATCCTCAATGCTGCGGATTTGGAAGTGCCGCATGGCAATCTCTGGATGGTGGGGGGAAGCGTCATCAGCACCGGAAGCATCGAGACTCCCAACGGCACGATTACTCTTGCATCCATACCGGGAGAAAATAAGGTGAAACTTTCCCATGAGGGGATGCTCTTAAGTTTGGTTTTGGATGCCGTACCCGTTGAGGAGGGAGAGGTTTCGACTTCGCTCAACCTAGAGGTAACGGGATTGAAGGTGACGGATATCCCCCGTTATTTGACAGGGGGAGGAGATATTACCTCGTCAACGGGAATCGCTTACGATGCAGATGGGAATCCCCAGTTAGTGGGGTCAAACGTGCAAATTCGCGACGGAGAAACAGTTATCGGAAACGTGCTGGCGGCAGAAGATATCGTACTGATGGGGAGTGAGGTAAAAGTTGCCGATACGAGTTTGGTGCAAGGCGATAATACTACAGTTGCGATCTTGCCGGAGAATGAGGGAGATTCTTTGGCATTGACGGCGATCGATACGACGGTGGAGGATTATCAAAATCTGCTGTTTGGAGGGAAAGCGGGAACGATTTCCTTTACTGTAAATCCTGAAGAAAGCGGGATCTCTGCAATTGGCGATCGCTTATCGACAATTGACGCACAAGGTGGAGAAGTCAGCGAAGTTCATATCGTTTCGGAAGGTAGTGCGGGCAATTTCTGGTTGGGAAATGATTTTGTTTCCCATGAAAATATCGAGGCGTATCGCCAGCAATTGCAAGCATGGGGCGTTCATTTAACCCCAGAAGCAGACATTCTCCTCTATAGTTGCTTAACGGGATTGGGAGAAGTGGGGGATAGTCTCATCCACAGTTTAGCCGCAGCAACGGGAGCAGATGTCACCGCATCGACGAATTTAACGGGGAATGCCGCATTGGGAGGAGATTGGGTTTTAGAGAAGAGTACGGGAAATATTGAAGCGTCCCTCGGATTCGTGCCGGAAGTATTGGAGAATTATGCGGGGAAATTGGCCATTTTTACCGCCACCAATGGCAACGATACGGGGACGGGTTCTCTCAGAGAGGCGATCGCTGATGCCAACGGTTCGACGGGAGCCGATGAAATTCGCTTTAGCGGCGTGACTTTGGTAGATTTGACTTCAGGAGAGTTGGGAATTACCGATGAATTGACAATAACGGGCGGAACAACCAATGTAACGGTGCAACGCAATGCAGGTGCGGCAGATTTCCGCATTTTCAATGTCACGGGAGGAGCAATGACCACCTTTGATAATTTGACCATTACCAATGGCAAAGTCACGGACAAGGGAGGCGGCATTAATTCCAATGGCGAAGTCAATTTAACCAATAGCACGGTATCGGGCAATTCTAGCAGCGATCGCGGCGGTGGCATTTATACGCAAAGAGCAATAACCCTCAGCGATAGTCTCGTCTCGGGGAATTCCAGCAACCAATACGGGGGAGGAATGGCGACGCGATCGCAGATAACCGTAACCAACAGCACCGTTTCGGGGAACTCCAGTCGGAGAAATGGTGCGGGACTTTATAGCAGAAGCGGCAATATTTCCCTCACCGATAGTACGGTATCGGACAACTCCAGCAACCGTCACGGCGGCGGGGTTTGGGCGAGAAGCAGAACCATTACTCTCACCAATAGTACGGTATCGGGCAACTCCAGCAGACTATCAGCGGCAGGGATGTACAGTCAAACGGCGAATATCATTGATAGCGTCGTGTCCGACAACACCAGTGGCGATTTGGGGGGTGGCGTTTATGCAACGGGAACGACAACGATAACCAATAGTACCATTTCCGGCAATTCCAGTGCCAATAAAGGGGGCGGCGTTTATTTCCGCAATAATCTCACTGTAACCGATAGCACTCTCTCGAACAATTCCAGCAACCGAGGGGGCGGCATTTACTCGCGAGGGGGAGGAACTGTAAATATAACCAACACGACGATATCGGGCAATTCTAGCAGCGATCGCGGTGGCGGCATCTTTGCAAGAGGAAACGGTGGCGGGACAATCTCAATTTTCAACAGCACGATCGCCAACAATACATCAGGAAACAATGGCGGCGGCATTTTACGCAATGGGGGAACGGTTAATCTGACCAATACAATTGTTGCCACTAACATCGCCAACGGAAGCGGAAACGATCTCTCCGGCACGTTTAACGCCGTCGAAAACAGTCTCATCGGCGACACCGCAGGGGCAACGATTACCACCAGTACCAATAATCTGACGGACATCGATCCCGGATTATTAGCTCTCGGCGACTATGGGGGCGCAACCCAAACCCACGCCCTCCGTCCCGACAGTCCCGCCCTCAATGCCGGAGATAACGCCTTGACGACAGTTTCAACGGACCAACGCGGTGTAGATCGCATTTTTGATGGGACAGTAGATATCGGTGCTTACGAGTCTCATGGTTTTTCTCTTTTATCAAACAATTCTACCCTAACCCTAGACCGCAGTGCCGATTCTTTTGCACCCATCGATGCTTCGGTGCAAGTTGTCGAGAATGCCTTTTCTATCGCACTCCCTCTCGATGGATTGAGTGTCGATTATTCCTTGGATCGCGCGGGGGTTTTGGGGGCATTTAGTAATGGTACGACGGTTGTTACAAATTCCCAAGGAATTGCCGTGAACTTCTTCAATTTAACGGGATTTGAGGAGAGTTTTAGCGGTTCATTCCAAATCTCAGCCAACCTCGCTAATTTAGCTGCTTTCGGGCAACAGGTTGAAGGCAGCATTACCATTAATACTTTTGATAGTTTTGTTAGCAATAATACTGTCAATACTGTTGAAAGTCGTTCTAGTAACAATATTAGCCACAGTCTCGATTTAAGCAACATTGCAGGCTTAATTGAATCATGGGAAAGGCGTAGTTTGTCCAGTTCTTGTTCCGCCGTTCCCAATGTTCATCTCGGAGAAAAAGAAGCCAGCGATCGCACCGATGCGCCGCAATTGAATGAGAACTGTTTCTTCAACATAGAATAATAATTGCAGATATTCGCTGAAAGTTGCGCGATCGCAGATATCTAAGGATGCTAGAGAAATCCCTCGATTTTCCCGCAAACCTTTCCAGTTGCGATCGCCTGAAGGTTTTTCGGTTTATTCTCCTATAAAAGTAATATAAAGGAGTTTTTTAAAACTTTGACAGCCAAAAAAATACTTTTTAAAGAATCCGTGAATTATGTGAAGAACAATTTATAACTTGAAGAGTTTTTAAAGTATCTCACAAAAATAAAAAAGGCTTACCATAGCTTTTAGTGGAATCTTTTAAGGAATCAGGACGTTGGCTTATGAGTTGGACAAAATATAGTCAACTCGTTCCCACAGTAAATTTTGTACTACTTGTTTTCCTCCAAGCTCTATAGGGATTGATATTAACAGCTTGTTCTCGATGAATTCAAACGGACGTTCTTGATTGCCGTAAATAGCAGGATGAGAACTTATTTCAATCTGGTGAATTAATTTGCCGGGATGAATTGTATATCGACCACAGTAAAAGACTGAAGTCTCTCGAGCGAGATTTGTTGACTGCATCCACTCAGCAATTAAACCAGATCGGGGCTGATTGGGAAATAGAAGAGCGGCAGACATATATCCATCCTGATTATACAGCAAATATCCTGTTGCATCATCACCGAAGAAAGGTTCGCTCATTTGAGTATTGATTTGACGAATCTCTGTAGAAACTAACTGCCAAGTACCTACTAATTTAGTTTTGATTTCATGTAATTCCATTGTTTTGTGTTCTCCTTAAATAACGCATTGATCTCTATGTGATTTAGGCTGCATACTCCAAATATTTTTGGAGTTTTTGGGCTAAAACTTGAACGTTTGGCTCGTTAAACATGGTTGCATGGTTTCCCGGAATTTTAAAGAAGTTGATTCCTTCTAAGGCTAATTCAAACCAGCGATTTGTTGAAAATTTAGAACTCAACAAATCCGTTCCTTTTTGAGCATGAAAATAAAGAATTTCTCCCGGATAATGCTTTGGACTATACTGAAATAACAATGAAGCATGATTCTTGAATATCGCAACCATGTTCCGAAGATAATTTAGCTCAAAATCAGTCACATCTTGTCGCTTCTCGCTAGAATCTTTATATGATGACAAGAAGTAAAGTAATTGTTCATCTCCTTTCAGTTTTCTGAAAGTTTCTATTGAAGATTCTTCATCCACAGCTAAACTGAATAAAAAAGTCAAAACATCTTCGTTAGTTTGAAATGGGTTAGAGCCATTTTCTTCCCAAGGACAATCAAATATGGCTAATAATGGAACTTTTTCGTTTTGATTAATAAGTTGTTGTGCCATTTCCAAAGCAACATATCCGCCAAAGGAATGTCCGCCAAGGAAGTAAGGTCCATTCAGTTGAATAACTCGTATAGCCTCAAGATAATGACTCGCTATTTCCTCAACTGTAGAAGAGTGGAGCGAAGTTTCTTCCTCTAAACCTGGAGCTTGTAATCCATAAACAGGTTGCTGGGGATCTAGTAAATGAGACAACTTGCGAAATTCATTCACCTGTCCTTCTGCGGGATGAACTAAGAATAAAGGTTTTTTCTGACTGCTACCTGTTTTGAGTTTGACAATGCAAGAGGGCAACGCAAGTTCAAGAGTAGCATTTTTGAGGCTGATCGTTGGTTCAATTCCTTCAGCCAATTTGGCAATTGTTGGTGTGTTGAATAGGTTTTTAGTAGATAAATCACTTTCTAGTTTACTTCGTAATTTGCCGATTAATTGAACGGCGATAAGAGAATCTCCTCCTAATTCAAAAAAGTCATCGTGAATGCCAATGGGATTGATACCTAAAACTTGCTCCCAGATATTAGCGATCGCTTGTTCGACCTCGGTTCGGGGTGCTTCATAAGTTGAACTGAGTTCAAGTTCGGATTGCTCTGAGAGTTCAACAGAAATATCTGGTTTTTTCGCTAATGTCTCTTTCCCAGTGGCAACTCCCTCAACTGCTGGCTTTTCAAATTGGGCGATACCTTCTTGTGCTTGTACAAGTCCCGCTTCTACGGTAGATTGCCAGAGTTTCCGATCGTTGACTCGATCGTAGATGGGTTGCTGTTTTGGTGGGTCAATCCAATAGCGTTTTCGTTCAAAAGGATAAGTGGGTAAAGGAACGCGATAATGTTTTTCCTCTTCATAATAGCGGCTCCAATCGATTTCTGTTCCCGCTAACCACAGTTGTCCTAATGTTTTGAGTAAGAAACTAACATCGGAGCCTTCTTCTTGAGGATGGCGTACTGATGTTAAGATTATCTGTTCTGTTGGTTTATCGGGATGGCGTTTGGCTAAGGTACTTAAGGTGCGTCCGGGCCCTACTTCTAACAGAATTTGGTTGGGGTCGTTAAAGAGTTCTTTCACGCCATCAGCAAATCGCACGCAGGAGCGTAAATGTTGGGCATAATAACTGGGGTTAGTTGCTTGTTCTGCTGTTATCCAAGTTCCTGTTAAGTTAGAGATAAAGGGAATGATTGGTGGATTGAGTTTTACCTGTTTGACCTTTTCGCTGAAGGGTTCTAACATCCCTTCCATCATGCTTGAATGAAAGGCATGGGATGCGTGCAAACGACGGCCTTCTATTTCTTGAGAAGCTAATTCTTTTTCAAAGGCTTCTATGTCTGCGGTTGTGCCTGAAACTACGCAGTTTTCAGAACTGTTGATAGTGGCTATTTCTAGGGATGTTTCTGCGATTAAGGTTTTGACTTCTTCTGCGGGTAGGGGGACGGCTAACATTGAACCTGTTGGCATTGATTGCATGAGCTTACCTCGTGCGGTGACTAATGCTAAGGCATCTTTTAACCTGAAGACTCCTGCTAGGGTGGCTGCTACATATTCGCCAATGCTATGACCAATTAGGGCTGCTGGTTTTATGCCCCAAGACATCCATAGTTGTGCTAAGGCATATTCGATGACAAATAATGCAGGTTGGGTTATCGCTGTTTGCTTGAGTTTCTCTGTTGCGGTTTCGGTCTGGTCTTCACTTGGATAGAAAATATCCCGTAAGTCAAACCCCAAGTGGGACTGTAAGAGGGCGCAGCATTTATCCACTTGTTCGGTAAAAGTGGTTTGAGTTTCGTAGAGTTCTCGTGCCATGTTGACATATTGAGAACCTTGCCCCGAGAACATGAATGCTACGGAACGGGTTTTGACTTTACCCGAGTTGGTTAAGATTTTTTGGTTGTCTCGGAGGATGTCGGCTGCATCTTCTAAGTTAGGGACTACTGCTATTCGCCTATGAGCAAAGGTTTTACGTCCTACGGTTAGGGTATAAGCGACATCTGCTAATTCCAGTTCGGGATGACTGTTTAAATGGTTGGCTAAGTTAACTGTTGCCGTTTCCAACGCTGTTGCTGTTTTGGCAGATAACAAGAGTAACTGTTTTCCCGGTTTCCCGTTCCCGGTTCCCTGTTGCCTTTCTTCTTGATTCCATTCTTCTAATACTACATGAACATTGGTTCCCCCAATCCCCAAAGAATTTACCCCCGCCCGACGTGGATAATCTTTCACTTCCCAGTCTTGAAGCTGAGTATTAACATAAAAGGGACTGTCGGCAAAATTAATTTGTGGATTAGGCTCATTAAAATGCAAAGAAGGGGGGATTTTTCGATGATGAAGAGCCAGAACGGTTTTGATTAATCCCACAATTCCTGACGCAATTTGTAAATGACCAATATTGGTTTTAACCGAACCAATAGCGCAAAACTGTTTTTTCTGGGTACTAAGGCGAAACGCTTGGGTTAAACCGTCTATTTCAATGGGATCTCCTAAGAAAGTCCCTGTTCCATGAGTTTCCACATAACTAATGCTATTGGCATCAATTTCTGCCCGAGCGATTGCTTCTGCTGCTGCTCGAGTTTGTCCTTCTCCATTCGGGGCAAAATAATTCACTTTGGAGCCGCCATCATTACTAATTGCCGAACCTTTAATTACAGCATAGATGCAATCTCGGTCTTGTAATGCCATTTCTAAAGGTTTTAAGACGACTAATCCCACCCCACTCCCAAAAATCGTGCCTTGCGCTCGGGCATCGAAAGCGCGACAATGACCATCAGGAGATAAAATCATTCCTTCTTGGTATAAATGTCCGATTGTCTGAGGAACTTGCACAGAAACTCCACCCGCCATTGCCAGATCGCACGATCCATCTAATAAATTTTGAATTGCTAAATGAACTGCTGCCAAAGAGGTCGAACAAGCGGTTTGAACGTTAATACTCGGACCGGTCAAATTCAGTTTATAAGATATTCTGCTCGTCAAATAATCTTTATCATTGGCAACCATCATTTGAAAACCACCTAAAGAATCAATGGTTATCGGATTTAGGGTGTCGTTGGGGTCTAGTTTATGGCGATTTGGATAAATATTGTTGAGTAAATAGGTATCCATGACTGCTCCCGCATAAAGGGCGATCGCCCCATCATATGTTAAGGGGTCATATCCAGCGTCTTCTAGACTTTCCCAAGCACATTCGAGTAAAAGACGTTGCTGAGGATCTAGTAATTCAGCTTCTTTTGCCCTATAACTGAAAAAGTCAGCATCAAACTTTTCAATATCATCTAATATCGGGCTGGCTTTTACATAATTGGGATTTTTGACTAAATTTGAATCGACCCCAGAGGCTAAAAGTTCTGCTTCGCTAAAAAAGGCGATCGATTCTTTTCCCAATGTCAGATTATGCCAAAATTCCGTTACATTTTTTGCTCCCGGAAAGCGGCCGGCCATCCCGATAATAGCTACAGCTTGGTGCTTGATTTTGCGAGTTTTTCTGGGGCTTACTTTGGTATTTTCTTGAGGTATTAAATAGTTAACAAGGGAATTAATCGTAGGATAGCGAAAGAAATCCGTAATCCCTAAGTTATAACCGAGTTTTTCGCCTATTTTTTGTTGAACCTGAAGTAAGGATAGGGAAGTTCCTCCTAATTCAAAAAAGTTATCTTGTGTCCCGACAGTATTTTGTTTTAAAATCTCTTGCCAAATCTCAATCAACTGTTTTTTAAATTCTCCAGCATCGATCGAGAAACGAGAACGAAAAAGGGTTTCTATTTTGCTGACAATCTGCTCAAATTCTCCATCTTGAAATCGCTGAGTTAAAGGAGAACGTTGAATTTTGCCTATACTTGTTTTGGGAAGGGCATTTTTTTCTACAGGAATTAAATAGTCTGGATTAATTCCACAATAACTAATAACGCGATCGCGGATAGTTTTTAATAAATCCAAAATAGGCAGATCGATAACCAGATCGCAATTAAAGAAAATTGCTAATTGCTCTGTTGCTTCTGTTTCTTTCTTTACCCCACAGGCGGCGGTATAAGAAACATTTACGCCTTCTACTTCCTCAACGACAGCTTCTATTTCATGGCAGTAGTAATTGATCCCGTTAACAATAATGACATCTTTTGCGCGTCCGGTAATGGTCATTTCCCCATTTTTGATGAAGCCTAAGTCTCCCGTATTGAACCAACCATCGGGAGTAAAGGCTTCTTGATTTTGTTGGGGGTTGTTGTAATAACCCCGAGTGACTGTTAATCCTTTAACTTGCAACCGACCGATTGTTCCTTCTGCTACAATACGATCGCGATCGTCAACAACCCGTAGCGATACTCCAGCAATGGGATTTCCCAAGTTAACAAAGCTGGTATCTTCCCGGTCTCCTTCCCAAGTATAGCGATCGCAAAACACGACACCAGAAGATGTTTCTGACATTCCCCAAGCAGGTTGCATGGCATTTTTAGACAGTTTATGAGGAGAGAGCAGTGTCATAAAATCCCGTGCTGTTTTATCCACGATTGCTTCAGCACCGTTGATAATGTAGCGAACGGAAGATAAATCCCAGTTTCCTTGGTTAACGATTTCTGCTTTGGCGTTTACTAAACTATATGCAAAGTTTGGGGCCCAAGTAACAGTGACGCGATAATAATCTAAAAAATCTATCCATTTGACTGGATTGCTAAGAATATATTCAATCGGCGCGTGAATCTGTTGACAGCAGAGGTAAATATCCCTAACGTGGAACATCAACAAGCTACCAACATGATCTACAGGAAGCCAATTAAAAGAAATATCTGTTGCTGTATAACGATGTCTAATCTTTATCCCTTCAACGCAGCTCAGGATATTACGATGACTCAACATTACGGCTTTTGGCATTCCGGTACTTCCAGAAGTTAGCACTAAAAGTGCCAAGTCATCGGGTTTGCTAGGGTGGTAGTTAAGGTCGGGTTTGTTGCTTCGTAAATCCTCGATCGCCCTAACTTGCCAATCTTTTAAATTAAAATGCTGTGACAGGGAATCAACTGCTGATGCGAGTCTAACGCTGGTCAGGATAATAGGTTTCTCTAACATCTGCCAAGCATTCAGGAGCTTGTTAATGATGCTGTTGGTTTCCTCATAGCTTGGGGATGTTGATAGAGGTACTGGAACAAAGCCTCCTAAAATGCAGCCCCAGAAGGCGGCAATAAAGTCTCGATTGAGGTCTAGTTGAAAAATTACTTTGTCTTGGGGTTTCAAGCCTAACTTTCTCAAGCCAGCCATAATGTGCTGGGCTTCTTCTAGTAAATCCTGATACGATTGAGAGAGTTCGCTTCCATCGGACTGGATGGAGATTAATCCTTTAGTAGGAGTGTAGAAGGCAGCCCTTTCCAATGCTTCCGGTAGGGTAGTAGGAGCATTTGGGTCAGATGGTAAGAAACCGCCATCGGCTACAGCATATTGCATTATCAATAATGGTAAACGCATGCAAATTTAAGGATAAATTAATAGGGGTTAAGGAAGGAATACGTATAAACTCGGAAATTGAGCTTAAGAAATATAAAAATTCTCAGAAGTTACGCATTGACAGAAAACAAGATTAATGTTCTTTACTTGGAAGGTTAACAACGAAAGAATCATAATTTCAGGGTTTCAGCGATCGCAGACATCCTTGGACATGGACGAAAACCCTTGATGTTCCGTCAGCAAATTTCAAAACCTTCCAAGGCGTGTTTTAGTATTCCTGGGAGTCTATTATCTAGATCGTTTTTGATGCGATTTGGGGATTGCGATCGCTTATCTCGTACCTTGGGCAATGTTGCCCGATGCGATCGATCTAGACGAACTCAAAAGCGGACAAAGAAGAGAAGGGATTTTTTATGGCTTTTTGGTTCAGTTGCAAAAGTTGGGTGTTGCGATCGCCTTATTTTTAGTGGGTTTTGTTCTCGATTGGTCGGGATTCGTTGCGGGTTCTGCTGAAAATGTTAATCCCGTACAACCTGAGTTAGCTATTACTGCGATTCGTTGGATGAGTGCAGGTTTTCCCACCTTAGCTTTAATTGCAGGTTCAATTTTAACTGCTTTTTATCCCATCAGTACCTGTATCTAAGTCCTTGAAAATATGGCGTTTATAACCATTAAACTTTTGGGTTCGGCTTTTGCGTCCGTGTCGCATCTCCTCGTCTTCAATGGCAATGCGTCGATTTTTGGCAACTCCTTTTCGCAGTTTGATTTCTCCATGTTCGTCTACTTCCACATCTTGAGCGAGGATTTTTTGAGCCGTTTCCATGTTCGTATAAATCTCTGGATGGCACTGCATTTCTGGCTCTGACTCCAAGTAGCTTTCTATCTCTGATAACACTCCCAACACCATCCCCAAGGCTAAATTTCTCTCGTTGGGCAATCAATCTCTGTCTAAATCTTACTAATGTTGCTTGCGAAAGGGGGGCTTCTTCATAATCGAGACAACCCACTACCAATTGCCAACGCTTATCCATTATCAATATTATCAATGCTTCTATTGCTTCTGCATCTGATGCTTGTGTGTAGGTTTGTAGGAGAGTCGTTACCTTGGGACAAGGATACAGCTCATTGGCATGGATTTCCAATAAACAAGCAAAGTTGGTCATTATTGCTATATTCAACTTGATTTAATTAGATGCAGACTAACGTGCATTATAAGAAAAATTTTTCTGAGGCTCTTGCCGTGCAAGAGTTTCAGCGATTTCGTGGCACTTTGTTGTACCCTCGCTACCTTTAGCCCATCTAGGTTTGTGGCGAATGCTTCGTATTTCCACAACCGCCCGATTCCGCTTGCGCGATCGCGAGCATACGCAATGGTACAAGAGACCGGATTGGTTCTTGGTGTTGGGGGCGAGACCTAGTGGGAATTTACAAGAGTTGCGTTTGAGTTATGTGATTTGGCAAGAGCGAGTCAGTCCTTTTTTGGTGGTAGAATTGGCTTCTCCGGGTACAGAAGATGAAGATTTGAGCAAAAGCGAGCGAAAGGAAGAAATCCGACCGACGAAATGGGAGGTTTATGAGGAAATTTTACAAGTTCCTTATTATGTCGTTTGCGATTCTCATCTGGAGATGCTTTGCAAGCGAGTCAATACGAGGAATTGGAGCTAGAGGAGGGAAGATTGTGGTTGGAGGAGTTGGGTTTGGGTTTGGGGT
>JBCCVR010000183.1:0-15068 GCA_039194995.1 Cyanobacteria bacterium P01_E01_bin.42 | reverse complement strand
GAATTTCTTTGTACCTTGCTCCCAATCGAACAAAACTTTCTCAAAGTCATCCCAGTTTGGAGATTTTGCAATATTAATTTTTAGTTTCGTAAAGCGCTTGGCTAGCATTCCGTAATATTTGTCAAATGTTTGAATATCGTTCGGAATATCACGAGAACGTTTACGCTTTGTATTCTTGTTGTATCCATTAAAATACTCCTTCTCTAGCGCTTCAAAGATTTCTTGATAGGTAATCGAATTTACTTCTCGTTCTTTCTTTTCAAGGATTATCTCGTTGTACCACATCCAGAAATCGTCAGGGTCGTCATATCGCAATAACGCTGATTTAACGAGCTTAGCCTTGCGTAATGCGTCGTGGATGCCTTCTTCGGTGAATTTCACGTTACAAGGCTTTGTAGAACGTTTTCCAGTATCAGGGAAGATGAATTGCAAGTAAAGGTGCTTTGTTCCTTGTCGTTTCAGGGATACAGTTTTAGGTTGCTTTTTTTGACATTCTTTAAGAACTTCTAGCAAGTGAACATAGCCAGTATATTCGTTCTGTTTGTCCTGTAACCCTTGATTTTGGGGTGTTTTGGTGTTACTCATTTTTTACTCAATCTTGCTCGGTTTGGGCAAGTGGGTAACGCTGAAACAACGCAAAATCAAGGGTTACAGGGTTTGTCGGGGGTTCGAATCCCTCCTGTCCCGCTTTCGATAAACTTTCAAAAGTCTTTAAAAGTTCGCGCGTTGAGTATTTAATGCGCGAATTTTCGATTTGTGAATTTTGATTTGTGAATTTTTCCTAATTGGAGAGGAATTCACGATGGAAAGGGATGGGTCATAGCGGATAATCGATCGCAAAGAAACCATAGCCAATCACCGAAATGAGTTTATTTAACGCGATTCTCGGCGCGATCGACAATCCCGATCGTTCAGCCAGTCCCGACGGTCTCGGGGCAATTCTCAACACCGTCCAAAGCCTGAGTCAAGCCAATCAAGCCAACCCTGAAAACTTACAATCCGCCATGTCCATCGTGGGACAACACGTGCGCTCGAGCTTGCAGGACAAACGCACCAACGAGGGCGAAAACAGCGTGCAAGCGATCGTCAATCAATTTAGCGGCACGAGTCCCAGCCTGCAAGTGGTGCAAATGTTATTTTCTAACGCGCAAGTGAACCAAATTGCGGGGGAAGTGGAAGCCAAAACGGGCTTATCGGCTTCAATGATTCAAGCCATGTTACCCAGCTTAGTGCCTTTGGTCTTGCAATTTCTCCAATCGGGCACGAATCTCAGCGATCCCCAAAATAACGACGTTTTGACAGCCTTTCTCGATGCGGACGGGGATGGGGATGTGGATATTGCCGATGCCATGCAACTGGCCTCTCGTTACTTGGGCAAATAAACCTCAAACCAAAAGCGATCGCAACATCCGTTAATGGGATAGTGCAATCGCCTATTTTGTTCGGAAAATTGACTTATCTGCTAACTTTCCCCACTCGCGAGGGCTTCAGTCGGGATGAGTTTGACTTTCTTCGCCAAACCTAAAATTTGCAAGAGGCGAATCGTCATCCATGTCAGGTCGATTTCCCACCATTTCAAGCCGTGACGGGCAGAATATTGATAAGCATGATGATTGTTGTGCCAGCCTTCTCCGTAGGTAACTAAAGCTACCCACCAGCAATTGCGAGAAGCATCCTTAGAATCAAAGGTGCGATAGCCAAACATATGGGTGGCGCTGTTGACAAACCAAGTGCAGTGGAAGACAATCACCAAACGGGCAAAAACCCCCCAAACTACAAACGACCAACCCCCCCACCAATAGAGAAGCAAACCGAGAACGACTTGAATGGGAATAAAAAACTTATCTAAAAATTGGTAAACCGGATCGTTGATAATATCCTTTGTATAGCGGGGGATATCTTCATCGGCGGGAATGTGGTGCAGCATCCAGTCCATGTGACTCCACCAAAATCCGGCATTGGAATCGTGGGGATCTTCACCCGTATCGGAATGTTTATGGTGAATGCGGTGTAAGCCAACCCACTCGATCACTCCCCCCTGACAAGCCAAGGTACCGCAGAAAGCAAAAAAATACTCCAACCACTTTGGAGTCTCAAAGCTGCGATGGGTCACAAGACGATGAAATCCTAATGTAATGCCCAAACCGCCCGTAATCCAATGCAGGATCGCCGCAATGCCCACGGCCTTCCAGCTAAAATTTCCCGGAAGAAAAGCCAACAACGCCAAAAGATGAAGGGATCCCATATAGATAATCACCGTCCAATCCCAAGGCAAATTCTTTGATGTCGCAACAGTCATGCAGTAACCTAAAAACTCGACAATACGAAAAGTAGACCTCTGTAATTCCCAAGCCAGAGTCCTTAACTCGATTATAATGTAAATTTATATTTCAAACAGTGAAATAAATCATTAAAGATGCTATGGAAACAAAAAGGGTACTGTTCCTGATTGTTTCTGGAATCGTCCCTCGGGTCAAGTCAAATCGCTAAAAAAGTTT
The DNA here is from genome assembly GCA_039194995.1 of Cyanobacteria bacterium P01_E01_bin.42. Classification (GTDB taxonomy): domain Bacteria; phylum Cyanobacteriota; class Cyanobacteriia; order Cyanobacteriales; family Spirulinaceae; genus CCY15215. The sequence goes on along the minus strand of JBCCVR010000183.1, from coordinate 12,570 downwards.
GTGGGCTACAGTTTTTTGGGCAAAAACAGGGTTGCGATCGCGGCAATCGATCGCAAAAATCGGAAAGTTTTCTTAAAGGGATATTTTGGCATCACATCGGCGATCGGCAGATTGTATCGAGGTTTTACGGCATTCAAGCCGAGAATTGACTGGGAGATGATAAGGCAATCTTTATTTTGTCTCGTTTGGGATTTGCCGAACAAGTCTGGCATTGGTAATTTGAGAACTCATGATGACGGATTTAAAAGTTCTTCGAGAAGCCGAAAAGGAACTCGCACCGATATTTTGGGGCATTGATGCACGAGTTAAGCAAAATCTCGACAAAGTTTTGACCGCTTTTCGCCATCATCGGGTCGGGGTTCATCATTTTGCCGGGGTAAGCGGTTACGGTCACGGCGATCTGGGTCGGGAAACCCTCGATCGCGTTTTTGCCGAGGTAATGGGGGCGGAAGCGGCGGCGGTGCGCGTCCAATTCGTATCGGGAACCCACGCGATCGCGGCGGGGTTATTTGGGGTGTTGCGTCCGGGGGATGAAATGCTCTCGGTAGCGGGGCAACCCTACGATACGTTGGAAGAAGTCATCGGCCTGCGGGGTAAGGGTCACGGTTCCCTCTTGGATTTTGGCATCAGTTATCGCCAAGTGGAACTCACCCGAGAAGGGGGAATTGATTGGGATGCGTTGAGGGCAGCCATTTGGCACAATACAAAGCTGGTTTTCATTCAGCGATCGTGCGGTTATTCTTGGCGACAAAGTTTGTCGATCGCCGAGATCGAACGCATCATCGGTTTGGTCAAAGAACAAAATTCCGAGACGATTTGTTTGGTCGATAATTGTTATGGGGAGTTTATTGAAGAACGAGAACCAACGGCAGTAGGGGCGGATTTAATTGCCGGTTCTCTGATTAAAAATCCGGGGGGAACGATCGCCACTGGAGGAGGATATATCGCGGGGCGAGAGGAGTTAGTAGAATTAGCAGCCTGTCGCTTGACCGTACCGGGAATTGGTAGCGAAGGGGGGGCAACTTTTAATCAAAATCGTCTCCTCTTTCAAGGGTTATTTTTAGCCCCTCAGATGGTAGGAGAGGCGGTTAAAAGCAGCCATTTAATTGCGTTGGTTTTTGATAAATTGGGCTACCCCGTCAATCCCAAACCTTTAGTGCCGCGTCGGGATATTATTCAAGCGATACAATTGGATTCTCCCAATAAGCTGATTGCGTTCTGTAAGGCACTGCAAAAGGTCTCTCCCATCGGCTCTTATCTCGACCCCATTCCGGCGGCAATGCCGGGCTATGAAAGCGATTTAGTCATGGCTGGGGGAACGTTTATCGATGGCAGTACCTTGGAGTTTTCCGCAGATGGTCCTTTGCGAGAACCCTATTTGGTGTTTTGTCAGGGGGGAACTCATTGGACTCATGCGGCGATCGCGTTAGAAGAAGCGATCGAGGCGATCGGTAGCGAATCTTCGTGAGTTCACTTTTAGGAATAACAGCAATATTTTGATTAGTGTAAATGCGTGAATAAGCATAAAAGAGGAATTCTTTTGTATTTTTCAGGAAATTTCTTCAGGCAGTACATCCCCATGAGAATAATACAAACCCGAACCATCGCGATACTGAATAGCGGGTTGTCCTTCTGCATGAAGAAGTCGATCGCGATCGAGAGAAACAATAGAGGGACGATTGCTTAAACAGCAAATATCTTCCATTGGATAAATCCATCCACAAAACTCAAATAAATCTTTTATAATGTTCCATTCTATTTCAGGATACTTGCACCCTAAAATAGAAATACAAAAATCAAATAAAGCAGCATCATATCTCATAGAATCCGGTCGGATTGTTCTGTTAAAAGTATAAAAGTCATACCAAATTTCCTCTGCGATATAGGCCTCAATGGCAAACGTATCCACAACACTATAATGGATTTGATTCCATAGATACTCATAAAATTTACTATCGATCTGGTCTTGGAAACATGAATGCAAACAATTCAGTACAGAAACTTGACCCTCATATATTTCCAATTGATTTTGAAATATATCTAGCTTAAAAAGTTTCTTCAATATATTGTGAACAAATTTCATAAATATATAACTTGCATAGTAAGGATATAATGGATGCCATTTAATACGTATATTTAGGTTGATTAAAGTATTTTCAGTTTTCCATCGTTCTTCCCATTCATCGCATACTAATTTTGGACTTTCAAAGAAAATAACTTTAGGTTTTTTAAGCCCTAGTCTTTCATATAGAGTAAATACTACGCTAGCGGCTTTATCAAAATTGATCGTATCTGTAGAAAAAGCAATCTTGCGCCACTTCTCGCAATAAACGGTAATGAGTGCTTCTTGTTCTGGTGTTAGACTTTTAATCATCTTTCTTGAGAGGGATGGCGGTGCGTTACGCTGTCGCTAACTGCACCCTACGCGATCCAATTTGCCTTTCTCTTTGCTAAGATAGCAACTTTCCCTAGAGTAATGCGATCGCAGGCAACAATGAGCTACCCAATTAAGAAATATTTCTCCCGATCGCTTCGATCCCCGTAATTTTATTGAGGAAAAGAATGCGAATTTCCCACAAAACACCCTTGTTAATTTGTCCGCCAACGCTTCAAATTGCCCCTGCATCTGTAAAATAAAGAACACACCTACAGGAATCCTCTCAAGATTCCACCTCACGCCCCGATCGCGGGCATCCTCACACCTAAACCCTGTCGATGAGCCAACTGTATAACGCTTTTACGCTCTTTCTCAGCTTGCTGGTGGAAGCCATACCCTTTTTATTGCTGGGGGTACTGCTTTCTAGTGCCTTGCTGTTTTTTGTGGATGAACGGCAATTGGTCGCTAAAATGCCGCGTAGTCCCCTTCTTGGGGCATTTGTCGGCAGTTGCGTCGGCTTTTTATTCCCAGTCTGCGAATGCGGTAATGTCCCCGTTGCGCGGCGTTTACTGACCCAAGGCGCGCCGACTGCGGTTGCGATCGGCTTTTTGCTAGCCGCCCCGACGATTAACCCGATTGTGATTTGGTCTACTTGGGTTGCCTTTCGCGATCAGCCGGAAATCGTCCTTTGGCGGGTCATTTTCTCCTTAATTATCGCGACAACGATCGGCTGGATTTTCAGCTTTCAGAAAGACCCCAGACCCTTGATGCAGCCTGAATTGGCCAAGCGGGCAATCAATATTCAAAATGCGTTTTCTCGCATGGATCGCGAAGACAAAAAAGCCCCTCCTCTCCTGCGATCGGGAACATTCTTATTAGACCAATCGGGAATACCTGTCCTCATGGAAGAGGCAAAATTGGCGACTCAATTCAAAAAAGAAAAAACAAAAAGTCTCGATCCCGAAAAAGTTCGCCTCTTTCTCGACAATGCCATTCAAGAAATTCGAGAATTGGGGGGAATGTTAGTGGTAGGAAGTGCGATCGCTTCGGGTATTCAAGTGTTAGCCCCGCGAGAATTGATTTTAAATTGGGGACAAGACCCGATTACCTCCATTATTGCCATGATGGTTTTAGCTGCCGTCGTGTCGATTTGTTCCACCGTTGATGCCTTTTTCGTGCTGGCTTTTGCCTCGGCTTTTACCACGGGTTCTCTCCTCGCTTTCTTAGTATTTGGTCCCATGATCGATATCAAAGCGGTCGGCTTGATGCTCTCGATTTTTAAACCGCGAATTATCATGTATTTGTTTGCGATCGCCGCACAAATGGCGTTTGTTTTAACCCTGTCATACAGTTATTTTTTCTGAACCCGAGGGAGTAATCCGTAGTGGGTCACGAGTAATCGCTATGCAGAATTTCAAAAAATTAAAAAATCGCCTATCTAACCGGACTGGAAAAACACCATCTTCACCCCGTCCGCCAAAAAATGGCAAAAATTCCTTCAATTTTAAAACGTTTTATACGCAATTATTACCGTGGTTTGATGTCTTTGCCCTGTTGAACTGGGGCTTATTAATGGTGAAATATCGCTTGACGGGTCAACTGCAATTACTCATTCATCCCAACTATTTCGCCCTAGTTTTAATTTCCGGAATCCTGCTCATTGCCCTGAGTCTCGTTAGAACTTGGCAACTCATCAAGCAACTTCGACGCGGCGGGAAAAAAGAATCGGATGTACGGCATATTACCCTCTTTCCTCCCGGCGTTGCTACGGGATTATTAGCGATCGCGGCGATCGCCGGACTCATCATCCCGCCTAAAATTTTAGCCAGTGATACCGCCCTACAGCGAGGTATTACAGAATCCTTGCCCTTTACCCGCACCCAAGTCCAATCCTTTGCTGCCACCATTCGGCCCGAAGATCGCTCTCTCATGGATTGGATTCGCACCCTCAATGCCTATCCGGAACCCGATGCCTATACGGATTTGCCCGTCAATGTCACGGGTTTTGTCGTGCATCTAGACGGTCTACCCGATAATTATTTACTCATTTCCCGTTTTGTGATTACCTGTTGTGCCGTGGATGCTTACCCCGTTGGACTCCCCGTGCAACTCCCCTCGACTCGAGATCAATTCCCTCCAGATAGTTGGTTAGAAATCCAAGGCATCATGGCAACCGAAGAACTCAACGGAGAACGTAGATTAGTGATTAATACAGTAGATGTGAAACAAATTGAGACTCCTCGCGACCCTTATGAATTTTAATTTCGTTGTTTGGCTATCAATAACCAATAATCAATAACTAATAACCAATAACAATGAAAAAACAATTTATTGATTTATACGCGATCGATCGCGTTTCCATTACTACCATTATCATTCTTTCCGACGCGGCGGCTTTATTAATTTTGGGGGGCTGGTTGTGCTGGGGCGATCGCTGCTTGATCGAAACCGGACCGAAAGTACGGGAATTCACTTGGGGCGATCGCGTGGTTGACGTGCGCGATCGGGCTTTTGTGATGAAATTCAGCCGTCCTATGGCTCGAGAAAGCGTCGTCAACAACCTGAAAATCACCCTGCTAGAACAACCCGAAGCAGACAACCCCCTGCCGGGAAAATTCAGTTGGGCGGGGCGGAGAATGGCTTATACTCCCGATTTTCCGGCACCCTACGGTAATACCTATCGCGTCGAACTGCAAGGGGCAACGGAAAAATTTCAAGGCAGCGATCGCCCGGGCAAACGCTTGCAACCCTTCCAAGCAGAATTCAGCACCCCCGATCGCATTTTTGCCTACATCGGCTTGGAAGGAGATAAGAGAGGTCGCCTCATTCTCTACAACTTCACCCGACAGGAAGAAATTGTCCTAACTCCCCCCCGTCTGGTTATTACCGACTTTGAACCCTATCCGGACGGCAAACACATTCTTTTCGGTGCTGCCGATCGCCAAGTTACCAGAGACGGGTTGCTCGAGCAAAAACTCTATCGCGTCTCCACTGGGCTTTCCGAGGATCGCCGGGAAAGCGATCGCGCCCTAGCCGGACAAATCGAGCTAATTTTGGATAACGAAGAGTATCAAATTCGCGGCTTCGATCTCTCAGAAAATGGCAATATGTTGGTAGTGCAGCGTGCAAAGCGAGAAAACCCCCTAGAACCGAATCGATTATGGGTGATTCGCGGTGATAATTCCCCCATTCCTCTCAACAATTCCTCCGAAGGTGAATTTCGTATCGCCCCAGATAATCAAACCATCGCCAACCTCCAAGGAGAAGGGGTTGCGCTTCTCTCGCCCGAATCGGATGCAGAACCTATCGGCTTTTTTGCCCAGTTTGGGAGAGTTTTGGCTTTTACCCCCGATGGGATATCAGCCGCAATGGTGGATTTTAAGCGTAACAATCCCGATTTGGCGAGAACACAGTCACTCTATTTAGTCAATAATCAGGGGCGCGAAGAAGAGATTTTTAATAAAAACGGCTCGATTGTCAACTGTCAATTTGCTGCTTCAGGGGATCGTCTTTACTGCGTGCTAACCAATTTAATTGAAGGAGAGCTATATGTCGAACAGCCTTACATTGCAGCGATCGATCTCGACAGCAAAAACGTTGTTCCTCTGACAACTTTACCCCAATATCAAGACATAAATTTCAGTCTTTCCCCCGATACCTTGGGACTGCTTTTCGATCAAATCCTTGTCGATCAAAGGTTAGAGGAAAATGTTCTGAAAGCGAATTCTGGGGAAGCGATCGCCTCGGGCAAACTGTGGTTATTGATTCCTCCCGCTTCCCTCGATGAAGCCGATGCGCCGCCGCAATTGGCAGAGTTACCGTTTATCGGTTTTAACCCCAAGTGGCTGCCGTAGAAGCGATTCCCCTGCCGGCGATCGCTCTTTGCCCTCGGAAAGTCCGAGAATTGCGGGCAAAATATTCTCAAGCAACGAGCAATCCCCCAACCACCCACCCCAAACCCAAAATTGTCTCTTCTGTACAGTCCATAATGTAGAGACAACAATTCAAGAAATTCCCTTAATTTTTCTACAGTCAACCAAGAGTGCGGGTACAATAGAAGCAGCTATCGCAATTTCGAACCAGCAGTCAATATTCCAACTCCGAATCTTGTAAGGAACTGTGGGCTGAAAGCCCCCATTTACCGACCTAGTTTACCGATTATTACTTCCCAACCCGGCGCGATCGAACAAACATCACAGTACCAGAAAGATGTCTAGTTTTGCTTCTGTCATGTGGATTCTTTCGTTCTCTTCTTTTTCAACCCTACCGTTACTATACGGATGATTCGACTTTTCGCGATCTTCCGGGATCGTTAGAGTAAAACCAGCAAGTAAAAAATAGTCACCATTTCTTAACTTAAATCCCGAAAATCCTATGTTTGAACATTTTGCAGATACCGCTATTAAAGCTGTTATGCTGGCGCAAGAAGAGGCTCGCCGCACGGGCCACAATCTCGTCGGTACGGAACAATTACTCTTAGGTTTAATTGGTGAAGGAAACGCCCTCGCCGCCCGCGTGCTGCGGGATATGGGTGTCACCCTAAAAGCGGCTAGAGCCGCCGTCGAACGCTACATCGGTCGAGGTCCCGGTTATGTCCCCCCCAATCTCCCTTTTACTCCAAAAGCGAAAAAAGTCTTCGAACACGCTTTTGATGAAGCGAGACAAATGGGGCATACCTATATTGGCACGGAACATTTATTATTAGCTCTGGCCAAGGAACAAGAGAGCGTTGCCATTAAAGTCTTGCAGCAACTCGGCATCGATCGCGAAGAACTCCGCACGGAACTCGTTCGCCGCATGGGCGAAACGGCGGCAGCCGGGGCGAGTATCGACCCAGAAACGGGAGTTTTTGGCGGCACGCGAGACGTTCCCGCCAATTTAGCCGATTTCAGCACCAATTTAACGGCACTGGCTCGGCAAGACAAACTCGATCCCATGGTGGGACGCAATAACGAGGTGGAACGGGTCTTACAAATTCTCGGTCGTCGCACGAAAAATAACCCCGTTTTAGTGGGAGAACCGGGGGTAGGGAAAACCGCGATCGCGGAAGGTTTGGCCCAGCGCATCGCCAGAGATGACGTACCGGAGTTGGTCAGGGGCAAAGAAGTGATTGCCCTCGATATGGCGGCGTTAATGGCAGGGACTCGCTTCCGAGGGGAATTTGAGGAACGCTTGAAAACCGTTGTGGAAGAAGTGAAGAAAGCGGGCAATATTATTTTAGTGATTGACGAAATTCACAATCTCATCGGCACGGGGGCGATCGGCGGTGGCGTAGATGCAGCCAGTATGCTGAAACCTGCTTTAGCACGGGGTGAGTTGCAATGTTTGGGAGCAACGACCCTTGATGAGTATCGCAAGCATATCGAACGGGATGCAGCTTTAGAACGGCGCTTTCAGCAAGTTCTCGTGGGAGAGCCTTCGGTAGAAGAAACCGTGGAGATTTTGCGGGGACTGCGATCGAGCTACGAAAAACACCATCGCGTCACCATTACCGATAAGGCACTGACGGCAGCGGCGAATTTAGCCGATCGCTACATTAACGATCGCTTCCTCCCCGACAAGGCGATCGACGTGATTGACGAAGCGGGTTCTCGGGTGCGGGTGCGCTACTCTCGCCAGCAAAAATTTAACCCAGAAGCGGAGGCAGTCCCGACCATTGTCGATGAGGAGGAAATCGCTCAAATTGTCTCCACTTGGACGGGTGTTCCCGTGATTAAGTTGGCGGAAACCGAGTCGGAAATGTTGTTGCACCTCGAAGCACAACTGCACGAACGGATTATCGGTCAAGAAGAAGCGGTTTCCGCCGTGGCTCGGGCGGTACGGCGATCGCGCACGGGGATGGGGGGTCGCGATCGCCCCATTGCCAGTTTTATTTTCTCCGGTCCAACAGGAGTTGGCAAAACCGAATTATCGAAGGCGTTGGCCAAGTTCCTCTTCGGTTCGGAAGACCATCTCATCCGGGTGGATATGTCGGAATTTATGGAGCCTCACACCACATCGAAACTGATCGGTGCGGCTCCCGGTTTCATCGGTTACGACGAAGGGGGACAACTCACGGAAGCGGTACGGCGCAAACCCTATTCTATCGTCCTGTTCGATGAAATTGAAAAGGCACATCCGGACGTGTTTAACTTACTCCTGCAAATGCTGGATGACGGGCATTTAACAGACGCGCGCGGACGCAAGGTAGACTTTAAAAATACCCTGATTATCATGACCTCCAACCTCGGATCGAAGGCGATCGAGAAAGGTGGTAGCGGCATGGGTTTCGAGTCGATGGATGATGCCAAAGAGGCGCAATATCACCGCATCCGGACAAAGGTAATGGACGACCTGAAGCAGTATTTTCGTCCCGAATTTCTCAACCGCATTGATGAGATTATCGTGTTCCGCCAGTTGACCAAACCGGAAGTCAAAGAAATTGCCGCTATTTTGTTGAAAGAGGTGCGCGATCGCCTGCAAGAACAGCAAAATATCGTCTTGGAAGTGACGGACGGTTTTATGGATTTGGTCGTGGGTGCGGGATACAATCCCAGTTATGGGGCGCGTCCCTTGCGTCGTGCAATCATGCGCTTCCTCGAAGATAGCTTAGCTGAGGCGATTTTAGGGAAACAGATCGAGGCAGGCGATCGGGTGACAGTCGATGTAGACGATGACGGGAAAGTTCAAGTAAGTTCCAGCGAGTCTTTACAGGCATTGCAACCCGTTGGCTAAAAGATTGGGAGTGCGATCGCGGTTGTTTTTGTGCTGCGATCGCCTACCAGATTCTATTTACTTGAAACTCTTCTCGCGATCGGTCAAAATCAGGAGAAATTGTAATCAAGCCTTTTGCGCTGCCTTTTGAGCGGCGTTTTTTAATTCTCAGTTCGTCTTTAGGTAAACTAATGCCAATCTCTTCACGAGATATTAAATCGCGTTGAATTAAATCGGTGAGATACGATTCGAGGGTCGTTCCTTTGTTTGCTGCGGTTTGTCGTAATTTATTTTCCAGTTCCGGCGTAATTTCCAGCGAGATTATCATAATTAACTCTCCCGACTCACAAATCTTAATTTAATTGCTCATTGTAGCAAAATCATGGTGTGTCCGCTAAGAGGTCATTGCAAACATAATAAGATTGATTGCCTCTCGTATTTTCCGAAATTATACGGAGTTACAATGTAGACAATGCTTAGATGAGATACATTTTTGGTATTTTAGTTCCATGCCTGAGAATCGACGCAAGTTCTTCTTTTTAACCTTTGTTGTAACTACCATTGTTAGCATATCGTTATCTTTTGGGACTCCGGTGCGATCGCAAGAGTCAGAAGAAACTGAAATTAAGGCTGCGATCGAACAGTTAAGCGATCCCGAAAAATATCAAGAGGCAATTTACTCTCTAGAAAAAATGGGTGTAAAAGCCGTACCAGATTTGATAAAAGCAATTGAGAATGGAAATCAATCTATTCGTGTTAATTCAATTCATATTTTACACACAATCGGAATTAATGCTGAAGCAGCAATTCCAAGTCTTTTGAAGACTTTAGCCAAGGATAAAACATGGGAAGTACGCCGTAATGCAGCATTTGCAATTGGAGAAATTGGTTTAGATCGAGAAGGTGTTACTCAGGGATTACTCAATGCTTTGCAAGATGACAAAAAAATAGTTCAATATAATGCTAGCATTGCTTTAGGTAAAATTGATTTCAAGTCTGAAAATAGAGAGAAAGCCATAGCGAAGTTACATCAAACCTTATTCAATATAAACCAAGATACAGAGATAGAAAACCGATATCTTGAACTAGGAGTTGCTTATGCTTTAGTTCATCTTGGAGTTGAACCTTCAGATTTGATTCCCATATTGATAAAAGGACTAGAATATCCGAATGAAATAAGTTCTGATGCTATCAAAACTTTAACTAAAATTCACGAGCCTGCTGTTGATGCGCTTATAGATGCTTCTCAAAATCCCAATAAAATAGTTCGGCGAAATTCTGTAATAGCACTTGGAGATATTCAACCTGTTCACCAAAATACTCTGTCTCTATTTGTCGATCTTTTAGAAGATCCAGATTATATAGTCAGGCAAAATAGTGCTCTCTTTATTTCAAGAGCTTCTGCTGCAAATACAAAAAATATACTTGATACCTTAATTAAAACTTTAGAAAATGAACCTAAATGGCAAGTTCGACAAAATCTGGTTGGTTCTTTGTCAAATTTTGGATCGAATACAAAGAGTGTAGTACCTTTATTAATTAAAATACTAGAAGATGAAAATGAAAGGTCGGAAGTTAAAACTAATGCAGCGCTATCTCTCGGTCAAATTGGTCAAGATGCTAAAAATGCGTTACCTACACTTATTGAAATATTGAAAAATAAAAAAGAACATTGGCTAGTCCGTCAAAATGCAGCTTCCGCTCTAAGCAAAATTGGGATGAATAATGAGGAAGCTCTGCCTGTACTTATTGAAATATTAGAGAATAAAAATGAACCGTGGACAGTTCGACAAAATTCAGCTTCTGCTATAGGTTCTATGGGTTCAAAAGCAAAATCTGCAATCCCTATTCTTGCTGAAAACCTTGAAGAATCAAAATGGGAAATTCGATCTAATGCAGCACTATCTCTTGGTCAAATTGGTAAAGATGCTAAAGACACTATTCCGATGCTAACAAAGTTATTAGATGACTCAGAGTGGAAAGTTCGTTTAATTACATTGTCCTCATTAGGAGAAATGGGTAAGAATTCAAAAGGCCAAGTATCTGAAATAATTCAAGTTTTCAATCATGACGAACATGGTAGAGTTCGAGCTAATGCAGCTCGAACATTAGCTAAAATTTTTGAAGACGATCTCAAAAATTCATCAACTTCGTATCTCAATCAAGGAATTCAAGAACTCGAAAAAATATTGTTATATTTAGAACAGTACAAATCTGAGTTTGTAGATTATAAGAAAGCACTAAATGACTCAGGAGAAACCGTTGCAAAAGCAATTGAATCTCTTAAAACAGAACGGGACTCTCGCTATGCCGATCGCTTCTTCCTCTGGCTCAATAAATACCCTTGGCTTTTTCTTGTCTTTGGATATATTTTAGTACCAGTCCTAAACGTAATTTTGTTTGGCCTGCGTCCTTTGTGGTTACTCAAAATCCATAATAGTTTACCTCTTGCTTTTAGGTTACAAGGTGGTTCTCAATTAGGAGGTTTACGAGTATTTATGCGTTGGATTTTATGGACGCAATTGTTTGCATATCGTCCAAAGGTTCTTGATGCTTGGATCGATCGCTATATTGAATCGGCACGAGAACGCTTTCAAGAAAAAAATACAGTGAAAGAGCGGCATATTTATATTCCTCTCCAAATTAAATACAATCAACAAATCAAAAACTCGATTGTCGGAAGAGATTTACAAGCAGAATTTAATAAAGCTCGTGCGTGCTTGCTAATTTATGGAGAAGGAGGCATTGGAAAAACAAGCCTTGCGTGCCAAATTGCTCAATGGAGTATGTCTGAAAACAGTACAGAACGAATTGCCAAGCATAAAATGATTCCCTTACTTTTAGAAGAAAACTTTTTGGATATCGAACAACCATTTTTAGAAGCAGTACGAGGACAACTTCAAGAATTGATTAACGATCGCACCCCAATCCCCGATGAACTCCTCAATAATTTACTCCAAAAAAAGCGCCTTCTTGTTATCGTCGATCGCCTATCCGAACTGAGTAATAAAACACAAGAAGCGATTTGTCCAGACTATTCCCAATTTCCTGCAAATGCTTTAATTGTTACCTCTCGTTTTGAAGAAAAATTCGGTAATCTTATCAAGAGTAAAATTTCCCCATGTCGCTTAGAAAAGCAAACACTCAGTTTCTTTATGGAAAGCTATCTGAAGGAAAGAGGAGAACGAGCATTGGAACTATTTAGTAATGTCGAATTTTTTAATGCCTGTCGCGATCTTTGTCATTTGCTAGAAGATATCAAAAGTAATAAAGGGCGATCTACAACTGCCCTTTTCGTTAAACTATATGCAGAAGTCTTAATTTCAAAATATGAAGAAAGATCGCAAAACCAAATAAGTAGCAATATGCCTTGCAATATTGCCGATTTAATGTTTGAATATATCAATCAACTTAATCAAGCTGTGGAAGATCGTCAATGGGATAATCGTGAAGTACAAAAAGATATTAAAGCTGTAGCTTGGGAATGCTTGCAAGGGAAT
>JBCCVR010000182.1:0-15144 GCA_039194995.1 Cyanobacteria bacterium P01_E01_bin.42 | reverse complement strand
TATTTTATTAATTCTTTTTTTGCATAAGAAAGTAAAAAGTTCAAAAAAAAGCTCGGCGATCGCCGAGTTTACCCATTCAGGAAAGTGGTATCAGTTATTAGTTATCAGTTATCAGTTATCGGAAATTGGGTAACTGTTAACAATCGGGTTCAAGATTTGGGGGTTGCACCAAACTTTTCTATTATTAATTCTTCTAATATTTGGGGGAGTTCGTCACAGGGAATGCCTTTACGAACGCAAGTGCCGAGTTTGGCCTCTTTGCCAACAGTCCCCCCCATATAAAGATCGACTCCTTCTAGGGTTTTGCCGTCTTTACGCACTTTCGTTCCCATTAGGCCAATATCGGCAACTTGGGGCTGTCCGCAAGAGTTGGGACACCCCGTCCAATGAATGCGAACGCGATCGCCAAGCTCCAATTTTTCATCCAGATCGCGGGCGATTTTTAAAGCACGTTGTTTGGTTTCCACGAGGGCAAACTTACAAAATTGACTTCCCGTACAAGAGACGAGCGATCGCACTAGAGGAGTGGGAGAAATGGCATATTTTTGTAGGATAGGTTCGCTTAAAAGGGTTTCTATATTTTCATTGGCGACATAAGGAATCACGACATTTTGTTCGACAGTCAAGCGCAATTCTCCTTGACCGTAAACTTCTGCCAAACGCGCCAATTCAAACATCCCTTCGGCATCAAAACGACCGACGGGAATATGCAAACCCACATAACTATATCCCGCTTGTTTTTGTGGGTGAATCCCCAAACAATCCCGTTTATCCCAGTCAATTTCATCTTTCGGGGCAGCCGATAAAAGTTCTTTACCAAAAGCTATTTCGACTTCTGCTCGAAACTTATCCATTCCCCATTCATCAATCAACCACATTAGGCGAGATTTCTGACGATTGGCTCTCGAGCCATTGTCTCGAAAAACCGAGAGAATGGCACAGGATAAAGTCACAACATCTTCGTTGGGAGGAATCCAAGCATTGAGAGGAACAGCTGAAGCACAGCGCTTGGCAGAAAAGAAACCGCCTACGAGGACGTTAAAGCCTAACTCTCCTTCTCGATAGGCGGGAACAAAAGCGATATCGTTAATCTCTGCATGAACGGAATTATCTCGCCCCCCTTCAAGGGCAATGTTAAATTTGCGGGGTAGATTGGTAAACGCATAATTCCCCTCTCCCTTGTTGGTAATGGCATCTTGGACTTTTTGTACCAACTCCCGCGTATCGATGAGTTCGTCGCCATCGATCCCGGAAATGGGGGAGCCGGTAATATTGCGAACGTTGTCCATTCCCGACTGCATGGAAGTGATGTCCACTGTCTCCAACTTGCGGAAAATTTCCGGCATATCTTCCAAGCGCACCCCCCTCAGTTGTAGATTTTGACGGGTGGTGATGTCTGCACTGCCATCATCGCCGTAACGTTGTACGATTTCGGCTAAAACCCGCATTCCTTGGCCGGATACAACCCCATTGGGAGTCCGCAAGCGAAACATAAATTTACCGGGAGTCACGGGACGGTAGAAAATGCCGAGCCATTTTAAGCGTTGTTCTAAGTCGGTCTTATCGACGGCTTCCCAACCGACGCGAGCAAAATGCTCGATTTCATCTTTCACGCTGAGTCCGTCTTTTTCTGCTTTATATTTTTCGAATTTATTGAGTTTTGTTGGGGGTTTGCTTGTAGTTACCATAAATTTATCCTCGGACAGTGGCCGCTCGAGTCCCGGTGGGGAATACAGTTTTGTTAAACCAACAATGATTGTGGCTATCTTTCGTCGTTCAGATTATGGGGAACAAAGGGAGAATTTTGTAAATTTTGTTACAAAATATTTCCCTCTATGAATTTATCGCATTGACAGAATTGCGATCGCGCATGGTTGTTTTTTCTCTCCCTGGATTGTAAAGTGAGGTGTGGAAAGATCCAGCAACAATTACAGCGATCGCGTTACTTTTTCCTCGATCGAGAAAATTGCCTCTCGTGAAATCTCAAGTTTTTTCAATATAAATCATCCGCGTTTGAATCGTGATTCCCGTCGTTAAAGAAGTCCAACCCCGGATTTTGTAATCTTCTTTAGCCTTGGGGATAGAAATTCCAGCATGATTATAAGCAGTAACAACAAAATCCCTGATATAGTCCTCTGTGAGATCGTCGAGACTGAGTACAATTGACTTACGAGCAATTCTATTCATCTCTGTTAACAATGAATAAATATCTTTCACAAAAAGCAAAGAACTCAACCCAAAAATGAAATCGTATGACTGGTTTGAAAGTGTAGGAAGAACTTGCTCAACTGGCTGACAAATTGTTTGATAACCTCGTTGGGAAGCAAAATTAAGCATCTTAGGAGAAACATCAATACCTGTGTATTCAAAAGTTCCCTCAAGATGATCTTTTAATAAACCTGTTCCACATCCCATATCCAATACACTACCTTGCTGACCTCGATGGTATTTATGAAATATTTGAGCCGCTTCATTCACGTATTGAGCATTAATTCTGGCTTCATCGCTCTTTTTCGGATCGGCTGATGAAGAATCTTCATAATAAAATTTAGCTTCATAATTTGATGCTAAATCATCATAAAACTCTTGGGGAGAAATTTTAGTAGACATGACTATGCAGCCTCAGTCAATACATCAATATCAACAATACCAGATTTCTGCCAAACTCTTCCTAGGGATTAGAATCTACAGTTTTAATACCGCTTTTTCCCGCGATCGCTAAGGAGATGCCACCCACGATAACAGCGAAAGCGAGAATATCAGTAAATGGGAGCGACTCAGAAAAAATAAACCAAGCGAAAACCGATGCGAAAACTGGATCGAGCATAAATAAAATGGAAACTAATCCTGATGATAATTGTTTGAGACTAAATGTCACTAAACTTTCACCCAATATGGCAATTAAAGCCAAGGTTAAAATCACTAACCAACCGCGTTCAGAACTTGGAAATAAGAGAGCTTCACTCCACCAGAGAAAAGGAAAAAGGAATAAAGAATTCAGAAAAAAACGCCAAAGTAGAATGCTTTTTACTGGTAAAGACAGACTCAGTTTTTCGATCGCCAGTAGATAACCTGCAAAAAAAAACGCCGATAAAAGTGCAATTGCATCTCCTTGAAATTTTCCACTCGATAGGGCAAAGTCTTCCCAACCGAGAAAAAGAACACCTCCAAGCGCTGCGATCGCCCCAATAATAAATTGAACGTTAAATTGTTGCTGAAAAAATAACCTTGCTCCCAATATTGTTAATAATGGCGAGAGATTGTGCATTAATGCTGAATTTGCAACTGTCGTTTGCGTTAATGATATTGTCCAAAAGAGGTGAGTTAATGTTGAAAAAAGCCCCATCAGACCCAGTAGCTTCATCATCTCTCCAGTCATAGGTTTTCTGACAGTTTCCGCACTGCGATTGCATAACTTTGAGAGACCGTTCCATCCTCCCAAAATAACCGTTGCCAGCCAGAAACGATGAAAAACCGTTGCAGTCGGACTTAATTCTTGCTCGCTGAATTTGAGCAAAATGGGAACGAAAGCGATCGCGATGAGAGCAACAAGAACGGCAGCGATCGCTTGAATAACGGCACTATTTTTTAGGCTTTGAGAAAAGTGCGTTTGGCTCATGCAGGCACTAAATTCGATTCTGGTTTGCGTTGCAAATAGCGATCGATGAGTTTCACAGTATTGCCAATGCCATCTTCAGCACGAATTTGCTCTCCCAATTGACGAGATCGAGCTTTGATTCTTTCATCTTCTGTTACTTTAGTAATTGCTCTTGCCAAGGTTTCTGCTGTCATTTCTTTGTGAGGAATAGGGGAAGGAGCAACACCTAATTTATTCATACGATCGCTCCAAAACGGCTGATCGGCCATAAAAGGCGTAACAACCATCGGAACGCCGGATCGCAGTGCTGCACCTGTCGTTCCTGCCCCTCCATGATGAACGATCGCTGACATTTGGGGAAATAGCCAGCTATGGGGAATCGATTCAATCGTGAAGATATCATCACTGTCGATTTTCGTATCGAGTCCGCCCCATCCTTTCAGTAAAATGCCTCGTTTGCCCGTACGCTTTAAGGCTTCGATGGTATTTTCTGTCGTTTTCTCCGGACAGCGATCGAGCATACTGCCAAAACCAATATAAACGGGTTTCTCTCCAGCCGCTAAAAAATCCAACAAATCAGAAGGGGGTTGCCAGTTCTGTTCCTCATTTAAAAACCAATAACCCGTTACGTGGTGTTGCAATGACCAATCACTGGGTTTTGGCACGGCAATGGGACTGTAACCCAACAAAATTGGCTGAATTGATGCGGCAGAATGTCCCCACCACGACCAAGGAGACAACCCCAAAACCTCCTGTCGCCAGTTATTAATTTCCGTTCGGAAAGATTGCCAAAATAGTTGTTCCATCAATACATGACTGCCCCAGTTATACAAAGGTCCCAAGTTGGGATTGGGTGGTATGAATACGCTGGGAAAGGCTGTGGTTGGGGTATAGGGTTGTAACATTCCTAAAAATACGGGAATGTTTGCAGCTTCAGCAATGTGGGGCGCAACCATTGCCAAAAATCCATAAATAATAGCATCCGTACCTTCACAAGCAGCAAGAGAACAGTCGAATTGCTGGCGTAAAACCGGGCGCACGACCTCAGCATAATCGGAAAATACAACTAAAGGGTTGTTCTTATTATTCTCCAGCCATTTTTGTCCGGCTTCTCCTTCCAGCATGGCTTGTGGTTCCCCTTCGATCGGCATGAATTCTAAGCCCTTGCTTTGAATGAAATCTGCAAAGGGAGGAGGTGCAGCAAGACGCACGTTATAACCCGCTTGTTGTAGACCTACCCCGAGGGCAAGATAGGGTTGTACATCTCCTCGAGACCCGAAGGTTAAGATTGTTATATGCATAATGAAAATTGGTAAAAGAATAACAATACAACTTGTGGTGGCACTATTTTTTGTGCCTTGAAAAAACTCGCGTTTGGTTCATGCAGGCACTAAATTCGATCGCAAAAGTACCATAGATAATTGCATCTGTATTTTGACAAGCTGCAAGACAAGCAGCCAATTTTTTGCAAATCAACTCCGAGGGCGATGAAAGGTTGAATATCCCCTCGCGACCCTAACGAAATCATTGTTACGTGCATAAGAAAAACAGATAGCAATACAAGTCCTACTATTATTTGTATCAAATTCTCCGCCCGAAGTTTATCCGTATTTCTGCTATTTTTTTCTGCCTTGAGAAAACTTGCATTTGGCTCAAGCAGTCATTATCATTTCTATCAAATCTCCTTCTTAAAGTTCATCCGTATTTTTACTTTTCTTGGTAGTTTCAAGATCGACTTAAAAGTCGATCGCCCGAGAATCTACCCACGTTCCATCAACTAATTTAGCCCAAGCAATGCCATTTGCCAGCGCTCTTTCTCCCGTCACTCGCAGCTTTTCTCCCTTTTGCGTCGAACCGATCGCGTTGCCATTGGGGCGATCGTACTTTTGGGCAGTTTGGCGGGCGGGAAATTGACCGCGATCGCCTTGAAATGTTTGGGTTAAAGCCGCAGAATCCAAAGCTGGGCGATCGGTGCGATCGATGAAGGAATCTTGAGGAGGCGTAGAGAAAGCAGAACTCGACGGCGATCGCCCTTCAATGCCCTGCAAGAACGTTTTGGCGACCCAAGCCCCTTGCTGGGTTTCCGCCCAAGTATAGCTGCTCTGCGATCGCTCCTGTCCCGTCAGCAGGACGATCGCCCCTTCGGGTAACGAACCGATGCGCTTTCCGTCGGGGGTATCGCGCAGATAAATTCCGCCTTTACTCGGAGTTGTCACCCGCCCTTGGGAGAATGTTGGCTGAGAGGCTCGTACTTGACCCGTAGCAGGCTGTAAATAGGCTTTGGCCACCCAACCCCCCCGATCAATTTTTACCCAGCTATAATTGCCGATTTGCCATTCATCTCCGGTTAACGATATCGATTCCCCATCCGTAAGACCGCCAATTTTCGAGCCGTTGGGGGTCGATCGCACGTTCACGCCTTGGCGATCGGGGGTACGGACGATCGCTTGGGAAATTTTCCCTCCTGTATTCTCAGCCGTGTTGATTCCCAGTGAGGAGAGGGTTTCTTTTCCGGCTATACCATCGATCCAGCGCAAACCCCGACGTTGTTGATAGTTTCGCACGGCACGTTCGGTTTGAGCGCCATAAATGCCATCTGGGTTAATTCCAAGAGTCTGCTGAATTTTTACCACGATATCTCCCCGACTGCCGATGCGGTAGGACATAGCCAAACTGGAGGGACTGGCACAGAGTAGGGAGAGCAGGGCAAAAGTCCCGGCAAATAAGCCGATCGAGGGTGTGTGGGGTAGGTTTAAGGGCTTGCCTCGGCGATCGCAGGGGTCTTTGTAAGAGGCGCTATAGTAGGTAAACGCAAGAGTTTCCATAAACGGGCAAGGGAACGAGGAATGGGAAAAACTTCTACTTTGAGGATAAACAAAATCACCCGTAAAACAAGGGCAATTCGGAGAATTTTCGGGGTTTTTCTGACGATTTTCGCCCTCTCCTTGGCTGGCTGTGGGGATTTCGCTGGCAATGTCCGGGGAAGACGCTATCGCCAAAGTCTCGTCAATCAATTTAGCGATCGCTTTCGCAGCGTGAATTGTAACGATTTTGATCTTGGTAATGACATTAAAAATGCGATTTGTGGGTATGTTACCGTACCGGAATTTCACGATCGCCCCGATGGCAGAACGATTAAAATTGCCGTGGCGATCTTTCCCAAGACTCAAACTCGAGCCACATCGAAACCTTTGGTAATGATACAAGGGGGCCCGGGGGCTTCGACCCTCAGTTTTTTTCCCGTGGGTTTTCTGCCGCAAAATTTGCTGGCTTCTCTACAAGAGCAACGGGATATTATTCTCATCGAACAAAGGGGAACGAAATATTCTCAACCCAGCCTATTTTGCCCGGAAGTCCGCCAAGTTGCCCTAGATGTTTTTGGAGCAAAAGTCCGACAAGATAAGCAAAAGGTAGAGCAGTTAAATCGCGATGCTTTTGAGCGATGTCGCGATCGCTTGGGAGGAGAAGGCGTTGATTTTTCGGCGTATAACGGTTGGGAAAGTGCGGCGGATATGGCGGCAGTTTTTGAGGCACTCGGCTACGATCGCGTTAATTTTTACGGTATTTCTTACGGTGCTGAGGTGGCACAGTTATTGATGAAGCAATCGCCCGAAAAGTTGCGATCGGTAATCTTAGATTCGGTTGCTCCGACTTCAATTTATCGCGATCGCTATATTCCGCGATCGGCCAGTCACGCCCTGCGACAAATCTTTGCCAGTTGTCTTGCCGATGAAACCTGCAATACCAATTATCCCGATTTAGAACGGGTCTTTTTTAGTTTGATTGACGCTCTCAATCGTAATCCCATTACCCTCGATATCGCGGTTCAAGGAGAAGAAGAATCTTTGAAAATTCCTTTTAATGGCGACACGTTCTTACTTTATACCTATTTGAATTTGTACAATAATGGCTTTGTCAGCATCCTGCCCAAATATATTTACGAAGCCAGAGACGAACAAAACTATACTTGGATTGCCGGTACAATTGCAGGAAGCCTTAAAGGATCGAGTTTGGCAAAAGCCGCTTACAGTAGTTATCGCTGCGCCCAACAAGATTATATCGAGCAGAGCCGCAACACTTTTATCGATACCTTTTTTGAAACGCCTGCATTTGCCACAGTAGAAAGAGCTATTCAACGAGATAATTTATATTGCGAACTATTCGCGATCGCGCCGTTACCGCAAACCATTTATACTCAAGTCGAGAGTGAAATTCCCACGTTATTAATGAACGGTCAATACGATCCGATTTTACCGCTCCCGTTTAGTCTCGTCGTTTCGCAAACTCTGGATAATGCCTATGTTTATAACTATCCCGATATCAGTCACGGTGCTTTGATTTCCAGTCATACCTGTCCCGTGACAATGGTTGCGGAATTCTTGGACAATCCCGATCGCCCTCCCAATGAGGCGTGTATTGCTCAAATGGAAACAGAATTTGTAGATTGGTAGTGAATTTTTGTGTTATGAAATCTCTTAATGCTCTGATTTTAGCAGGTGGCAAAAGTTCGCGAATGGGACGGGATAAAGCCTTACTCTCCTTCCAAAATACTCCTTTTTTACAGCGAGTCGATCGCATTGCCCGACAATGTTGCAGTGAAGTTTATATTCTCACGCCCCGGCCGACAAAATATCGCGAGTTTGTATCCGAGGAGAGTTATTTCCTATTAGAATCTTCTCCTGGAGAAGGCACGCTTGCAGCTTTTTGTCAAGGATTGCAACAAATTAAAACAACTCGAGATTGGTTACTACTCCTCGCTTGCGATCTTCCTCTCTTAGATGCAGAAATTCTCCAGAATTGGGGCGAACAATTGCAGCATCTCCCACTAGAAATCTTAGCTTGCATCCCCAAAGATAACGATCGCTGGCAACCCCTGTGCGGTTTTTATCGCCCCCAAATTTTGCCCCACATGCAACATTATCTCGATGGCGGAGATCGCGCCTTTCAAAAGTTCTTTAAGACTATTCCCGTCAAAGAGATTGTGTTAGGCGATCGCGAAAAACAAATGCTTTGGAATTGCAATACCCCAGAAGACTTGCAACACATCGAATCTTTGCCGCGATCGTGATTTTGTTTGCAGAGCAAGCGATCGGTTAAAGTAAAAGAGAAAGTTTTCTAATAAAAACCCGCCTTTGACCTAATACCAACCCACCCCCCAACCCCCTCCCAAGAGGGGGAGAGCGACCAACAACCAACAACCAATAACCAATAACCAAATACAATGAGGGTAATTCTTGCAGATGTCCGATAACTCCTCCAATTCTCCCAATCGAGATGAATTTCTCTTTCCTCGAGCCTCTTATCACGGCGACTTTACCCCACAAAATCTCGTCTTTAATTCAAATTTGCAGGAATTCGCCCAACGGGTGAATTATGTTTGCAATTTGGAAACGGCGGGAAAACTGTCTTCAGAAGCAGCCTATCAAAAAATCAAACAGTTGTGGAAAGAACTCAAAACCAGCCGCAAAGCCTTGGGCATTGGCGAAGAATCCCCACCTCCAGAAGAATAATTGAGATCCTTGGCGCGACGCTTAACTTGTATTGGCCATTGCCTGTCAAAATCTAGAAAAAGTTATATTTTGTGAATTTTTAACTCTTGAATGTTCCGATTGTCTCATTACCCGCCGGATACCGAGCCATTGAAGGAAGCGGGCGCGATCGCGCTTCTCTGGTTCAATTTATGACCTTAACCTATCAAGCCCTTTTCCCAGAACAGAAAAATTTCAGCCATCTGGCTCAGACCGTCGATCGCTATCTTTCCCCAGAAACCCCCTTATTTTGGGTCACGTCAGTCACCAATTCTCAAAAAATTGCTTGCTTGTGGATGGGAAGCGGGATCGATCAGGTGAATGGCGATCGCTATTCCTATATTTTTTTACTTTATATTCGGCCCGAACACCGCAGACAGGGCATTGGATCCGCATTAATGCAATACGCTCATACCCTCGCCCGAGAGCGGGGCGATCGGCAAATTGGCCTGCACGTTTTCAGTCGCAATCGTCCGGCCTTAAACTTATACGAACGCCTTGGCTATGAATCTCAATCCCTTTTAATGGTAAAAAAACTTATAGAACCCAATTCATAACGATTATTGGCACAACGATCGCAAATCACCAGCAGCCAATAATCAATCACCAATTGCAATGAACGAAGACGACCTCAGCACTTTCGAGAACGAAGATGACCTCAGCACCTTCGATATCGAGAGCGAACTGGAAAGCCCCCTTGATGAAGATATTAGCGACCACGCATCACCCGCCCCTGATGTGGAAGAAATGCTCGCCTTACTCGAGTCTGGCGATTCTTCCCAACGGACGATCGCCGCTCGCGCATTTAGCGAAATTCAGGATGAGCGGGCCATTCCCCATCTCATTCGCCTCTTGACGGATATTTGTCCCCTCGTGCGGGTGAGTGCGGCTTATGGACTGGGGCGCAATACCAGTTCCGATGCGGTCGAACCCCTGATCGAACAATATCACACCGATTGGAACGGTTACGCGCGCAAAGGCATTGTGTGGGCCTTGGGTAACTGTCGCGATCGCCGTTCCGTGGGATTGCTGGTCAAAGCCTTGCAAACCGATATCTCTGCCGTGCGCCTGTGGGCGGCAAGCGGACTGGCACAAATTGCTCATTTAGACTACGAAGATGTTATCGTCACCATTGCGCCTCTCATTGAGGGTTTGCGGCGGGATTCGGTGCCTGCGGTGCGGAGTAACTGCGCTTGGGCGTTGGGACAACTGGCACGAGAATTGCCCTCTAATGTCGTCTATGCCACGACGATCGATGCACTCCTCGAAGCCCTTGTAGAAGATGAAGAACTGGGCGTGAAAGAAGATGCAAAAGATGCACTCCTTCGGGTTGGCGATCCTCGAGGGCTACAAACCATCGAAGAACTCGAATTGGAAGGATTTATTTAAGCTGCTGAGTGGCCGAACGTGTCGTGTTTGCCAATTATTTACCTCAACTTCATCAAGATTCCTTAACATAAACCCCACTTTGTCCCAAAAATTGTCAAAATAGATACAGAATTAATGTTTTGATTCTGAGCGAATTTTCAGATCGGAGGCAAATGGTTATGAAATTATCCTATCGCGGGATTAAATACGAACCCCATCATGAAGATGTAGAAGTCACGGAAGGACACGTATCGGGTAAATATCGCGGCGCTCCTTGGAGAGTACATCGCTATCAACAACAAGGGCGCTCTCATCAATCTCACCCCGAACTCACCTATCGAGGCATTCGCTATCATCGCTAATCTGATAAAACATTCTCATTCTGCGATGAGGTCTTCCATTGCTTCTCATATTGCCGAGCGAAAAGTCTTATGAGAAGCAATTAAAAAAATACAACATTTAAGAAAAGAATATTTTCAGCAATCCGAGGAACAATGAAACTTGACTATCGTGGCGTAAATTACAAGCATGACCCTTTATCTTTAGAGGTTTCGGAAAGCGAAATCGTTGGTAAATATCGCGGGCAAGAATATCGCTGTCGTTACCCCGCTCACGTCCCCCAACTCATACCAAAACCTCGCTTGCAATACCGGGGTTTGGCTTATCAAACTTGTCCGTTAATTCAAACTGAAACCAGCTTAAATGCTCAACTGGCTGCGATCGCCAGAGCCTGCGGACAACTTCCCCCAACTGAAGACGAACCAATTGAAAAAGCGGTAGAAATTCATCAGAAAAATTTGCGCCGCAATCTCGATCGCCGTTTAGAAGTTGCTAAAGCGAAAGGAGATCTCGCATTAGTTCAATTGTTAGAAAAAGAATGCGAACAATTGGCATATTAAACGTTAAACTGGTGAAATTTAGAGTAAAGCGATCGGGGTGCATCTCAGTTTTGTAAAAATAGCGAGCAAGATGTTTGTCCTCCGGACACGCTTCGCGAACGCACTACCTAAAATCCTGAATATTGTAGTGGGAGCGTCTCGCTCCCTAGCCCCCCAATTCTTTATAAATTTGCAAATTTGAGATGCACCCAGCGATCGCGGCTTACAAGTTGCGATCGCTTTTTTCCGATTAATATAACCAATCGCGATAGGGAAGATGTTTTTCTTTCATTTCCTCATATAGCCAGACCATGCGATCGAGAAACCAAGTTTTTCCGAGAATGACCCAAGATAATCCCAAACAAGTCGGCCAAAGCTCGATAGTTATCAATCCCCAAGTGCAAATCAAAAATCCGATCGCATTAACAGTATTGGTAAAAATAATGATAGGATCGTGATGTTTGGGAATGGGAACTGTAGCGCGATTGAGCCAAACTCTTTCTCCAAAAACTGCTTTTGATGTCCAATTTTGAGTAGTTTGCGGTTTCGGAAAGAGGCGAGGATTGAGCCAAATCCAGAGTAAAACCATTGCGATCGGCGCGATCGTCAACCACCCCCACCAAACCCGACTCCAAATCGCCACAATTAGAAAAGGCAAAGATAGATATCGCGTCCAAACGCTCCAAGGGTTTGCATGACGCTCCCAAACGCGATCGGTCATCTGGAAAAAATGGGCAAGATTTTGAGCGTAATTCATGGCAAAACAATTGAGATCGTCAACCCAAACAACTTAGTTTAATTTTAATGTATGATTTTTCTTTGCGCTGTTGAGAATGTCTAACTCTCGCCAACTTGCTTTTAACGCCCTCAAACAAATTTACGCTCAAGGTGCTTATACCGATATTGCCCTCGATCGCGCCCTCAAAGATCCGGCCATTCCACCCGCCGATCGCGGTTTAACCACAGAATTAGTTTACGGCATCGTTCGCCGGCAGCGATCGCTCGATACCCTCATCGACCAATTGGGGAAAAAAACAGCCAAGCAACAACCCCTCGAGTTGCGCATCATCTTACAAATTGGTTTGTATCAATTGCGCTATCTGTCCCAAATTCCCGATTCTGCGGCGGTCAATACTGCGGTTGAATTGGCAAAAAAGAATGGGTTTAATAAACTTTCTGGGGTCGTTAATGGGATTTTACGCCAATATTTGCGCCTTGCCATCGACAAAAACGATCCTTTAAAATTGCCCGAAGATAAGGTTAAAGCCTTGGGAATTTTCCATAGTTTTCCCGATTGGATCGTTGAAAGCTGGCTGCCTCAATTTGGCTTCGAAAAAACAGAAAAACTCTGTCAGTGGTTTAACCAAGCTCCCGCGATCGATCTGCGCGTGAATGCTTTAAAAACCACCCGGGAAGAAATGCGATCGCGCCTCGAAACTGCCGGAATTACGGCGACGATCTTGCCCCAACTGCCCCAAACCCTGCGCTTGCAAGGCAAAATCGGCAATATTTCCCAACTCCCCGGATTTAAAGAAGGCTTGTGGAGCGTTCAAGATAGTAGCGCACAATTGGTCGCTTATCTTCTCGATCCCCAACCCGGAGAAACGATTATCGATGCTTGCGCGGCACCGGGTGGAAAAACGACCCATATTGCCGAAATGATGGGCGATCGCGGGCGCATCTTGGCGATCGATCGCGCCGAGAGTCGCTTGAAGAAAGTGCAACAAAATATCCGTCGCTTGCAGTTAAATGCAATTGAAATTCGCACTGGAGATAGCTGCAATCTTCCCGAACTTGCCAGCAGTTGCGATCGGGTTTTATTAGATGCTCCCTGCTCGGGTTTGGGCACCCTGCACCGCCATCCCGATATCCGTTGGCGACAAACCCCGGAAAAACTTCCCCAACTGATTGCCCTGCAACAAAACCTCTTAAAAAGCGTTGCAACTTGGGTTAAACCGGGAGGCGTTTTAGTGTATGCAACTTGTACCCTCAACCCCCGAGAAAATGAAGATCTTATCGAAGATTTTCTCCAATCTCATCCTCAATGGGAAATTGAAAAACCCGCGATCGCTTTTCCATTTTCGGCTTTCGCGTCCCCTCGGGGCTGGCTGAAAATTTTTCCCGCCGATCGCGCAATGGATGGTTTTTTTATGGTTAAACTCCTGCACCCCGAAAATAGTTAACCCGATTGTGTTAAGAATGTTTGTCTCGTTTCCTGCAAGGGCGATCGCCAAAGCCAAAATGATAAAATAGTTAAATCTTAAAAAAAATACCTTACAGGTTAAAGAAATATGAAAGCCGCAACTGAAAATCCTCATAAAATTAAAGATTTGTTTAAACTTTTAATGGCAGCCGCTTGGCTGGACGGCGAAATTCAAGTCGAAGAGCGGGAATATTTGCACAAAATGGCTCGAGAGCACGACCTTTCTGACGATCCCGAGATTAGAGCGTTACTCTCAGAAGCCAAACAGATCCCGATCGCTGAGTGCCACGCTTGGGCCAAGACTTACTTGGGAGACAATCCCGGCCAAACTAACTATGAAGAATTGCTCGAAAGCCTGAGCGCTCTGATTTATAGCGATGGTGACGTGCATACGGAAGAGGCCAAATTTTTAGTTGAACTGCAACAACTCGATCCGGCGACGACTGCACCGCAATCGATCTTTGATGGTATTCTGAAAACCGTGCAAAAAGCATATCGCGCTGCCCTGAAAAAACAGTCATAAATTATTCCCCTAATAGACAAGGAGAGAGTTTTGAGAAATCAACCCACCCCCAGCTTGCAACCGCTTATCGGAGGAATTATTGCCGCATTACTCGTTTTTATTGGCTTTAACTCTTTTGTTATTGTTAATCCCGGTCAAGCTGGCGTTTTAAGTGTTTTAGGTAAGGCTCAAGATGGCGCTTTATTAGAAGGACTGCATTTTAAACCCCCTTTAGTTTCGCAAGCGGATATCTATGATGTGACCGTTCAGAAATTCGAAGTTCCCGCTCAAAGTTCCACCAAGGATCTGCAAGAATTATCCGCTAGTTTTGCCATTAATTTCCGTCTCGATCCCATTCAAGTCGTCAAAGTTCGGCGGGAACAAGGAACGTTACAGAATGTCGTGGCTAAAATTATCGCTCCGCAAACTCAAGAAGCCTTTAAAATTGCCGCAGCCAAACGGACGGTCGAAGAATCGATCACGAAACGACCGGAACTTAAAGAAGATTTTGATAATGCTCTCACCGAGCGCTTGGCAAAATACGGCATTCTCGTTCTCGATACTAGCGTAATCGATTTGAATTTCTCGAAGGAATTCGCCCGCGCAGTAGAGGATAAGCAAATTGCCGAACAGCAAGCACAACGCGCTATTTACGTGGCACAGGAAGCGGAACAGCGAGCGCAAGCAGAAGTCAACCGCGCTAAAGGTAAAGCTGAAGCTCAACGCTTGCTGGCTGAAACCTTAAAAGCACAAGGCGGACAACTCGTTCTTCAAAAAGAAGCGATCGAAGCCTGGCGACAAGGTGGGGCGCAAATGCCTAAAGTTCTCGTTTTGGGAGATTCGGAATCTAGCGTTCCTTTTCTCTTTAATTTAGGCTCTCCAGATATTGTAGATGGAGATAATGTTTAAATTGAACCCTCTTATACCAAATCCAGTTACCGCAGACTATAATCATGCGATTGCCTATAACCCTGTAGCGGGGGGGGGGTGTCACGCCCCCCCCGAGGGAGGGGGGAGCCAAGCACTAGTTTGGGTGTGGGTTTTTGTTATTTTTGGTATAAGGGGTT
>JBCCVR010000181.1:0-15277 GCA_039194995.1 Cyanobacteria bacterium P01_E01_bin.42 | reverse complement strand
CTAAAGTACTTTCTCTCCACCGGATGATAAAACAATGTCCGTATGTTTCCATTAATTCGACTTCTAGAGAAGCCTAAAGAAGGCACTTTCTACTTCATCAAGGCATCAAATGTGAATAGGTTTCCATTAATTCGACTTCTAGAGAAGCCTAAAGAGTACCGATCCAGAACCCGCACTCCGCCTGCATTCTAGCACCCGATTTTGTGGCAGTCAAGAAATCTTGAAATAATTGAGGCCAATTCTCAATAATAGGTCAGGTCAAACTCTTAAAACCCTTGCCATGAAAGAGCTTTGTGGCAGTTAACGAGAGAATCGATGTTTCAGCGTTTCTCAATCTGCCACAAGCTCCACTTAATGATTGATTTAGCCTACATTTTTGTAAGCATCGGTCTATAAATTTCCCGATCGCCCATCAAACACGCAATATACTCCCAAACCTGAAGCTCAAAACAGCGATAGTAGCTGACCTTACTTCCAGTATGAGGATGTGTAGTTTCCAACGAGAGCTTATCTTGCCACAACTTGAGATACTTTTTGAGAACGCCGGGATGCAGATAGACCCCGCCGCGTTCGTCAGGCGGTGTAAAATCATTAGGCTCGAACATATTAGAACTAATTGAATAAATCACGAAAGAATCCACCACAGGAGCGCGAAATTCCTCAATTAAGTCCGAAACCAACGCTGGATGATTGTCCCGAGGAACATGGAGGTTGCCGAAATGCGAGTGCAATCCCACTGCCAAAATCAGCGAGTGCAAATTCTGATGCAGCAGGGTATAACCTAGACTCAGCAAGCTATTCACCGGATCGGTTGGCGGTCGGCGGGTGCGTTTCTCAAAGGCAAACGGGGGCTGCACCAGCATTCCCAAGGCTTGAAAATAAACGCGAGAACCATTGCCCTCATGACCCAATAGGGATTCGAGAGATTCTACACCATCGATCGCATTCATCGCGTTCTGCAAACTCGAGATTGCATCAGTCACTTCTGAAATATTGCGATCGCGATTGAACCGCCGCAACAAAATCCGATAATTGTGTAACTTCGCAAAAACGATCGCCTTAGCCTGTCGCAAAACAAATTCAAAATCCTCCGCACAATGCACTTGCCGCATCAGGTAATCTACCCGCGTCATGCCATCGGTCTGCAAGCGACCGAAGTAGCGCCCCTGATAGGACAGGAACAGAATCGGAATGCGGCGGCGCAAGGCCAAACCGATCGCGCCGTGAGAAAGATTGCAACAGCCGAATAAAATGATGTAATCCACGGCATTGACGGGAACGGAAACCTTCACCTCGCCATCCCGCAACACTTGGAACTGTTTGTGTTTCACTTTTAAGTAAGCATCTTGTTCGGTAATGTAGTCATGGCATCCCTCCATGTATCGAGATATTGAGTTTTCTTGGGACGTTCGCAGCAATCGATACTGCTGTCCATAGCAGTAAGTCGCAATACGGCTCTGCCACGCTCCGCGATCGCTTTCCTGTCTGGAAGTTGAAAATTTCGGCATTTTTGGCAAGGCGAAGCGGGGTCGATTTTTCCGGGAGTTCCGCCAAAACGCTGTAATGCTTGGGGAATAAGGGATAGGGGAATTGTTTTCGGAAAAAAAACTTGTCAAATGAGGTCAGATTTGGGACAATAATTGAAGTGCTGCCAAATCTATAAGCAGAAGCCTTAGCTGATGCCGATTATAGCTGGCAGTCTTTCAATGGCTTCTCTGAAGTCGAATTAATGGAAACGACGAACTCTTGCATTTTTTCCTTATTCTATACCAAACTTTCAATAGCTTCTCTGAAGTCGAATTAATGGAAACTGAACCTTGTTTCAATGAATTGGAAAAAATTGATTTACTTTCAATGGCTTCTCTGAAGTCGAATTAATGGAAACTTTGATTGAATCGCTGCTCGCTTTGCGATTGCGATCTCCTTTCAATGGCTTCTCTGAAGTCGAATTAATGGAAACTCTTGATATATTTTGTAATCAGATACAGTCTTTTTCAGACTTTCAATGGCTTCTCTGAAGTCGAATTAATGGAAACTTTTGGATGGGGCTTACCTTGTCGGATATTTTGAATCCTTTCAATGGCTTCTCTGAAGTCGAATTAATGGAAACAAGAAATCTGACTGCACTGAACTTACATCGTCATCTTCTTTCAATGGCTTCTCTGAAGTCGCAATATTTTCAAATTCCATACAAAAAATCAACAATTCCGGTCAGTCGCACGAACTCACTCAAAACAATACATTCTTCCCAAACTCCCGTGCTACCATAAACTCATAACGCAGCCGAGGCAATGCAGATTATTTGGACGCATTCCGAGGAAAGCTGCAAATGCCCAAACTCCGCAACACCATCAACCAAACCAAAGCGATCGCCGGAAAATACTGCACTCGCAGCATCGGCATTAAAGCGGTTGCGATCGCCGCCTGCACGATCGCCGGATTGACCGCTAACCCTGCCCTCACGACAACCTTCAACGCCATTGCTTGGCTGGTGGTCGAAGTCATCAACGAACAAAAAGACTCCGGCTAACAGCCAAGCGCCCCAATTCTGCAAAGAGAATCGGGGTTATTTTTATGCTTTTGCACTGACTTCAATTAGCGATCGCGATTCAGGGTTTCAATCACCCATCGACGAATATCAGAATAGAGATAGTGGGGTTCTGCGAAGGGATCGAGGTAATTGGCTTCCTTGTCAAATAACGATGGTGGAACTCGACGCTGCATTAAAGTCATGGTACTTTCACAAATTATTGTCATCGCTTTTAGTATCGTCATGTTATTAGTTTGATTGGGCGGACATTGGGGAAGATCGGGACAACTGGCAACATCAATACAGCGATCGAGATCGAAGTCAATCCAAACCCGATTATTTCGCGCTCTCGCTCGTCTTGTACTCGAAATAGAAACTCGATCTTCTTTCAATACCTCAATCAAGCGTTGCTTAGAAATCCCTTTAGCACCATGAATTAACTGGTTGCGTTTCAGACACCAATAATCAAGCGATCGCATTGCTTCAACCAAAGAAGATGCAGCAACCTTTTGTTCGGCTGTACCTGTTTGTTTCACAAGCGCATAAACAAAATTGCGTTTAGTCGGACGACCGGGAAGCGTAAACTTATCCCGATAGTGTGGGTGATTGAGAGGACGTTCCCAAACACCATCATCAAGACAACGACTGCTTCTTAAAGCACTAATCAACTTATTATGGTTAGAATCTGCTTCACATTCATAGAAAATTTGAGCGAGTTCCTTATTCTGATTCAATAATTCCTCAGTTTGCAATAACCAATTTCCTCGTTGTTCGGGTTTGTCGAAGTAAATTGCACCATCTAATGCCCAAATTAACTCGTGTAAAGTTTCTTCATAAAATGAACCCATGCGCGTGAGAAAATCCGCCATGCGATCGGTCTCCCAAAGCAAGCAGCATTGAGTATAAAGATTGAGTAATTTAGGAAAAAATCGATTATCGCCCCCCAGTCGATGAGCATCATCAGGAAAAGCATCTGATAATATTTTTAAATCGTTCAACCCATTCTTGACTTGCTGCTTGGCATAATCACTATCAAGATTGAAAAATCCCACTGCCATTTGTAAGGCTTTTTTCACGAACTCGATAGAATCGCGGCTTTTTTTGACTTCACCAATTTCTGCAATTTCTAATTGCTTTAATGTCTTACTCCATGCCGTTAAAATTTCGTTTGCTCCATCAAAATCCCAGCGTCCTAAAAGTCTCTTGACCGTTTGATACTTCTGCACGGATTGATAGCGCCAATAAGATATCTTATTACACACAGATGCTTCACCCGCCAAGAGCTTTTTAATTGATAACTGTGGTTCTAAATAAATTTGATTAACAATCCCAGACGACATCGCCTGCACTCGTAATGCTGCTTGCATTTGTGGCGTACCGCCCTTGACACTAATCAAAGTCATTTCATTAATATCACGGTGATTAAAAAAATCGTAATATTTTCCAAACAAACCATCTTGATCGATAGCGGAAATAGACTTAGGAATAATGACAGAATGCAATTCAATTCGATCGTCAAACTTTTGTTCGATCCAGTATTTCAAGATACTGAAAAGATGAATAGTGTCGGAATCATAGCCCTTATTCTTTTCACCCTCTACAAATTCGGGTTGGTCTGTGACAAAAACGTAAACATCGCGAACTGATTCTCGAACAGCTTCTTCAATGATGCCAAGAATGCGACCGGGACGAATGCGATCGTGCCAGAGTCTTGGATCTGCTTCGTACTCTTTCAGCAAAAGCTCTGTATAGTCGCGAAAGGTTTTAACCTGCCATGAGGAATATAGTTTTTCCCTCACCAACTTCCCGCGATCGCGCCACAGTTGTAACTCAGCATCATCGAGTTCGCTTTCAGCCGCTTTAGTATTCGGTTCATTGCGATCGAAACCGATGGGAATAAAGAAATCGCGTTCTCTTGATAATTTAACGGCAAGGTCAGAAGTCCCGATATTAGCGATGAGAATGGTCATAATTTTTGTGTTTCCATCAATTATTTTTAGGGTAGGCAAACTCTGCAAAACAAGGAATAGAATTCCTGCGAATGACCGGAATCAAACTAAGCCGCGATCGCTCCAGATTTCTTGATAGTTTGGACTTGCTTGAGTTTGCAATGTATTCAAAAAGTTTCGACGCTTGCTCGTACAGTTAAAAATGGTCACGACTTGATAATTATCATCAAGTTTTTTAATCCAAATTGGCGAAGGATTTTGTTGGGAATCGCCGCATAACTCGGAATCATACAAATTTCTACCGCTATCACTTGCTCCTAGAAATGCCTCACGATGCAAAAGACCGAGACTAAAACATTTATTACCTATCGAATTACCACCGCACAAAACGATCCAACAGTTGCGACGCAGGACTTCATGGGTAGGCAATCGTCCGTTGTAGAGCGCTAAACTCTGAATCGGCAATGGCGTAATGCCTGTCAACTGACTCAGTTGTTGATAAAGGCCTTGGAACTCATTGTGAAAACGAGTATGCCAGTTCCCCAAAGTTACAGGCGGGGGTGATGTAGAAAAACCTTGAGTTGCTTCAAGAGTCACGCCGCGATAATACGGTCTTGTCGGACGCTGATAAAGAGGGCGACGCGCTCCCTGTCCGACACCACCCAAATGAAACATCAACCACGTTAAATGCTCCATCAAGTGTTTAATGGCATTCCGTTGAATTGACGAAAGCGATCGCGCTTCGGGAGAAAACTCAATACACAGCGTTCCCGATTGCTGCAAGCAACCTGCATTCTGAGCTTGAACGCGAGTCTTGGGACTGCGACCATTGACAATGGTAAAACGCAGCACCCCCTGCGTTTGTGGGTCGATCCCGCCAAATAACATCGGTTCCCATTGTGCTTGCACGGCAGCAGGAGAAACAAAGCCAAGGCTCAACGCACGAAACCAATAGCGCAACATCGACTTAAAGGCAATGGGACGCACCTCGGGTTTGGCTTCTCCATCAAATCTACCGTGTTGTCCGGCATTAGGATTCCATGTCTGATGCTGATAGCTGTGAATGAGTTGCCCTTCCAAACGGAATGAAATCCTGCAAAATGGTTGGGATTTCGAGGAAGTCTTTTTCTTAATATTAACCGCACCGTAACCCGAATTAATCTGCGAACCCAAGCCTTCCTGTAATCCCTCAATCAGCCATTGGCGAACTTGCAGGAAATTCGCTTGGCTGCAACGCACAGTGGGGCAAAGTCCAATGCGAAAAGCAACATCTTTGAGAGACAAAAAAGTATTGGGATTGGATTGATAATTGAGTTCTCCTCCTTCCCATTTCCAAATATTATTGGCCATATCGACTTCCAAGTTGGATCGCCATTGCTTCCCAGTCGGATAGGCATCTAAGAAAATTACTTTTCCGGCCTGATGTTCTTCGGCAACGTCCAAAGCACCAAAGTAACTCGCAATTTCCCGTTCGATTTGCTGGCGCAATTGTATCACCTCCTGCCCTCGGGATTCTTCCGAACGCGATGCGATCGCCGCTTCCCAGCGTTCCCGCACTGCCGCCGCCCGTGCCACGCCCCGCAATGCAGACGAGGGAAAATAAGGCATTCCCACCGCATCAAAAGCGGGTAGCAGGATCGATTCGGGCCCTCGCTGTCCTCCCACTCGCACGCGCCAATCGCAGCGCACCGCAAGCACGCTATTGTCCTCCGTCAACCACGGCGTTTTTTCTCTGGCATTCGCTAAAATCTCATCGAAATAGCGATCGCGAGTTTGGTAATATTGTTTATATCCTGATGACTTTTGTGCGGCTTCTTGCAATATCTTAGTCTTCAGCGCGTTATCGAGTTCATCATTATCATCGGGCAAGCGCATCCAACGCAAATATTCGACAAAACCTGCTGTATTATTAGGTCGAATTTGAGGATTATAATTATCCAACCACGGAGAAGGTTCAGGCATCGTTATTTGCTCCTGCTTTAATATCGTAATAAACAGTGTTTGCCCAAAAGCTAAATTCCTTAGCAACTTCTAATGCAATTCCAGTTAAACCAAGGTAATCTTCTATTTTGGTTTGTTGTTGTGTCAACGTTTGAATTCCGTCTTTACCCGCTAAATCTCGCTTTTTGGAAATTGTATCGAGGCATTGAAAGAATTGTTCGACAATTTCACGCCTCCCTTCTTGACTTTTGACGGCTCGCTTTTCAATGTCGATTTCTTCAGGATTTTGACCGTGCCATTTATTCAAAGATAACTCTTCTCCCTTGAGTCGCAACAAACCCCATGTAGACAAATAACTATACAATTCCTGTGCTTGACTTTTCTGTTCCTGAAGATGTTTTTTATATTCATCAACATTAATTTTGCCATCTTTTACTGCACCATCGTATTGCTTTCGCAACTGAAATAATGCCGTGTAAACTGGGGAACTGTAACTGCGCGGATCGAAACTCATACTGCTACCTCCTCATCGTTTGTGGGTTTAGACGGTAATCTTTCTTGATTCCATTGGCGAACGAAGCCTCGTCCCAAACTTTCTTGACCGCCTAGTTGTAAAATCGAATTTTGATTCAATAAATCCTGAAAATCTTGCTTGGCTTGTTTGGCATTTGGCGTTTGTCGAACCGTTCCCCATGTAAAATACATTAAGCTATCGGAAGGAATCGCTTCTTCATAACGAAAGCTACCATCGGTGACAACTTTATGGTCGTTGAGCTTCACTTTCACTTGCCGCCAAAGACTCATTTGAATTAAGATTTCGCAATGCTGATTCGGTAAAACCAAAACATTTTCAATGCTGGTATCATAACCATTAGGAATGTAATCAGCAAAATCATTCCATTGCTTTAATTGCCCTCCAGTAATTTGAGCATCTTTGAGATAAATTGCTTGATTAAGATTGCTACTATATTCTGGAATTTCAGTCACGCTCGATGCTGTTGGACGGCAAAAACGCTGCCAGCGTTGCAGTAAGAGCGGAGAACTTACCCAAACCACGCCATGACTCAAAGATGCAACAGGAAACCACAGAATCGAACCATCGCCAATCCAAATTGCTCCCTGTTCTAGTTGAGTGAGTTTATAGCCCGTTTGCAGTTCGTATAACTCGATAAACTCTTTGTCCTGCAAATCTTTCAACTCGGGCCCGAATAATTGAACCTTGATAATTCTGGATTGAATGCACGTTTCTTCAACCTTTCCAATATCAGCATCTAACTGCTCAACTCGTTCGGTTTGATTGCTGAGTCTAGCATTGTTTCGCTCCTCCTTTAATGCTTGCAAGCGAATAAAATCATCTAATCCAACGCTGGCACGCAATCGCCCTCGAATGGTACTCGATGGCAAATAGGGAAGTTTCGTATGGGTTTCGCGAGCAATTCCCACCACATTTCCTTCTTGCGACGTTCCCCCTGTATGCAAAGGAGATAAAAGATATAAATAAGTCAGGTTCATCGTTTCCCCCACAATAGTTTTCCGTAATTGAGTTTTTTGAAAGTTTCCAACCATGCCTTACCTGCACCAGGCAACAAGCGATCGCTATGGGGTAAAACTACAAGATCGCGAGGAAATATCCCCGTCCTGAAGCAGTACGCAGTTCCCGACGGTACGAAAGCACGTTGGGGCAGCAGGGCAAATTCTTTATTGCCTCCTTGTCGCTTGATAGAAGAGATACCGCCCCATAACAACGGGCGATTTGTCGCGCAACCGAGCAAATAATCCCGCCACTGTTGGGGATACGCTTGATAGCGAACTAAATCGCCATCGGCACGAGCGAGGCCGGGAGTGAGTAAATAGGCAATACTATCTTTTTCCTTGGGTTCGAGAAAGTCCTGTAAGCCTTCACTTTCCGGCAATGCCAGCACCGGGTTTTTGACATCGCAACCCCCCAAGCACGACACCAAAGCGCGATGTCCTTCTCCACCCAAGCGAACGACATTACTATCCAAAGGCTCGCTCAGTACGGCAGCAAAGCGCCATTGCGGTTCTAAGCGAGCGGCAACTTCCGTGAAATAACCATCGCGATCGCGCACCTGACGCTCTCCGGTTTTCATTTGGATATGGGGCAAAATCTGCACATCCCACGGATCCTCGTGGAAGTCATCGGCGGTTAATTTATCCAGATTGCCGCTAAGATAATGCGCTAACTTCGAGAGCTTCATCCAAGGAGCAGGTGCGCCGCAAATGAAACGATCTTTATCTAATGGAGGTGGAACTAAAGGTGGCAGCGTATTTTGAGGAGACCGAACGTGAGGAAACTTGATATGCTTCCAGTTTTCGTCATCAGACGGCAATGACCGCAAGCGAGTTAACTTATCCCAAGGGGTTTCGCGTTCTCCATCTTCTCCATCGTCTTCTTTGTCGTCCTCTTTTCGCACTGCAACTCCCACGAGATCGCGAGGGGTCGCGACGTAGATTTCCTCTCCGCGCATCAAAAATGCTCCGAGAAACTCAATGTCGCGCTGCTTGTTCTCCCGCTTCTCCCATTCCTTCCATTCCAAAAGCGATCGCAATGCCTGAAAGACGGTCATGGGAAGCGGTGGAAAAATCCCCTTCGCCCAAGACCCCTCCGCAGGCGAAAATGGCTTGGATTCTCGGAATAACAGCACGTCAAGAGGTTCGATAGTATAGCAGTAATACATTATTTACCTCCTGTCCAACGCTGGTGTTGCAGGGCTTTGTCCGTCCAAAAGGCACTAAAGCGCAGGAGTCGGGAGAGGTCGTCGAGGGTCGTGCCGAGGGGTCGATCTTTGTCCTCTTCGATCTGGGATTCTCCCTGTGACTTCTTCTGCGATGACACCTTTTGCTGGGTGCAGTACGCCCACCGTTCCCATTCTGTCAGCCACGCATAGAGTTTCCTGACGGTATCGAGATCGAGGGATTTATCTCGCGACTCTACGATGACCCGAGCCGCTCGGGTCACGAGTCCTCCCAATTTCTCCCCATCTTTGTCTTTCTCCTCATTGAGAACCAATTTAGTAATATCAGCGTGTTTGGGAAGTTCCTGTGCCAAGCGATATAACACCCCCGTGATTTCATCTCTATTGTCAGCTTTGCAGCCCGCATCGATCCACTTCCACCAACCCGGCAAAAGATGTCCTTTCATGGGTGCTTCGAGAAGATTGCCGCTTCCGTAGGCAACTCGAAAGCAAAGTCCGTCTTTCTCAACAATGCCGCCATCGGGGTCTTCTTCTCCATTGGGTAACTTCCGAAAACCCTTCATCTTCTTGGCACGTTCTTTTTCTGCGTCCCATAAAGATTTCAAAACTGTTGGCAGGGGTACGCTTTTGTAGGCAATGACAATACCCATGCTGATGGTCGCGCCTTCTCCCATCGTGAAAAGCGGACGCTGAGGAAGTTCTTCGGTATCCTCCGGGGGAATCCAATAACCGCTTCCTTTGGGATTGTTACCCCGATGGCTTTGAAACTGCTCTTTGGGGTCTTCACCACCGCACCACGCCGCCCGCAGCGAGAGCAAGTATTCGGGCAAGTCTTGCAAGGGCAGCACTGCCATGACATCATCGCCACCGCTATAGACCACGCGACCGCAAAAGCGCTTCTCGGTTAGGTAGGGAACGAGGCGATTGGAAAAATCCAGTAGAGCGCGGTTGAGTCCGATATGGGTTGCGGGTCCCATGCGCTTCTTGGTTTTTAAAAGGGATTTTTTGCGACTTTGTTTGGCTTCTTTATCTTCTCCTTCTCTACCTTGGAAGGCTTTGATAAAGTTTCGTCTGTCGCGATCGCTTAATTCCTCGCTGCCTTCGATTTGCTCGAGCAAAACCTTCGGATCGGTTTCGCTTAAGTATTTTTCGTAAGGATGCAGTTTGCTCCCGGTGACGTATTTGCCCATGCCATCTCCATCGGCAAGGACGATCGCCCACCAATCGGCAGGAGAACCATCGCCAAACTCTTGCTTTTTGTGGGTTTCTTCGACGAGAGCGCGGAGTCGATTAGCAGTTTCCGCATCTTGCAGGCTCATATCGTCTGCCAGCCATTTACCCGAGAACATGACTCCGTTGTAGCGAGCCTTGGATTTGGAAAAAGCTCCGGCGATCGCATCGTCAGCAGCAGGTACGTGCCAAGCGCGATCGCTTTTCGGGCGGCGGGTTTTGCCATAGAAAGCACTGCATTCTTTCTTAGAAAAGGTTTTTTTGCCGTCTTTAGTATCATTTTTGACCTTTTGCCAAAGGGAATACCAATACTTATTGACTAATTGAGGGCATTCTTTGGCGTATCGAGCGGCGGCAATGGAACTGAGGTTGGGAAAGCGGATCTGTGCTTCGTAGTCGATCGCGCGAGCGAGTTCGTCAGAGTCAAGTGCGTCTCGATCTTCGCTTTCGACTTCGGATCGCTTGTTGTCCTCGAATGGATCGATCCCCAAGGAATCAGCCACACCGCCGTAAGACCATGCCATGCGCTTCGTCAGTTCGATCGCGTTCAATTTTTCCGAGCCATCAAACAAACCGGGGTACACTGTCGAGAGCAAGCGCCAAAAGAGTTGCATCGTCCCGGCACTCAAGCCCCCGCCTTCTTGGAATTTGCCTTGGTAGAGCAAGCGCGGATGCACGGCACTGTAGAAGCCAGAGATACTAGAACGCTCCCCCGGTGCGGCGGGAATGCGCCAAACTCGCGTATTTTTCACGGCTTGAATAGCTTGACCCAAGCGGCGTTGCGCGTTCGCCCACCACGTTCCCACATTTAACTCGGTATAAGCCAAGTCTTCCGCCCGAGTCGGTGTGGGTTGATCGTAACGAGAAGGAGCAATATTTTCTTGAGCCTGCTTCCAGTCCTTGTCAAATTCTTCGCCGACTTTTCCAAAAACGCTGAGGTGTCGTTTACTATCGGGATGACCCAAAGGAACTGCCGTCCAATAAGGTTCCCATGCGTTCTCGATCTGCATCTCCCACAAGCGATTCCACTCCCAACAACTTGGCTTTTTCCATTGTTCGATGTCGCGTCGATTGGGATTGGTCTCTCGATTTTCTTGAATGCCTTCCGATGCGGCAAGATCGGCGATGAGTTTCTCGATGCTATTGTTCTGTAAAAACTCGATGGTTTTGCAGCGAATGTCACTACGCACCGTCTCGGCAATCTTGCACCATTCTGCTGTTAATTGTGTTTCTAGATCCTTTCCGATAGCTTCGACATCCTTAGCAGGAATCAAGATGGAAATGGTATTGGGGAAACCCGCCGTTGCGAGGGAAGAGGATGCTTTGCTCTTGAATCGGTCTGCGGGATTGCGATCGCCAAGCACTTTAAAGGTTGCCGCAAAATCCGAGTATTTTTTCAACAACAAAGCATCGATAATCTCCTGACCCCACAAGGACGGCACGATAACGGCATCGGCTCCGTAAGTTTGGGCGACGTGCCAGCACAGTTTGGCACTCAGATAATGCAGCAGGTACGACCCCGCCCAAAAGTCAAGAAATTTGCGGGAGGCTTTGATAAACTCCTGCACGGGGGAAAACGTAAAAAGCAATAAGTAAGGATTGGTGGACTCTACTTTGTCTTCTGGAATTGCACCCACCAATGCTGCAACCGTCGCGCGAAAGCTATGTCTGGGACAGTCGGGCAAGATGCGATGTTGCGGATCGAGCAGGGCATCCTGATAGTGCTGCTGTTTTAATTCGGGCAAGAATCGCCAGCACCACCAAAACACTTTTTGCACATTGTCGCGTTCTCCTGCAATCCATTGGGGAATTTTAGGAGAGATCGCCTTGTTCAAGGCTTTTTCATCCCTCAATTTAATCGTTTGCTCTTGTCCGCTTATAGGATGCTTAACTTCTGGGTTTTGCGAATTCGCTACGCGAGGCTCTAAGCTGACACGATCCGACGACGACGCGATCGCTTCGATGGCTTCTTTATGAGTTTGCCACCACTGCCATGCGTCGCTCCCTTCTGAGGTCTTTGAGAGACAATCAAAAGTATCGCATAACGTTTTGTCATCTAATAGAGCGCAGAGCTTGCGGTGAAATACAGACATTAATTCAACTTTTCCAAGCGCGTTATTTTGACTCTACATAGTTCTTGTAGGATTTCCTCGCGTTTTATGCGAATCACCGGAAAAAAATTTTTTTCTTTAGATTTCCTCACTCATTCGCATCAATTTTGTATCTTTTTGATTTTTTAGGATTTAAAGTAAAACTAGAGTTAAGCGATCTAAAGGCGATCGCATAAAAACGGCATCGAATTCGATGCCGTTTTTATCTGGCAATTTTGCCGCTCCAAATTCATCCCAAAGCAATCTTTAATATTGCACCCTCAATTGTTCTGCCTCGTGTTCCTTCAGCACTTGCAAAATGAAATCTCTAAATGAGGCGCGATCGCGCTCCAAAACCGCCTGCATTCCTTTAACATCGCTTCCTTCGGCAATATGATAGGTCGGAGAATAAGTAACGTGAATAACCGAACCGCCGCCACCAGAATCGGCATTTTGCAGCCGCGCTTGGGAAACCGGAGCGGGCGCGGGAGAACCCGACAGCATCCCCGGAATAGGAGCCAGCATCGAACCCACCGCCGATAATAAGGGATTGGGAGAAATCCCTGCCGCAAAAGTGCGAACGAAAGCCGGACCCGTTTTATCCAAGTCGGATAATGCCCCCGTTTTCGCTGGAGAAAAAGGCAGCATGGCACGAATTTTTCCCACCGCACCGGATACCGCCGAAACTGCCGCCCCCACCGCACTTTGAATCCCTGCCGCCAGCGATCGCATCAACGCAGCCCCGGCGCTCATAAACATCCCCGCCGCCCCCTGCACGATCGCTACCGCCTGATACCAAATCCGGTATATATAGGGTGGAAACAATTAAGCAAATGTAAACCAATGATAATTGGTCAAATTTTTGATTTCTTTCATCATATTGTCTTGCAAGTAACAACATCGTTGAGCCAGAACCTCTTCTAATTCATCTAAAGTTTCAAAGTGAGTATTAACTAATGGCTCGTCTACTAACGACCATAATCTTTCTGCTGGTTGTAATTCTGGAGAATAAGGAGGCAAAAATTCTGTGATTATTCCTTCGGTAATTCCACTTTCTCACTGCGATGCCATCCGGCTCTATCTTCCACTAACAAAATTTTTTTGTCCTCTGATGCTCCCACCTCTTCTGCAAAGACTTTGAACACTTCATTTAACCATTTAACATTAACTCTTGGGATTAAATACCAGTGGGTTTTTCCGGTTTTTGGATTGACAAATCCATAGACATATAACCATTCATAACGATGCTGAACTTCCGCAATTGGCCGCTCTCCTATTGGTGCCCACACTTTACATAAAATTGGTTTTAATCCCACTCGATGCTCATCAAAGAAGCGGTTGGGAGACGGCGAGGTTTCCTCGCCATGTCCAACCAACCAAGACACCACACTTCTATTTCTGCATTCGGATATTGTTTTTTCAGTCTTTCTACCAGTTCTGGTAAATCTTTCTTAAATTCTTCTTGTGCTTTTTTATCTCCTTTTCTATGTTTTGGTCTCGGTCTCTGCCATGAGTATTCGCACTTTTTTAGATATTCCCACCCTCTTTGATTCCAGACTTTTTCAATTCCTATCTCTTTTTCGATCCAACGGGCTACTTTAGGACCCGTCCATTTTCCTAAATCATCGGGTTTATTTTTTAATCTTTCTTTTAATTTTTCCAATTGGTCTTCATTTATAGCGCTTCCTTTCCTCGCCTATGATTCTTTCTTCTTTTTCTGCCATTCTTCACTCCTTCTTCTCCTTGTTCGTTATATCTTTTCAGGATTTTTTGGCAATATTCATATTTTAATCCTATAGCGATCGCACTATTTTTGATTGTCCAACCCAGCGATATCTTCCACAGTAAATGCCATCGTCTACTTTCCACAGGGTCTTTACTGGTTCGATGTTTTTTCTTAAGTTCCTCTGTACTTAGATGTGGAGCAAGGTAAACTTTTCTTGGCATTGACTTCTCCTAATTTTTTCTTTTCTCTTTATACCTCATATTAACCGGATTTGGTATGAAATAGGTACGGGCGTTTTATATGAAGATGGTGATGTTCAAACTCCATTAGAGTTTGAATCTTTTGGTTTAGAGGCTTGGATTAGTGATGATTATGTCGTATCTGGAAGTTGTAACAACATGATTCAGTATTTATCAGATGAGTAGTATTGATACAACGAGTTATTTGTGCGATTTTTTCTTGATCTTTCCTATGGAAAAAGCGATCGCGCTGTCAAGAATCAGGATCGATATCTAATTGTTGCAGTTTTTCTTGTAACTTTTGAAGTTCGGATTCAGCGCGATCGGCTCTTTTTTCGAGTTCTTTGTCTTGTTGTATGCGATCACGTTGGTTCTCGGCTAAATTTGCCCTTTGTTGCTGGCGATCGCGTTTCTCAAGTCATGCGATCGCCAAACCAAATTAAGGGAGATTTTCGGGATTGAAACCTAATTGTATCAGGCGATCGAGTAATTGTTGATTTTTCTTTTTTTCTTCCTCTAAAGCTGCTTGGGTTTGTTCCATTTCTAGTCGTTCCCGTTCTTTCTCCAAGCGTTCGCGATCGCGTTCGTCCTCAGCGAGAATAGCTCTTTGTGTTTGAAGATCGGCACGTTCATTAGGAGTAGAAACCCAATCCCCAAAACGGTCATAAAAGCGCAACCATAAACCCTCTACCCCCTCATAACTCCCTTGCCACAACCCCAAACATTTATTCAAAAAATTTCTATTAGATTTCTGACGTCGTGCGAAAAGTTTATACATAATAATGTTTTACTCTCATTATGCGCTCTTGATCTCAAGATACTTTGACTTATAGGATTTGTTTGCGTTCCAGTTTT
>JBCCVR010000180.1:0-15506 GCA_039194995.1 Cyanobacteria bacterium P01_E01_bin.42 | reverse complement strand
TTTTTGGATTATATAGTAGTTCAATTACTCATCTTTTTTATTCTTTGAAAAAAATATAAATATTATTTTCTAATATCGTTCAGAGAATTTCGATCCATCATTGCCTACTTATTATTAATCTATTTTTTTCTATAAATATGTATTAAGATTAAAGGAGAAATAGTCAATAGCTAGTTATTTGTGTTAATTATATCAAAATGTTTTCCACGATTGGGAAAATTAACTTTTTTTAATCAAAACTTAATTTGCTACTTTGATTTTTTTACAATCTCTTAATACATAATCCCATAGAGACATATTTGAAAAGATCTCTATAGGATAAAAAGAGGAGTATTGAGGATGGGAATTTAAATGCGGGGAATCGAGTATTTCGACTCTCCATTAACAAGCGAAGCCGATTCCCAAAATGTTAGGCAGCGCGAAGGTAATGGGGGTGAGCAATAGGCATTGCCCCTAGCGCAACTTCGCCCCACTTGACGACGATCGCCCCTGCGGAACCTGTAGCCCCAAAGGTATAAATGAGAATGAGGTCATCCTTACAGATTTTTTTCGACTGTGCGGCATGGTATAAATTCGCAACTGGCGAGACGACTCCGATGTTGCCATAGAGAGAGTTTGTATCGATTGTCCGCTTGGGATCGATACCCAGAGCGCGGGTAAATAGACTACCATACCAAGGCACGAGAGTATTAAAAACAAAAAAATCAATATCCTCTAAATTTAGGCCAGCCTCGGCGATCGCGCCAAAGCAGCAATCGCGAAGGAAATTCAAAAATACATTGCGGAAGACTTTCCCTGCATTTTGACTGGCTCGGATAAACATGCGCGGAGTTCCCGCGCGATCGACAGCAAATTCGCTAAAAAACGCACCGCAGGTTGGATTGGTATGAATAATTTTACTCCCCAAAATTCCTTGGTTTTGGTCGAGAGCGCTAACAATAAAAGCACCCGCACCATCACCGACCAAAAAAGAGAGCGTATCGTTGGGATCGACAAAACGAGAATAAGTACAGGAAACGACAACCAATACATTACGATACCGTCCGGTTTGCATCAAAGCGCAGGCTGTTTCTAGAGATACGAGGGCGCTAGTACAAGTTGATTCTAAGTTCCATGCCGCACCTTGCAGACCGAGTTCGCCTGCGAGAAAAGCCGCATCTCCCGGTACGATTTGCTCGGGAAACATGGAAGTCACCAACATCAAATCGATATCTTGGGGGGATAGATTAGCAGCTTTGAGTGCAACTTCTGCGGCATCCCGTTGCAAGGCGAGGGAAGATTCTCCTGGAGCGAGTATCCGACGTTCGACTGCTCCTCGAAACGGATCCGATAAATATGGCTTCATCTCTTGTTTCCATAGATCACTTGTATTGTTTTTGGCGGAGGTCTTGGGCGAGAAATTCTTGGCCAGACTTT
The DNA here is from genome assembly GCA_039194995.1 of Cyanobacteria bacterium P01_E01_bin.42. Taxonomy (GTDB): domain Bacteria; phylum Cyanobacteriota; class Cyanobacteriia; order Cyanobacteriales; family Spirulinaceae; genus CCY15215. The sequence goes on along the minus strand of JBCCVR010000180.1, from coordinate 14,090 downwards.
TTTGTCCTGCTGTTGCGACTAACTCTGGATAATGTTTGCGCCAGTAATTGTTGGTGCGAACCGTCTCGGGAAAATTAACAGCGATCGCGCGAATTCCTACAGATTTCAACATTTTTTGTTTCCTCTCGATAATATGCGTACAATTAAACTTGGTCTTTGTCTGCCCTCGGGGCGGTGAATAGAGGGCAGCATGAATAATTCGGCGCGGATTGTCCCTCGATAAGCGAGGCACGCTCGAGCCAAAGGTCATTATTTCTTGAATTTGGAAGTAGATTCACCTGCTCCTTATGGGTGCGATCGCGCCGCCAGAAATCCCAAACATTTTTGCGATCTTTAGGGTTTTCAGCATCTTTGCAATGGCCCGGGCAACGGAAACCTCTGGATGTGACGATCGGCGATCGGTGTTTTAAGCATGGGAATGTGGCAGGATATTTTTATCCCGATACACCTTCACCAACGCATCCATGCAGTGAACCAGACGTTATCGGGCAAACGGCCTTAACGCACAAATATTTGCGCAACTCTATCCAAGTTGCAGTATGGAGATGTATGCTTGGGGTCACATGCGATACTATCGTCCGGGTACAGATAGTTGGAGCTATCGTTTTATTCCCAGCACGAATAAAATCTTGATGAGCTAATAAATAGCAGGGCGCGCTCAATGATGGGTGCGATGTTTGCAATCCCAGACGCATCTAAGACAGTAGGACTGTTCAATGCCGCGCAATCGGTTTATCGCACTGAAATTTGGGGTATTTGGATATCAGAAAAAAGGACGGCGAGCGAAATTTTTCAAGACCGGTCGAAAATAGCTCGAATCGATTTGAAAATTAATTTTTAAAATTAATTCTAATATCCAATCGTACTTATAGGACTATTAATAAATAGACTGAGAAAAGTAACGCTTAAATAAGAATGATATGGAGTACCGTTCTGGGTTGTACTGCCTGTGATGCAAATCGATAATGCTTGTCTAATCATTGTTCTGGCACCCTTGTTTTTAACGATAAGGAAATCGGCATTTTATTTGCTAGAGGTGGTTGCCTCCACCCAAGGTTAGCCTTCTGTAGAAGTTGCTTCTAGAAGCTGCTTGTGTTTTTTTAGGAAATTTCGGCTTTTTGGGAAATTCCCGAGTAATTACGGATGTTTTTTCTTGACTCTTTTAGTATGTCACGTAACAGTGCTTGTGTCAACCCCTACCTTTAGTTTCAAATTGATAGAATTTGAGAAAGCTAGAATTCGAGTCTGGGTTTTGGCGATCGCATCGCCGTTCGTTGACAGTTGTATCACATAAATCAATTATAACCTTTGCACGAAACACCTCCTCTTTTGAGTAAGTTATTTATCTTGGTTTCGAGAAACACCCAGCTATCTAGCCTAGCTATCTAGATGTCCCCGAGAAAACACGTATATTCTTTTTTGACGAGCCTTTAATATCTCATGAAAAATTATTGGTGTCAAGCGATTTACCGATTTTTTACCAATCTTATCGGGAGAACAATCCCCATCCAGATAATCTACGTAATAACACGGAGTAGCAACATGGAGGACAAGAAAGGGCAATCGAGCCTTGGTATACAATAAAAGAGCATAAAAAATTTATTGGGGATATGCGATCTACGACCTTCCAATAATCCCGAATATTGAGCCGAGCAACTTGCTACAAAACCAATGTCCGAGAAACTCAAACACAACCGACAGCGAATCGTCGCACTCGAAGAAGACAATCGACGCTGGCAGGTACAGCTTGCCGAATTGCAGCAGCGTTTCGATCGCCAGTCTCGAGAATTGCAACGGGTCAACGATGCGTTAGAGCGCTTGCAGGGGGAAATATCCGACCGAGAACGATTTTTGCGAGCGGCGATCGACTGCCTTCCCCAAGCCGTATTTTGGAAGAATCGCGACTCTGTTTATCTCGGGAGCAATCAATATATGGCTCGGATCGCGGGGTTGTCGTCAACGTCGGAAATCGTCGGCAAAACCGATGGCGATTTGCCTTGGACGACCGCAGAAGCAGAATTTCATCGGGAATGCGATCTCCGGGTAATGGAATCCGGCATTCCCGAATTGGGCATCGTCGAACCGCAACAACAGGCGAATGGCAACCTACGATGGTTAAGAATAAATAAAATGCCGGTACGGGATGAGAAAAGGAATATTATCGGAATTTTGGGGACTTTTACTGATATTACCGAGGGTATGAAAGCCAATCAACAAATCGAGCAACAGGCGATCGCCCTCGCCAATGCCGCCGATGGGATCGGTATATTCGCGCAGGAAAAATTGAGTTATCTCAATCGCGCCCACGTGACGATGTTTGGTTATACCTCTCCTGAGGAATTGCTAGGACAAAGCTGGCAAATGTTTTACAATGCCGAAGAAATCCAGCGATTTCAGCGAGACATTTTGCCCCGAGTCGAGCAACAGGGAACTTGGCGGGGAGAAGCCAAAGGCAAACGCAAAGATGGTAGTTACTTTCCTCAAGACCTTTCCCTAACCCTGACAGAAGCGGGAACGATCGTGTGTATCTGTCGCGATATTAGCGATCGCCAAGCCACCGAACAAGCCCTGCGGGAGAACGAAGCCAAATATCAGCAAATTTTAGATGCCATTACCGATATGGTGTTGGTGAAAGGAGAAAAATCCCGTATTGCCTGGGCGAATAAAGCCTTTCGAGACTATTACGGCGTGAGCAATGAAGCATTGCAAAATCTAATTGATGCTCCCTTTAACAATCCCGATTATACCCAACAATGCGTTCGCGACGATGCCCGGGTTTTTGAAACAGGAGAAACTTTAGAAGTAGAAGAGCTCGGCACTCGCTACGATGGCAGCATTCGGCAATTTAGCACCATCAAATCAGCCATTCGCAACGAAGAAGGTCAAACGATCTTGACGGTGGGAGTCTCTCGAGATATCACAGATCGCAATGCCACTGCACGCGCTCTCCAAGAAAGCGAAATCTTTAATCGCCATCTTTTTGACGAATTTCCCATTGGATTGCTACTATGCGGTATGGATGGGCAATTTCTGAAAATCAATCCAGCCTGCGCAGACATTATCGGTCGGACGATTCCAGAAGCCTTAGAACTCACTTATTGGGATATTACTCCGCGAAAATATGCCGATCGCGAAGCCGAACAGTTGCAATCCTTGCAAGAAACCGGACGTTACGGACCCTATGAAAAAGAATATATTCACAAAGACGGACATCTCGTTCCCGTCGTTTTATCCGGGCTGCGCGTCGAACAAAATGGCGAATCCCTGATTTGGTCGAGCGTTGCCGATATCAGCGATCGCAAATCTGCCGAAGAACAATTGCGCCAAAGCGAGGAACGCTTCCGGGGCTTGGTGGAAACGTTAAACGATTGGATTTGGGAATGCGATCGCGATGGTGTTTATACTTACGTTAGTCCCCAAGTCGAAAAGGTTCTCGGCTATACTGTCGCAGAAACGATCGGCAAAACCGCCTTCGACTTCATGCCCGAGGCAGAAATCCCAAAAGTGAAAGAACTCTTTGCAGCAAAGACGAGCGCAGGAGAAGCGATCGAGCAAATCGAAAATATTAGCATCCATAAAGATGGACATCGGGTAGTTTTGGAAACCAGTGGCGTTCCAATTTTTGATGCCGATGGCAATTTACAAGGCTATCGGGGTGTCGATCGCGATATTAGCGATCGCGTCCGCTTAGAACGCGATCGCGATCGCCGAGAACAAGCCTTGCAAGACAAAGATACCCTCCTGCAAATGACCCTCGAAGCGGGTAAAATGGGCTGCTGGAGTTGGAATCGTCAGAACGATCGGATCACTTGGTCTGATGGAATGGAAACCATTCTCGGCTTGGAGGCGGGTTCTTTTGGGGAAACCTTTACCGATTTTATGGATTTGATTCACCCCGAGGAACGAGAGGAAGTCTTGCAGGAGATCGAGAGGACGATGGAAACAGAAACAGAATACAATATCGAGCATCGCATTCTCCTGCCCGATGGGGATGTTCAATGGCTGCGAGCAACTGGGGGAATTTGGCGCAACGAAAAAGGAGAGGCGATCGGTTTGGTCGGGTCGGTGTTGAACGACACCCAGCGCAAAAATTCAGAAATGGCTCTGATCGAATCGGCGGAGCAAATTCACCAACAGGCATTGCAAGAGCAATTACTCAATCAAATTGCCAATCAAATTCGTACCTCGCTCGATTTGAAGCGCATTCTCGATACAACCGTCCGGGAAATTCAGCGTTTCCTCGAAATCGATCGCTGTCACTTTGCCTGGTACGTCCGGGATGCTCGGGAAGCCTCTTGGAATGTCATCGCCGAAGTTTGCAATCCCAAGTTGCCCAGTTTCGTCGGACAGCATCACGCGGCAAATTTTGGCGCGCTCTCGGAACTTTTGTTACGCCAGCAGATTTTACAACTGGACGATGCGGCCGCAGTGCCAGATACTGCCTTGCGAGAAACCCTAACGGCATTGGGGAATCAATCCATGTTGGTGCTTCCCGTGCGCTCGGAATCGGGAAATATTGGCATTATTGCCTGCATTCATCACCAAACCGCGCGACCTTGGCAAGAGCATGAGGTAGAATTTCTCGAAGCCGTCGTTGCTCAAGTGGCGATCGCCATCAACCAAGCGGATCTCTTTGCCCAAAGTCAAGAACGGGCTGAAGAACTCGAAGCCCTGCTGACCCAATTGCAAAGCACTCAAACCCAGTTAATCCAAAGCGAAAAAATGTCCAGTTTGGGGCAAATGGTGGCGGGAGTCGCCCACGAAATTAACAATCCCGTTAATTTCATTCACGGTAACCTCATCCATGCGAATAATTACACCCAAGAAGTGATGGGACTGCTCGATCTTTATCAAGAATATTATCCCCAACCCCATCCCAATATCTGCGAAGAAATCGAAGCGATGGATCTTGACTTCCTGAAAGGGGATTTGGAGAAGATTTTTCAATCCATGCGAGTCGGTACCAATCGCATTCGGGAGATCGTTAAATCTCTGCGCACGTTCTCCCGTTTGGATGAAGCGGAGGTCAAAGATGTAGATCTGCACGAAGGGATCGACAGCACCTTAATGATCCTGCAAACGCGCTTGCGGGCGCAAGATTGGCGACCGGAAATTTTGATTGTGAAAGAGTATGGCGAACTTCCTCGGGTGCGATGTTATGCCGGGCAACTCAATCAAGTGTTTATGAATATTATTAGTAATGCCATTGATGCGTTGGAAGATCGCGATCGCCCCCCCCGCGCAAATGGAGGAATCTCCCAGTCAAATTCGCATTAACACTCAATGCAAAGATGACAAAATCGTGATTTGCATTTGCGATAACGGGCCGGGAATGAGTGAAGCAACGCGAGCCAAACTTTTCGATCCCTTTTTCACCACCAAGGGGGTGGGGAAAGGGACGGGTTTGGGTTTATCGATTGGCTATCAAATCGTAACTGAAAAACACAAGGGCAAACTTTCTTGTACGTCCCAACCCGGAAATACAACTTTCACCATTGAAATTCCCGTTAAAATTTAACACTTCTCGATGGGGGAGTGGGGGAAGCCAAAAATTATTCCTCAATTTCCCAGCCTTGGGTCTCTATTCGGGTGAGCGATCGCCCCAATTTTAAATACTCGGTTGTGGTGGCTGCGAGGATGTGTTTCATCATCACGGGTTCGTCAGCATCAGCAGCCAGAAAGGCGGCATTGAGGGCGATAGATTTGATATTGCCTCCTGTAATATCCAATTGTCCCAATCGATCGAAGTTTAACCCCTCCGTTGGTGTTTGGCGGGGGAAAGCACGCTGCCAAATTTGACTGCGTTGTTGGGCTTTGGGATAGGGGAAATTGACGACGAAGCGCAGGCGGCGCAAAAAGGCGCGATCGAGATCGTCCTTTAAATTGGTAGTGAGAATGGCTAAGCCTTGGTAGGCCTCCATGCGTTGTAGGAGATAACTCACTTCGATATTGGCATGGCGATCGTGGGAATCTTTCACTTGCGTGCGCTTGCCAAAGAGAGCATCTGCCTCGTCAAAAAGCAGAATTCCCCCGCCCATTTCTGCCGCATCAAAAATCCGACGCAAATTTTTCTCGGTTTCGCCGATATATTTACTCATGGTTGCACTGAGATCGATGCGAAATAAATCTAACTCGAGTTCGTTGGCCAACACTTCGGCGGCGGTGGTTTTCCCCGTTCCACTGGCCCCCGCAAACAGGACGGTTAGCCCCAAACCCCTATGATTTTTGCCAGCGAAACCCCAATTTTGATAAACCTTGGCTTGTTGGCGGACTTGAGCGAGAATTTGTCGCAAAATTGTCGTTTCCCGTTCCGGCAGTACCAGATCGTCCCGAGTGGCGCGGACATCAATGCGCTGTGCCAGTCCTTCCAATTGGGGGCGCGCCTGCAAGCGACAGAAATTCCACAGGCGATTTTCCCGTTCTTCGGGGGAGAGAGTCGAGTCCGATCGCACCGCTGCACTTGCTGTTTGAATCATGACCGCCGAGAGGTGAAATTGTGCCGCTAATCGTTCTAAACGATCGTCGCTACCTTGTCCTGTTGCTTGCCAGAGTTCCAGTTGTTCTCGATATTCTAGTCCTGCAACATCGAAGGTGACAGCAGTAATATGGGAAAGATGCAATCGCCGATCGCTTGCCAGCAAAATGGGAATGTTTGCTGCTTGTAAAAAGGCCTCGACCAGAGGAGGGCGATCGCTTTCTCTTGCAGATATCGAAGAATCCATCTCTACCAGCAATAAAGCAGGATCGAGGGCAAACCATCGCTGCCACCGCCGGACTAAATTCTGGAGTTCGGCGCGATCGCGAGGAATGGCTTCCCTCGGGAGACAGTACAAAGGCAATTGCAAAGATGCACCGATCTGCATTGCGATCGCCTGCTGGGATTCTCTCCAAGTCCCACAGAGTTGCACGACGGTGTTGCGAGAAGACTGGAACACTGCCGCCGCCTGCTCGACGATTCGTTGATAGGAGGGTTGCAAGGAAACCGTATCAGGACAATCTGGCAAATGTAGGATGCTATCTGCTAGCACGGGATCGCGATAGGGTTCTCCCATGAGATAGTGCAAAATCGCTTCGTCAATTTGCAAGCAAGCACGGGGTAATTCTAAACCGTTGGCACTATGGATGAGTTGCCAGTAACGCAAAGGGCGGCTCGTGGTGAAAGCATTCCAATGGGGGTCTGGGAAGCACTGACAGGCGAGTTGAAACGTGGGATAGTTGAGTTCTGTATTGTTCTGGGCGATCGCTAACAGGGACGGAAATTCGAGATCGACGGCTTGTCCGACACAACAGAGCAAAATTGCCCGCTCAAAGGCAGAAAGGGCGAAGGTTTCGCAAATCCGCTCGAGGGCGGGAGGAAAGGGCATTCTTTCAGCGATCGCCGCTAATTCTTCCCCATTATTTTCGCTCACAACACTCTCCTGACCTCGATATTGAGCGATTTGGCGATCGAGAAGGGAGCGCACTGAGGCGATCGCGGCGATCGAATAGTCGAGATTACTATCCTTCCAAAGCGGAAAGGTGCTGATGTCTCCGGGTTCTGGGGCGATCGAGTCCAATTTTGCACCGTTGGGTTTTTCCCGATTCTTAACTTGCTCGATCGTCATTGCTCGTTACTCCGTCACGATTCTAAAAATTGCGCTGGCGTTCACATTAATCGTTTCTCAATTTTAATTCAGCGATCGCTCGGCCTTAATCTAACGATCTCGATCGCTGTCCCGAATTTTGACAGTTGGAAAAAGTGCAACACAATACTCTGACGGCGATCGCAAAAATTCTATACTTTCGTCTAACGCTCATTTTCAGATTGAGTTTTTAGAGTAAATAATAAAGCCATAAATTCACCTTAACCCAATATTAAGATCGTGAGTCGCCAACACCAAACTCGGACTGCTGCTCGAAAATCCGCGATCGGGCAAAAGCAGCCTCAATTTACCGCACCGCCTGTCGTGCAGCCTAAAGCAACTCAGAAAGCAAAGGAACGACTCTCAGAATGGAAACCGGGAGGGAGTGGCATTCCCAGCCCGTTAGCACGGCTGCGGTTTGTTGCAGCCGTGCAAGCAAAATTAACCATCGGACAACCCAACGACAGGTACGAACAAGAAGCCGATCGCGTGGCTCGAAAAGTGGTCGGGCAAATCAATTCTCCCGCGTCTACTGTCTCCCAACCGGATGCTGCGTTACAAGGGAACAATGCGTTACAAAGGAAACCTCAACCCCAATTGCAATTACGAGAAGCAGTCGGAGGAAGAGAAGCCTCGACGGCATTAGAATCGGAAATCAATCGCGAGAAAAGTGGCGGACAACTTCTAGATGCAAGGTTGCAGCGATCGATGGGAGAGGTGATGGGGGCAGATTTTAGCGGTGTGGGAGTTCAACGGCAAATTCAGCGCAGCGCGATCGCGACTCCAGCCTTTAAAATCCAATCCGTTGCACCTAACATTATTCAACGAGAGCCGAGCTTGGATCTCGAAAAAAAATGGCCTCACGGGGATTACAAGAAATACGAGAAAAAGTTTGATGATGTTGATATGCGCAAAACGGGTGTCAAGAGTGGCGGCAAAAAGGGACTGGGGACAATAGGTTTAGGTCCTTGTTGTGCCCTGATCGTGGCGTGCAAAGTTCAAGGGCAAGGTTGGGTTGTCGGCCTGCACCATTACTCCGGTATAAGCGTAAAAGGCCAAGCAATTAGCATTACCGATACCTATAACAATTTACACAAAGAAGTGACGACAAGTGCCAAGAAAAAAGGAGAGATACAATTTACTCGCAAATATCTGATTCCCGGTACGGGATCCGCAGCCCATACCGAATCCATTGAAGAATTCGAGAAGAAAACCCAGTTCGATAATGATTGGCGGACGATGCTTGCCAGTTATGGAACTGACGGTCATGGGGGTTCAATTTCGGTGACTGTTGAAGAGGTCGGTCACTGGTTTAAACCCAACGATCTCAAGATTAAGTATTACTACACGAAATGATAGCGGAAATCTTGCGGGGTATAGAATGCGATCGCCTTTTCTTGAAACTGAATACCGGGCGATCGAGGGCGACCTCAGTAAATCTATACTTTTGTCTAACTTTCATTTTTGGATTTATTTCTTAGAGTAGATAATAAATCTATAAATTACTCTTAATCTAGGACAAGATCGTGAGTCGCCAGCACCAAACTCGGACTTCTACCCGAAAATCCGCGATCGGGCAAAAGCAGCCTCAATTTACCGCACCGCCCGTCGTTCAGCCCAAAGCAGCCAAAAAATCCAAGGAACGACTCCCAGAGTGGAAACCGGGAGGGAGTGGCATTGCCAGCCCGTTAGCACGACTTCAACAAACCGCAGCCGTACAAACAAAATTGACCATCGGACAACCCAACGACAAGTACGAACAAGAAGCCGATCGCGTGGCTCGAGACGTTGTTGGGCAAATTAATTCTCCCGTATCCGAAGCGCCTCAACAGAATCCTGACGTGCAAATGAAACCCCAATTACAATTACGAGAAGCCGTTGGCAGGGGAGAAGCATCCACGGCATTAGAATCGGAGATCGATCGCGCTAAAAGTGGCGGACAGTCTCTCGATGGAGGCTTGCAGCGATCGATGGGACAAGCAATGGGGGCAGATTTTAGCAGTGTTAAGGTTCATACCGACGATCGCGCCGACCGCTTGAATCGTTCCATACAGGCGAGGGCATTCACCACCGGTCCGAATGTATTTTTCAAACGAGGAGAATATAATCCTGGTACCCAAAGCGGTTAGGAGTTAATCGCTCACGAGTTAACCCATGTCGTACAACAGGGTAGCGCCAATTCCGTGCAAAGGGATACAATTCAAAGAGAGGACGATCCCCCCGGAACGACCTCTACAACACCTGCTCCAACAGGTCTTCTCGGGTTACTCGGTACGGGAGGCACTGCTCCCAATGCTCCCACTTTAAATGATTTGGGTAATACTTATCCAACCAAAGCTAATCTCTTAAATGATAAATTCAAGTGGGAAAGCTGGAAAGATGTAATGGTTTGGGCGACATATCGTTCTTTCGTTCCCGAAATCGTCCGGTTTATTGATGCTGTAGAAAAATATCAAAGCTCGCCATCCTATGCAGAAATGGTGCGAATCTATCGAACCTATGTAGAAATCGGATCGGAGTTTGAAGTGAATGTTGCTTGGAACGAACGAGAAAGTGTCCGACAGCGAGTGGAAGCCCAAATCAATGGCGGTCAGCAACCTGTTGACAAAATCTTTAATGCGGCTTCAGTTATCGTTTATCAGTTGCTTCAAGGCGGTACCCTAAAAGCATGGCAAAAGTTCAAAGAAGATATTATCTTGAAAATTATGGCCAATATGGTTCGTGCTGGGATGATGGCTGAGGAAGATCTAACCTCAGATGAATGGAAACGGGTCGAAACGATTGAGAAAAATTATGCGAGCAATAAACGGGATCTCGATCGCCATGTTGCTCAAGCAATGCAGGGGGCGAGTCGGTGGGAAAAATTGACGGGCAAGCGAAAAAAAGCCGCGATCGCCGCTTATTATTCCGGGTAAATAGACCTTAGCCTTTGACTTTGATTTGCCACAATCGCTCATTCCGGCGATCGCGACGAGTTCCGTATTGTTCTGGACGATCGCCGTCGATCGCTTTTTTCATTTCAAGACTTTAATTGCTGGAGGAGCAAATTCGCGGTTGCCTCCGCCGAACCGTCTCCCGTCAGCGCAACCGCTACAAAAGCGCGATCGCTCGGGGAAAATGCCACGACTGCTTTTGCACCCGGCGTTCCTCCACTATGTCCGAGCCAGATTTTCCCATCAGGAAGGGCATATAGCATCACGCCGCGACCGTAAAATGTGCCGTCATCAAACATGGGATAAAGTTCCTCGAACAGAGAGGCAACGCTTTCCGGTTGCAAGAGTTGTCCGGTGAGTAAAGCGTGCCAAAAGCGAACCATATCAGCAGCAGAAGCGATCGCATTACCTGCGGCATAAGGCCAGCTTGGCGCGATCGCTTTCGTCCCTTCCGGGGGGAAGAGAGGGGCAATATCTGACGGTTCTCGACCAACGGTTAGGGATCTGAGGGTGGCTAAGTCAAGGCGATCGCTAATTCTTTGATTGACGACATCGGCATAGGGGCGACCTTCGAGCCGTTCGATAATTTGACCGAGTAAAGTATAACCCGTATTGGAATAGCGCCAGAACTGACCGGGACAAAACATTGCCCCGCGATCGGCAGACAATGCGATCGCGTCTGTTGGAGAATAATATCGAGAATTCTCGCGTACTTCTGAAGCCTCGTTAAAACTAAAAATACCACCAGTATGCTGCAAGAGATGGTCGATGGTAATGCTGGAAGCGTTGGGAAAGTCTGGCAACCATTGGGAAAGAGGATCGTTGAGAGAGAGTTTGCCTTCTTCGACTAACTGCACGATCGCCGTTGCGGTCAAGGTTTTACCCACACTTGCCCAATAGAGTCGCAAAGATGAGGGAGAATCGTCAGCTTTGCGGGTTGTTTCCCAAAAACCCTCTGGAGTTGCGATCGCCGCAGTTATCACCGACGCTTGGGTTAATTCTAGTGCTTGTCCGAAAGCGCTATCTAAGCGAGCGATCGTTTCTGGCTCGAAGGTATTATTAAAAGAGAAATTTGTTTTTGGTAAGTCAATAGGGTTGCGATAGAGGGGTTTTCCTTCGTAAGGGAGGGACTTGGAACAGCGAACGGGTTGGTAATCCTGCGCCTGAATTGGAAACAGAATAACGAGCAAAAACGCGAGGGAAAATAAAATCGAAGCGATAATCGGTTTGTGTTTATTCATTAAAGAATCTTTCAGGATTTAAGGATTCAGCTTCCAAATTTATATCATTGAATTTTTGTAAGATTGTAATGCGGGTGGCGATCGCTTTTCTGTCTATATGAATGAGAAAAATGGGAAAGCGATCGATCTTCGGGCATTTGTTTGCAGTCCGGCGATCGCGATCGCTTTAATTTACAAGGATTATCCAAAAAGATGTTACGATGGAGTGAGAGTAAATTGGGAGTGAGAGTCATGCCAGTTTTAGATGTTACCCTCGAACAAGTAGTCAAGTTAGTCAAACAAATTCCGCCAGAATGGAAAAAAGTCGTTTTAGAAGCGCTTCAGGAAAATGAGCCAGACAAGAAAGAACATCCTTGGATGAAATTTTATGGAAAATATGAGGACGATCCTCAATTTGAGGAAATGTTAGCTTATATTGAAGAGGATCGCCGCCAATTAGATGCAGAAATGGAAGAATATTACCGACAATTAGATGAGAAAGAGCTTGCTAAATGACCAAATTTATACTTGATACCGATCATTTCTCTTTATTTCAGAGAAGGCATCCAATTGTCGGGAGAAAAGTTGCTCAAATCGCAATTGAAGATCTTTTTCTAACCATTGTCTCAGCAGAAGAACAAGTCAGAGGACGATTGAATGTTATCAGACGCGCATCATCTCCTCAAAATGCAATTATTGCCTATCAGAGATTGCGAACCCTCTTGGAAGATTTGAAAAATGTTAATCTCCTCGATTTTACTGAAGAAGCTGCAACAATTTATGAAAGTTTGGTACGACAAAAAATTAGGATTGGTACGAGAGATTTAAGAATTGCTTCAATTGCACTATCTATTAATGGTATCGTCGTGACGCGCAATCGTCGTGATTTTGAGAAAGTACCGGGATTAAATTTAGAAGATTGGACGAGAGAATAAACGATATGATACTTTAATAAGATATTTTGCAATAGCAGACGAGGAAAATATCGACTATGAAACTAAAACACTAACTGAACTTTTACAAGTTTGCGATCGCAAAAACTTAATTGATCGCGCCTCTTTTTTTGATTATCCGAAGCGATCTCATTGAATTTTTGTAGGGTCGTTACCATTATGGCGATCGTTAAAGAATATCTGGAGAATTTATGGGGATCGTCTCTCATCGCTCAAATCAAAATCGTCCATTTCGGCAAAATGTTCTTGCAAAAGACGGTGCAGAAAACGATAACCGCCACCAACTCGTTGGAGAAAAAGTCTGTCGCAAGCGTAGTCTAGAAAGCGAGAATAATTCCAAGGAATTTTTTGATTCCACCAGAGGATGAGGCGTAGGGAAAAGTGTTGTATAACAAAATTACCAATTGTAGTTGTTCCAAGGATAATACCTATGGAAATAGCTAGAATAAAAGCATCATAAAAATTGAGAGATTGAAAATTTTGATTTACTTGAACCCAATGCACTAAAAGCATTGATAATGTTCCAAATACTGTAAAAGTAATCAAAAATTTTATTTGTTTTTTAATATCTTTTTTAATTCTCTGGTTCGGAATATTTGTTTTAGTTTCAATTTCCTTTTCTTTGTTTATAGAATTTTGTGCAAACTCAATCATAGAATAAATGGGCATAGCACCCAAAAAAATAAAAATTGTACCAACTAACCCAGTAAAGAGACCATAAATTATATCGCCACTTATTCCATAAATTAGACCCGATATTGCTATAACAAATATTTCAGATAATAGCCATGACAAAATCATTTCATTTAGTAAAATAGAAATCATGGCATTAATTGAACTAATAATTAGCACTCCCAAACTAATAGTTGCACCAAAAATAACTCCAGAATCAGTGATAACAGCATAAGTTAATCCATAAATAAAACCAATAGTTAAGCTAGAACTAAAACCAACATATAATCCATAAAAGCAGTGCTTGATTGTACATCTTTCTTTTGAAAAAAAAGACATAAATGCATGCACAAAAAATGCTCCAGAAACAAATACATAAGTCAGCATTTTTGCAACATTAATGTAAACTTCTTGGATATAAGAGTGTAACGGTTTTAACAAATAACTATTAGTTAAGTCTGAATGAAAAATCAGACCGGACATTAATCCATAAATTAATCCATAAATTAATCCATAAATTAACCTGTAAATTAAAAGTTGTTTACGATTTTCTAACCAATTTGTATCTATTTTTTCAATAAATAACTCTGTCTTATTATCTTTCAATAATTGTAATGAAAGTTGCTTTAACCAATTAGATATTTTACTATGTGGCTGATATTTTTTTTGTCCGCGAACAAACATCCTAGA
>JBCCVR010000179.1:0-15905 GCA_039194995.1 Cyanobacteria bacterium P01_E01_bin.42 | reverse complement strand
TTTGCCCAAAAATAGCAACGAGAATGTTAAGGCGATCGCGAAAACTGGCGCTATTTTCCTCATTTTTTTGCTCCATTTCTTCTCATTTTACCTTAGAGACTGACCAGAGCAAATATCAATGCTATACTCGAATCATTTTCATAGCAGTGTCGAGGAGAAATTTCGTGTTTTATTCCCAATGGCGATCGCGCTTCTTATTTTTACTGGTTTGTGGAATTGTATCATTAGGAACGGCTTGCACTCAAACGGCATCCACCGAACAAAATGGGGCAAATTCCGACTCCCAAACCGAGGCAAGTGCAACTCAATCAGAAACCGAACCATCCGAGGCAACTGAATCTTCTCTGACGGAAGAAAAAGCAGAGACTTCCGAGAAGGCAGAAGCAACGGAAGAGAGCACGGAAAAAGCCGAAGAAACGGCAGATAATTCAGAAACAAAAGCTACCGAAACGTTTGCACCCGGTACGGGGAAGTTAACGGGAGAAGTTCGTTGGAATAGCAAAGGTGCAGAGAATTTAGAGGTTAAACTCTGCGAGAATTTGACGCTGATTGGATGTAGCGGTCAAGAATTTAATGGCAGGACAGATGATGGGGGGAAATTTAGTTTTGCAGATGTTCCCAGCGGCCAGTATAGTGTTGCTGTCAGAGTTTTTGAAACCGATCTTTGGATGTATCCGACAAGCGGCCCGATTACGGCTTCGGAATTTGAAGTGAAGGCGGGGGAAGTCCTTGAGGTGAGTACTCTTAATATTCATAAGAGTTTGTTGTTGAATAATCCGACTTCAGAGCAGACGATCGCAGAAAAATCACCGACTCTGGTATGGCAAGAAATTCCGGAAGCCAGTTACTATGAAGTGTATTTATCTGCCGAGAAAAATTTTGCGCCCTACGAGTCGGCGATTACCAATCTCAAGGTTGAAGAGAATGAATATGTCGTTCCGAAAGAGTTGGCAAAGTGCCGCTATACTTGGCGGATTGAGGCTTTTAATACGGATGGTGTAATTATTGCGAGAAGCGATTTTGGTAAGTTTTCCATTCAAGGATGTCAGGCTCCAAGCGACTCCTAAAAATTTTTTCTATCCCCCAGTTTAGGATTTTGTCAAAAATGGGTAGCCTGAAATTAAGACGGCGATCGCTCGAAAAAAAATTCTCTCGAAAAAATTCTTTAGCCGAGCTATTATCAACCCATGAAACGATCTCGAATTTGGGGAGAAAAACTTCTCCTCTCGGTTGTCATTATCGCGACAGGATTGAGCCAGTCTGCGATCGCCTTTTGCGGCTTCTTTGTCAGCAAAAATGAGTCTAAACTCTCGAACTCTTCCTCGCGCGTGATTATTGCACGTCAGGGCGATCGCAGCATTTTTACAATGGCGAATGATTACCAAGGAGATGTCAAAGATTTTGCCAGAATTGTCCCCATTCCCGTCATTCCCACGCGAGAACAAGTCAGTATTGGCGATAATGAAATCATTCAAAAATTGGATGATTTTACTGCACCTCGCCTCGTCCGTTATGTGGATAATGTGAACGGAATGTGGGTCAGCGATCGCCAAACTCAAATTCAATGGGCGATTATTATCTCGATCGTTGGATTGGGGATCGTTTTGCCAAGCTGGATGAGTTATCGAACTAAAAATCGCAGTTGGTTAATGCTTCCTTTATTCGTCATTATTGGCGGTTTCTTTTTTATTCTCTCTCCCGCTTTTCTCGGACAAGCCAATAAAGCTAAGGGAAGCGGTCCGGAGCGATCGCTAAATGTTACAGTTGAAGATAGTTTTACAGTGGGAGAATATGATGTCGCTATTCTCAGCGCTACAGAATCCGATGGCTTAATGACTTGGTTGCAGCAAAATGAATATAATGTATCCGAGCAAGCGGGAGGGATTTTACAAGACTACATCGATCGCGAGATGAAATTCTTTGTTGTTCGCGTCAATCTTGAAGCCTTTGCAGAACAAGGACATGAATTTTTACGCCCAATTGTTCTCGATTATCAATCGCCAGAAATCGTTCTTCCCATTCGTCTCGGAACCTTAAATGCAGACTCGGATCAAGATTTATTGGTGTTCTTTTTGTCTCCGCAGAATTTTGCAAAAGTCTCTAATTATCGCACCGTTACCATTCCCACGGACGCAAAATCCCGGCATTATCGACCTTCTGGATCGGAATTACCTCCATTCATCCAAAATGAATTTAGTGCGTTTTATGAAGCCATGTTCCAAAAACAATATGAAGCAGAAGGGAAGAATGTTGCTTTTCTGGAATATGCGGGTTTTACGGGAGCCTGCGATCCCTGTTCGACGGAAATGCCAACGCCGGATTCATTGAAGCAAGCAGGTGCTTTTTGGGGAGAAGGGAATCAATATTTAGGGTCTGGAATTACTCGCTTGCATATTCGTTATAATGCGGAGAATTTTCCTGAAGATTTGCAATTTGAAGAAGTCAACCCAGACGATCTGATGATGGAAATCAGGCAGGAGGAAAAATTTTTTTGGAATCGAGGCGGTGTAATTTTTCAAGGACGTTATGTTATTCGCCAACCTGCAACAGGAAGTTGGTTTTTTGCCAAACGTCAATATTTCGATTCGTTTAAACCCCAATGGAACAAAAATCTCGCGGAGTTAACGGGTTGGGATCTCGAAGAAATTCAACAAAAAGCCGAGTCCGATCGCAGGGCAAAGATCGCCAATTTACCAGCCGATCGCTAACAATAACAGAGCGCCCATTTCCTCCCTCATCCACCCCTATAACGACAGTCTCGCAACCATAGGCGCACGGCTTGACCGATCGCCCCGTTGCTGGTCTCTCGAGGGGGTGAGGGAGGGCGATCCTTTTGCGAGGAACCGTAGCGGGTGAAAATAGTCGCCATGCGCCATCCGTCCTCTGTGGGGGCAAGGAACAGCCAATGATAGTTTTCCCGGGCAATTGCCCTATCCTCTTCAAATGACTGCTCTAAGGTGGTAAAAAAGACCTGTTTGGGGGCATCGGGAGAGGTGAGTACGGGTCGGGTGCTACCTAAAGGCAAAGGCTCGAATTCCGGTCTCCCTGCGGTGATAATATAGGTTTCACGATCGCCTCCCAAAGCCCGCGATCGCCGAATGACTCGATTGGCATAGCCCGGTAAATCCTCTAAAAGCAGCCCGACAACAGTTTGTAAGTCTCGAGTTTGTAAGTCCCTCGGACAGGCGATCGCGGCTCTCGGAAAAATACTCCCAAGGGCGATCGCGATCGAGAGTCCCGCCAAAACTCTTTTAATTCTCACAATTAGATCGCTCCGGCTATTTCTTCACAAATGCGATCCCAAGCGGCGGCGGGATTTGCCGCTTTTGTAATCGGACGACCGATCACGAGATAATTTGCCCCGGCTTTAATCGCTTGACGAGGAGTCATGACGCGCTGTTGATCCTTTGCCTCCGACCAACTCGGACGCACTCCCGGACAGACTAAAAGAAAATTATTTCCGCAGATTTCTCGCAATTGTTCGGCTTCTCGAGGAGAACAAATCGCGCCATTGATGCCGGATTCTTGTGCTAATAATGCCATTTGCAGAACGTATTCGGGCAATTCGAGGGGGATTTTCAGATCGAAAGCCAAGTCTCGGGTGTTAATACTGGTGAGGAGGGTCACGGCTAACAGTTGCATTTTACCAGAACTGCGAGCGATCGCGGCGGCTTCTTTAAGGGCAGTACGTCCCGCAGTTGCATGGATGGTGAGAAAATCCACGTCGTAGAGTTTAGTGGAGGTACAAGCACCCGCGATCGTGTTGGGAATATCGTGGAGTTTGAGATCGAGAAAAATCTTCTTATCGCGCTGTTTAAGAACTTTAAGGACTTCTGCACCCGCACTGATAAACAATTGCAAGCCCACTTTCCAGAAGCTCACTTGCGGAAGTTTATCGATCAGTGCGATCGCCTGCACGGGAGTAGGAACGTCAAGGGGAACGATAATGCGATCGCTAACTGATAATTTCTCGCTATTCATGGATTGACGGACAGCCGCTAAGGTATTGTTTTGGGAACTTGTACGACTTTACCATCAATCGGGACGAGAGAGTTATCAACTATCAACGATCAACTACTAAGCAATGAGACAAGAATGACCCGCTACAATTTGCCAAGATCCGCTTGTATTGAGAGACCAAACGCGAGTAAACCGAAAATCGCCATTAGCAGGAGCATTATTATAAGTTCCCGTTATTTTCATCCGCACAGATGCGATCGCAGTATTCCCAATTATCTGTATTTTTTGCTCGGATTGTTCGAGTTCTTCGATATTCAATAATCCCGATTGATGAGCGGCGAGATCGTCTTCTTTGCTTAATACATTGCCGAGATGATTGGTAAATATTAACTCGGGTGCGAGGAGTTCGTCCAGCATTTTAACATCGGATGCCAGCATTGCCAATCTCAGCCGCTCTTCTACTTCGAGAATTTGCTTTTCAAGTGAACGATTCATGAATGTATTGTTTATTCTATTCAACTGATTATTATATAGCATGACATAAATACATTAAGACATGAAGAATTTGAACCACAGAGACGCAGAGAAGCGCAGAGAGAGGAAATGTCCTAACCAATAAGTGTAATGCTATACAAGCGTTTGGATTAAGCTCTATGGTTTTTTCTTAAATGCGATCGCTTTTCCTCTAGTATTTTTCAATCCGACCTAGAATTAATATGCCTCGTCAACCCAGAGAATTAAAACAAAACTACTGTTATCATATCACCGTTCGTTGCAATAATCGCGAATTTCGTCTCACTCGCCCAGAATGTCGCGAGGTTTTGCTTTATTCATTAAAGAAAGCGCTGGATAAGTTTCATTTTAAGCTCTATGGATTATGCGTGATGAGCAATCATATTCATTATTTGCTAGAACCGCTACAGCCAGAAGATTTACCCAAAATTATGCACTTTCTCAATTGGTATAGTGCCATGTGTTTTAATCGCATGTTGAATCGTACGGGACATTTTTGGGAGAAACGCTATCACAGCAGTGGGTTTGCCAATACCGATTATCGTCGTGCTTTGAATACTTTGCGTTATATTCATGCCAACCCAAAAGCAGCAAATATGCAGCAAGGATTTTTCTATGATTTTAGCAATTATGGGATGTACGATCGCTTGACGGATGATGGATTAACCCAATGGCATCCGGCGTTTTTGGCTTTAGGGAGAACCCTCGAGGAATGCGCGCGGAAATATCGCAAGTTCTGCAAGAGGTATAAGCCAAAACCGAAGTCGGAAAGGCGCTGTCATTGGGGAAGTCAGTTTTTACCCAAGGTATTAAAAGGAAAAGGAAAAAGACCGCCACCCGGACAAATGAGATTACCTTGGGCAACTTGGGAAGTAAATCCGTCGGAGGTGCGAGAGGTGGCGAAAAAATTTGTTTTAGCAAATTGTTACGATCCCAAGGTTGCTGCTCGCTTTTTTGATGATTCCTGAGTTTTTAGGGATTGGTAGGCGAAACGGTTATAGAACAAGGCGTTACAGAACCCGGTGTCTTTTTAACTGGTAGCCAATCCCCGCCGTGCCGGGTAATGAATTCAGGAAAACCCTATGATCTCGTAGAAAAACCCCTTAAAAACTAGGTTTGACATCGACCTGAAATTGCTATATATTACAGGTTACAAGTCTCTGCGCGAGAAAAGAGATTTTCCAACTGCCTCGACCCTATATCGTATTCTACAAAGGTGTATGGAAGGTGTCCCTCTGGAGCATCTCCTTGGAACATTATATTTTCTGAGCCTACATAGTCTCCTTGCTCATCATACCATTTCACTTTCTGGGCATATTTTACGTACAACTGATAATTATACTCTTCTCCCGGTTTTCCTCCCACACTCAACCAAATATTTTTTTGCACGGAGAACCCAAAGCGATTATTACTATAATCGAGCCAAAGCTGGTTGATGATGCGTAAATCTTCACAGGGAAAATCTCGAATATCAGCAAGAGAAAGATATTGCTTGCCCATTTTCTTACCAACGGTTTGCAGCATCACCCGATAAGTCTCCTCGTCCGCCTTTTTCCACTCGCCATTCTGCAAATATTCTTCTAACCATTGATAGCGAAGTTTTTGTATTTCGTCTTTTAACTCGGGTTCGATCCTTCGCGATGACTCTTGCCAGCAAACATAAGCCAAATCGATCGCTTCTTGGGTATTCAAATCGCAGAGCGCCCGAATCACTGGACTCGGTTTCACCAAAGACGTATAAAGCTGAATGGTTTCTCGCCATCCCAACTCCACCAAATTTAGTAAAAGTAGGTCTTCATTGTCGGTTTCCTTGACTTCCATCGCCGCAAAATAGTTCTGAAAACTGAGATGAGCAAACTCATAATCCTCATCTCGTCGTACCATTAACTCGCTCACCTGCTCGATCTTCACCAATAAATCTTTAACCGTAACGGGATTTTCCAAATCGAGAAAACCCAAATGATGCTTTAACCGTTCTTCCAAATCGGATAAACTAATTCGGGTTTGATTCTGCGTCCGCATATCCAAAGCAACGCCTTGCAAAACCCGGCGAAATTGCTCGAAAGGCAGTAACATTTCAATCCGCTTAGAACGAGGGCGATCGCGCAACTGCAATTTACAGATATCGTAATATAACTCCGTGCGATATTTGGGCAACTCTCGATCGGGATAACTGCGATGTAAATTCGCAATCATCGTCAGCAATAACGGACTTTTGGTTAAATCTTTAACTCGCTGTCTTTTGTCAATTTGTGCTAGCAAATCCGCCGCATTTGCTAGAGCGATATGCTCCACATCCGGTGCATTTCGCTTGCGAGCAAGACTTTCACGAGCGAAATACCATTTTTCGATAAATTGCTTTCTTTGTTCGACATTAAACGGCTGTACGAATAAACTGCTTAATTTTCCTTTTATCGTGCAACTTTCATCATAAGCCGTAGGACGAGAGGTTAAGATAAAAAACATCTGGGGATATTCTCTTAACTGTTCCTCCATCCACTCAGAAATCGTCTCGCGCCACTCCGATCGCACCTCATCAAACCCATCTATCATCACCAACATTTTGCCCTGTTTGAGAAGGTTTTTCGCCCAATTTGGCGGCAATTTTAAATCTTTTCCTTGCGGTAAACTGGGAATGTGGTATGCTTCTACCAATGATGATAAGTTGGGTTTTTCTGTTGCAATTTTCTCCTGCCACTGCCTCAAATAAATCAGTACGGGTAATAACTTCGGCGCTTTGTAAGCACGGTGTTTGTGACAAGAATAAGTATAAGTAAGATTTCGCAAAAGGGTAGTTTTTCCGTAGCCTCCCCACGCCAAAATCGCCAAACGACGATAAGCAGGAATCTTCTTCGCATTCGCCAACAGATACCAAATACTCACTCCTTCTTCCTGCATTTTTGCTAGTTTCTTAAGTTCTTTTTCCCCAAAATTTTCCCCTTGAAAACCGGGATGAAGAGGCAAACGCCGACCTTTTTCGCCGCGAATGAACTCATCGCTCAATCCTAAAGGCACAAAAACATCTCTCAGTTGAGGAATAAAAGATTCGGGATTGTATCCTTCCGTCCGATAATCAATACACTCACTCCCCTGACAGCGCAAATATTTATCCTCCGTCCCCGCAAATTGCCATTTAATCGCCCGATCCAACCGCTCTTGTAATGTCATTAATGTATCGACATCCCTGCGCCCTCGTTCTTGATAAATCTCCGCTAATCGTTCCAAAACGCTCTTCGTATAAGCCGCCCAAACCACGCTGGTTATCATCACCGGAAACATCAACAAAGCCATCAGCCATTCCTGTTCCTTGGCAAAAGAAAACAAAACCCAGCCGCTTCCCCCCATCGGCATCCATCGAATAAAAGTTTGTATCGTTTCATTTTGGAGAAATTTGCGAGCGATATTTTGATGGACTGCAAGATCGATCGCTTTATTCTCCTCTGACTGAGACTCATTCACGTTAGATTTTGGCTCGGACATGAAACTAACCCTCATGTTTTCAACTGAGGAAAGCAAACGGGAAAACCCAAATGCGATCGCTTGGATCTGTTATAGCATTACACTTTGTGGTTAAGACATCTCTTCTCTCTGTGTCCCTCTGTGTCTCTGTGGTTCAAATTCTTCATGTCCTAATGTATTCACGTAATGCTATATAGTCCAAAATTTCTCGCTTGACTTGACGAATCAATCCAACCAAAAAAGCGATCGTGTTAAGTCAAATACAGTTTTCCTCGTAGCGCGGTGTTGGGAGGGGAAACTGCACGACTCGCGATCGCCAAAAGTTAAGCGATGAATATCAATCGAGAATTAGGATGAAACCTTCTCTTGAGATTCTACAATGGCTTCAGCCAAGCGATCGAGCCGTTCTTGGGGAGCATCTGCCACGATCGCATAGAGAAATTGTTCATCTTCCCAGAGTACAATTGCTGGGCGATCGCGATGTTCTACATAGAGGCGACTCGAACCGGGTTGTGGATAAGTAGCAGTTTTCGGCCGTGCCAATTGATAAAAAGAGAGGGGGCGATCGCCGTCTAACTTATAAGTCAAGCGCACGCCTTTCGTTTTCGCCAAATTGCACAAACTACCGTCTACGAATGTCAATTCTTGGCGATCGATGTGAGTAATGGGTAACGTTAAGTTCAACTCGCGACCGAAACGCCGCGCTAACTCCGATATAGTCGGCGATCGCTCCTTTGGATTTTTTGTAACTTTAATGTGATCCTCCGCCAATTCCGATAGTCCGTACCATTGATTGGCGAGAATGACTTCTGGGGCGATCGCGATCGTTCCGGTTTCTACCGTCGCAGTTTGCACAGATACCATCCGTCGCAGGCGATAATTATCAATACCCAGAGCGAGGACGAGCAACGCAGCGATCGCCCCAGCAACGTGTTTGAGATTCGGCGATGGATATCTGCGCCAGCGAGGACGTTCCGCCCGGGCGAGAATCTTCTCTCGCAACTGGGGCGGCGGTGCTTCTTCGGGTAGGGCATAGGGCAAACAGGCTAGAACTTCCTGCAAGCGATCGCTATCCCCCACTAAGTCGGGATCTCGGGCGAGCAAGCGCTGAAACTCTTCCGCTTCTTCCGGACTGAGATCCCCCATGACAAAACCCGCCAGTAATTCTTCTCGGCGAGAAGGCGAAGATTCGCTCATGTTTCCATATCTCCCATAATTTCTTTCAATGCGTCCCGCAAATTCAACAAGCCCCGCCGCGCCCAGCTTTTCACCGTTCCCAAGGGCGCGTTTAACAGTTCGGCGATTTCGCTTTGACTCCGCCCTTCATAGTAAGCCATCTCCAAAACCCGACGTTGATTGACGGGGAGGCGTTCGAGGGCTTGACAAACGAATTCTCGGCGCTCTTCCATCGAAGCACAGTCAAAGGGAGTGGGTAAAGAAGGAGAGGACATATCCCGAAACCAGCGATCGCGAATCTTATGACGTGAGGAACGCTGACGCAAGCGATCGATCGCCCGCGATCGCGTCAGCGTGGTTAAATAACTGCTGAGAGAACCGCGAGTCGGATCGTAACTCTTACGCCGCCAGAGGGAGAGGAAGACCTCTTGAGCGAGATCCTCCGCGTCCCGGGGGTCGTTTAATAATTTGAGAGCAAGGGTATAAACCAAACCGGAATAGCGATCGTATAGCTTGGCTAGAGAGGCGCTGCAACCGGATCGGATCGCTCGAATGAGTTCGGTATCGGTAGGGAGCATTGCAGGGCGATCGGCTGCGGGTTGCAAACCGAGGGATTTAATATTCTTCAGAAGCAAGGCGCGTGCGCTCCTCCCGTAGTTTTTGACGTTTCCGGCGCTTGGCATCCATACTGGGAGAATCTGCACCCCGCAGGAGTAAAGAGAGACCGCAACCCGCCATCACGAGACCGTAGGTAAATTTATAAGGATTGCCAATCGTGAAAAATCCCGGCACGATAAAGGTCATTAACCCCATCCACATAAAAAATGCAGCAATATAGCGGGTGTAAAAGCCGCAAATCATTGCCACCCCGAGGATAATTTGGGGAATGCCTGCCAAAATTAAGAACAGATTGGGATCGACGAAGATTAAACTCTGGAAGTCTTTCACATAGACCTCTGCCATTGATGGCACGGTCAATTTTTGCACGCCCCAGAGGATGAGGGGAACGCCGACAAAGAGCCGTAAAATAAGATTTTCGTAACGGGCGTAACGCTGCCAGTTCATGTTATGAGACCTCACACTCGCATGATTTACACTCTCTATACGAAGCTGGAGCACGATCGGATGCAGCCGCGAGAAAAAATTTTGATTGATTTAATAAATTAGGGGGAGGAACAGTTTTGATCCTCCTCCATTGCGATCGCTCGATTAAATGCCCAAACCCATCTCTCTGAGGGTTTGAGGGCCGACGACCCCATCAATCGCCAAACCACGATTGCGCTGTAAGTTCCGAATGGCATTACGGGTTCGGATGCCATATTTTCCATCAACCGCACCCACTGATGTATAACCTAATTCCCGGAGTCGCGTTTGCAAGCGCACCACGAGATTTCCTTGAGACCCTATGCTTAAAACAAGACCCGAACCGCCTTGATCGGGGCCGATCGCCCCCGGACGCACTCGAACGGTAGTGCCAATTTCGCGCCAACCCCGACGACCGCTTAAACTGGTGCTGGTATGCGCTCCATAGACCCAATTCCCGCTCGAGAGTTGAATCCAACCATTATTACTGTAGTTAATGGGATCTTTCAAACGCGCTCCATTGCGAACGCAAGTGTAAATCATGGAACCCGTACTCGGACCGCGACGCGCCCGTAAACAACCTCCATTGGGAGTATTAACGTTGGGAGTATTAACGTAAAGTTCGGCTAGTGCGGGTTTTGCCCCGCTTAGAATTCCGCACAAGACGATCGCCGACAGAAAAGCTAACCAAGCCGAACTCGGTAACTTTGTCCGGCACCAAGTCTCGCCAATGAAATCATATTCAATCCCTTCTGTTTTTTCGTAGCTGTCATAAGAGTAAGCACAGTTCAGAGCGTCCATAATTGTTCTCCTTCAATTTGCAAGTAATTTCAACACAATTTGAAGCAAGAACTCTGTAAGTAGATTTAATGGTTTCTCTTTTATCATATCAATAATATCTTGGTCAATCGTTTGTTGTTAAGCGAGATCTAACGATAGCGGGAGAAATTTAAGATTGCGTTGCGATCGCCACCAGTAAACTAAGAGGTAAAAGTATTGAGCGATCGCCATGTCCTACAACAAATTCACCCTCGATCGCGTCAAGACCGATTTTGAGCTAACCCTCGAAGAAGAGCGATCGCTGTTTCCCAATCCCCCCGAGTTGCAACCCTCCGCCCTATTGCAGCAAATCCTACAGGCCTATTTGCCCCTAGCCCTTGCGATTAATAGCGAGAAAGCGCGATCGGAATTTATTCTCGCGCCCGTATTGGCAGATCTCAAACATCAGAGCGATCGCACCCTGTCTCTCTTCTCCGGCAAAGAATTCAACGTTGATTCAGAGCGAGGATTAACGGGATTTTGCGATTTTATCTTAAGCAAATCCAAAGAACAGTTATTTATTGAAGCGCCAGTCCTGACAATTATTGAGGCGAAAAATGAAGATGTAATTGGGGGTTTAGGTCAGTGTGGGGCGGCAATGATTGCCGCCCGGGAGTTTAATGAGAAGAAAAAACAAAATTTTCCGCAAATTTATGGTGCTGTTACCACTGGCAATATTTGGCGATTTTTGCGACTCGAAGATTCTACCCTTGCGATCGACAAAGATGAATACTACATCAAAGAACTCCCCAAAATTCTGGGCATTTTGTCCTTACCTTTTCGCGAAGAATAGTGCGATCGCCCCCTCTAATAACAACCAACAACCAACAACAATCAAAACAACATATCGTCATCATCCAAACCGGGACGGGGCGCGGGTAAAATGCGCCGACGACTCAACCAGCGCAACCAAACGCCCCCCAAAACGCCGATTATCAGAGCCATCCAACCCGTGAGGGATTGCAACAATAAAAAGCCCCCGATCGCAAACATCGCTCCGAATAGCAACAATAAAGCCGCCAATACCTTGAGCAAATCCAAACGCAAATCTTGCAGGGGTTGCACTCCCGTCCGTTGATACTGTCGCCGCCAGCCGATCGCGCTGGGTCGAATTTTTGTATAGAATGCGTCTAAGGTTTCGTCAGATTCGGGGGGAGTGAGGTACATAACGCTTATCCAAACCACCGCAGTCACCCCAGAAATGACCGTCAAACGCATCCCATAATCCAGTAGACCAAATTTCAATAACGTATTTTCCAAATTGGTGACAAGATTCAAAGGCAATCCTACCTGTAACAAGAGATCCAGTAAAATCGGCAAGGCACTGGTTAATAAGCCCGTAATAAATCCGCATAACATTGCGGCTAACTCTGCGGCTGCATTGATGCGCCACCAAAACCAACGTAAGATTAACACTAATCCCGGCCCCGTTCCGATCGCAATCACCAAGCGAAATACCGAGCCGATATCCGTGGTATAAAATGCCGCTATGCCTCCTAAGATGGTAACGACAATTGAAGCACTGCGACCAATCCAAACTAATTCTTGTTGCGTTGCCTCCGGACGAAAAAAGCGTAAATAGAGGTCATTGGTTAGATAAGATGCTCCCCAATTAATCGAGGTGGAAACGGTACTCATAAAAGCCGCCACGAGGGATGCCACGGTAATCCCTAAAAGTCCCGTGGGTAAAAAGTCTAACATCAGTTTGGGATAGCCCAATTCTCGGTCTTCTAAGTTTGGATAAATGGCGATCGCCACCAAAGCTACGACAACCCACGGCCAAGTCCGAACAATGTAGTGCAAAATATTAAAAAACCAAGCAGATTTTTCCGCCTCTGCTTCATCTTTAGCGGCGGCGAGGCGTTGGATGAATTCTCCACCCCCATCGCTGCGACGAAACGACCACCATTGCAGGAAAATATAAGCGGCAAATGTGGTACTGGTAATACCCGCCACATCGCTCCATTGAAAATTGTTAGTAATGGGGACGAACGATAAAACATCAATATCCGTTGCATTTTGCACGGTGGGAATGAGTTCTCGAATTCCGCCGACAGAATTGAGGGCAAAAATAGCGACAATAATCGCACCAAATAATGCTAAGAAAAATTGAAAAAAGTCCGTGGCAACGACACCCCATAACCCCGAAAAACTGGAATAAATTAAAACAAAAATGCTCACCCCAATCACGCTAAATAGCTTAATATTTGCTCCCGGTTCAATGCCAAGACTCTGCCACAGTTGCAAAGCGTCTACCACTTTGACCATTGCTAGCATTGCGTAACCGATGCCGATACAATTAATAGGTAAAGCAAAAAGAAAGGCTTTCGTTGCTCGAAGAATGGCTGCCGTTTCTCCCCCATAGCGCATTTCTGTGAGTTGGGCATCCGTGACGATTTCCGATCGCCGCCACAGTCGCGCAAAAACATAAATTAGAATGACGTGAGAAATGGCAAATCCCCACCATTCCCAATTGCCCGCAATGCCTCGACTGCCCACTACACCAGCGATATAAAGGGGCGTATCGATAGAAAATGTCGTTGCCGCCATACTCGTCCCTGCCAACCACCAAGGCAGCGATCTCCCGGAGACGAAAAAATCCTCCAAACTTTTCGAGCCTTTCCCCGTGAGGAATAAACCTAACCCCATCGCAAAGGCGAGATAAAGCAAGACAATCAGCCAATCGAGTAATTGCATGGACTCCCAACAGTAAAGACAAACTGGAGTTATCTTGCCACAATTGCTGAAGTTATGAGCCATTGTTCCCCCGCCAGCGCAAAGCGCTATAATTCCGGTAGAACAGAGGGGAAGAATGGCAAGTGCGATCGCAATCTATCCGGGAAGTTTCGATCCCATCACGTTAGGACATCTTGACATTATCGAGCGAGGCAGCCGACAGTTTGACAAGGTGATCGTTGCGGTACTGTGCAATCCGGGCAAGCATCCGCTCTTTTCCATAGAAGAACGCATGGCGCTCATTCGTACTTGTACCCAACATCTCGACCGCGTAGAAGTAGACAGCTTTAGCGGCTTGACCGTAGACTATGCCAGGCAAAAAAACGCTCGAATCCTGCTGCGAGGCTTGCGAGTTCTTTCCGATTTCGAGAAAGAATTGCAAATGGCTCACACCAATAAAACCCTCATGGCCGATATCGAAACCGTTTTTTTAGCCACATCAACAGAGTATAGTTTTTTAAGTAGTAGCGTGGTCAAAGAAATTGCCCAATTTGGCGGTAAAATCGATCACCTCGTCCCCCCCAACGTCGCCCGAGAGATCTATCGATGCTACAACAAGAAAACTCCCGCAGTAACGCCGAATATCGCGAACCCGACGGATTCGATCGCGCTCGAGTCTTAGGCGGATTTGACATCCAAGCCGAACTCAATCGCTTGGAGGAATTAATCCTCGATAATCCCCGCATTCCTCTCACCCGCAAAACTATTGTCGATGAGGAACAATTACTCGATCGCCTTGATTACGTGCGGATCAATCTCCCGGAAGCCTTCGAGGAGGCGGTAGAAATCCTGCGGCAAAAAGAAGAAATTCTCCTGCAAGCGGAAGAGTACGCCCAAGAAATCGTAGACTCGGCCAAACAACAGGCGGCACAATTTTTAGACGAGTTGGGATTAGTCCGCCAAGCTGAAGGGGAAGCGGCTCAAATTCGCCAAGCCGTGCGCGACGAATGCGAAGACCTCCAACAGCAAACCCTGGCCGAGATCGAACAAATGCGAATGCAGGCAGTACAAGAACTCGAACAGATGCGACAGGTGGCGATCGCCGAATGCGAGGATATTCAAGATGGGGCGGACGAGTATGCCGATGCAGTGCTGTTACGAATCGAGCAACAATTGGGCAATATGTTGAGGGTGATTCGCAATGGCCGACAACAATTACGCGGCGATTTTGCCGAACCCGAACGAGAGGAAGAATCTACTATGCCAGGAGCCTCTTAATTCAGTCACCAGTCACCAGTCACCAGTAGGGACGTTGCAAGCAACGTCCGTGTAATAGTTACCAGTTAAGGCAATTTTGCAGTTCTCTAACGATCGCTCGGGGGGCAGAGATGGTTAACGTTAAGGCGGGGGATTCTAAGAATGGTTCCCAAAAACGGTTAAAAAAACAGGTTAATGGCGATCGCTATGTTGCGGTTTCGGATTTGATGGCAATTTTGTCCGATCTCTCCGATGAGGAATCCACGCCCAAAACTCCCCAGAAACCGAGAACCATTCAACCGTCTCAACCCACCCTTGCTTCCCTGCCCCAATCTCCCCGACGTTCTATCTCTTCGTCCCCTTCTCCTCCTTTTCCCTCCTTACCCGCTTCTTCTCATGGCGATCGTCCGGTTTTGGATGTGGAAGCCACAAATGTGGAAACAACCGAACTTGACGCTTCTGCTTTATCCCCCACCCAACCCGAAGAAAAAACAATTGAGGAGTTGGCAAGAGAATTGTGGGAATTAAAGCTGGTTGCCCTGTCGGATAATGATTATTACAATCGTCAACTCAGTCGCTTGCAAAATCGCTTTTTGTTGCTGGCGGGAGTCTTTGCGGGGGTTCTTTTGACTTCGGGTATTACTTTTGGCTGGTTGGTAGCCAATCTCAGACAAAATCAAATCCAACTGGCAAGCTATGAAGGGAGCATCACGATCAATCGCGTGCGCCTCGATCGCCTTGAAGGAAATACCCTAGACGGTTTTGCCGAGTCATTGAGATCGCTCCAAGCGCAAGTCCCCGAAACCCTCGATACGGATCTGGAAAACACCCAAGAAGATATTACCGCCCTCAAAGTCCAGTTGCGGGAAATGGAATTAAAACTCGCCGCCCACGAGAAGGCGTTATCCGTACTCGTCAGTGCCCTGCAAGGCATTGTAAGATAATAATTAAGAATTAATTAA
>JBCCVR010000178.1:0-16194 GCA_039194995.1 Cyanobacteria bacterium P01_E01_bin.42 | reverse complement strand
TTACGAAAATGTAGCAAATTACTTTGATCGACTCAAAGAAGTGAGCGAAGTAGAAGGCCTCAATTTTGTAATTTCCTAAAACCATAACATAGAAAGGGTGAAAGGTTTCTATTTGGTCAGGAGTTGTTTTATACTCAAAATGACTATTTTTGAGACCCACATCGTATACAGTTCCACTGAATTCACTCCGAACTCCTAAAAGTCCTATAGCCAATCCTTTATCTAAATAGTTGGCTTTTAAGCTCGTGAAAAGTTGTGTCATTTCTGCATTTTGTTGGTATAAATCAGTAACAATAATATAAAGTTTGTCAACAGTGTTGTTGTCTAAAGGTTCAATAGCTTTATCGATTCTCGCATTCAGTAAAAATTCACTATTTCCTACATAATATTCGGGACGTTGTGCAATTCGGGTGGATTTCTCACCTATCAATGGCACTCGGATAGTGCCAAATTTATAGTATTGTGGCGGATCGGACGAAACAAAGGCTGTTGTTGTTGCTGCGTCTAACAAGCGGAGAGTACGAATATAACGACTATCAGGAATATTTACAAATCCTTGCATAGAAGGAGTTCCATCGATTTGCACAATTGGTGAGATTGGTTGCGTTTGTTGTGATTGTCGCTCGCTCCTAGTTGTCGGCAAACTACATTCCCATTCATATGAACTGGGACAACCAGTTAAAGCTAGAGGCAATACAGCAAGCGCCATATTATAAATCACTTTTTTCATAGCAATAATATCCTTGCTCTCCTTTAGAGAGCTGAAAAATTGTGAATTTTTGTAAAGTGTATTGATTTATACCAAAAATACCTTGGATTTTGATCGAGTTGTTGTATAACTAAGAATAACAGACTTCTTCTAAGGAGGGCAATAATAATTCTTTCTTAGAGTATAACTTTTTGTTTGACAACAAAGAACAATTTTAGCTACACGGAAGCAACCATTGATATGCAAGAGAGATATTGGGAATTACTTCGCCTTTCACTAGCAATTATTTTGGGCTTTCTATTACTTCAATTAGGAGGATGGCTTTTTTCCAGTGGCATCATTCGCTTAACTTCTGTACGTCCCGAGCAATTTGTTAAGTCTATTTATAATCCAGCCGCTATCATTGTTTTCTTTGCTTCCTTTTTGGGAGCAGTGCTATGGTGGATAATCGCTGTTTTCCAATTAAGACCCAAGTTTGTTGCTATGCATGATACCAAAACAGCAAGATTTTTTTGGTGGGGGATATTCCTAGTTACTGTTAGTATCGCAGGTTTATGCCTCTATATTTATGGCAACAGTACACCCCAAATAATTCCTTGGATGTTGGGAAGTTTAACTCTCATAATGGCGATTAATCATTGGTTGGCTACAGCGTTGAGTACTCCTTTCATTCTAGCTCATACGGTTCCTGGCGCTCAATGGTTGCAGAGTTTATTAAAAATAAATTAGGAGGTTAAATTAGTGTAATGTCCACATATATTATCGCTATTGGTGGTACTGGCGCAAAATTTGTCGAAGCTATTGTTCATTTATCGGCAGCAGGAATTTATTTAAATTATTCTGGAGATAGGAAAAATCCAGAAACAATCAAAATCATATTCTTAGACCCAGACAAAGGGAATGGTCACATAGCTTCCTCTGATAAAACCCTTAAGATTTATCAAAAATGTACCAAAATCATAGGTAAAGATATAACCTTACCCATAATGCAGTCAAGAATTGAGCAATTTAAAGAAGGATTATGGTCTCCCTTTGTCAAAGCCAGAGTTAGACTCCGAGATGCCTTTAAATATGATGAGTATCGCGATGATAATCCAGTTCGCCACTTGTTTGAGGTTTTGTATACTGCGGAAGAGCGAGATGACGATCTCCGCGAGGGTTTTCATGGTCGGCCTGCAGTTGGTGCAGCAATTATGACTCAGTTGAGTCAAGATGAGAATAATCGAGAAAATTGGCAAGAGTTGATCGACCAAATTAAGGATGATCGAGCCAATACTCCAAAGGTGTTTCTGTGCGGATCGATTTTTGGAGGAACAGGAGCTTCTGGATTTCCAACTTTAGGACAATTGCTTTTAAAACAGCTAAAAGATTTTCGTTCTCAAATTAAGTTAGGTGGAGTACTAATGCTCCCTTACTTTCGATTTAGGTCGCCTCGTCAGTCTGATAAATCACAGTATAGCCATCACAAGGAGCAAAAAATCTACGCACGCTCTGAAGACTTTATTCTTAATACGGAAGCAGCATTACGTTATTATGCAACAAAAGACTTGAAATTCAATCGAGTTTATCTATTAGGAACACCCGAGCTTACTGAAGTTTCCAATTTTAGCACTGGAGGTAGCAACCAACGGAATCCTCCTCATTTTTTAGAACTCTATGCGGCCTTAGCGTTGCGAGACTTTTTGCAGCTAGAAAACAATGACCAACAAAATCGAGTCGTTTTAACCAGTCGCCACCAGTCTAATGCAACAATCTGGAATGATATTCCAGATCGAGATGAAGTCAGAAAAAAGCTAACCAATGCGGCTCGGTTTGCTTTTGCTTGGAATTATGCGATTGCTCCCGATTTGAAATATGCTCGAGACAGCAAACGTCCAAATGCTGTTCCTTGGTCTTTAAAGTTTTTGAATCGCACGGAGCTTGAGAGTCTAGAAGAGCAAGATCGGCTCAAGGAAATTCAAGATTGGTGTCAAGATTATTTGCTATGGCTCGCTGCAATTCATTGGTCGGAAACAGGAGTGGAATTATTTAATCCTCATAGTTTCTTAGAGAATTGGCCGAATAAAGAAGATCGCAATGAACTTAATCTTAAACCCTATAGTAAAGAGGTGAGAGATGAGTTTACTAACTTACTCAATAACAGTAATAGTACATCTATCTACCAAATCTTGGAGAAACTACCTCGAACGGCTAGAGAAATACAACTCCCTAATCGCGGTGTAGTAGGATTGGTCAAAGCATTATATCGAACAATAGAACAAAATCCCTAGAAAATTTTAACAAGACGAGAAAAACAATCAATAGAACAAAATCCCTAGAAAATTTTAACAAGACGAGAAAAACAATGACTAACAATCAGTCTTACTCCCTATTATTGCCACCACAGAATAATAAAGCTCGAATTGCACCAGGAGCAGCTGGGAAATGGCAAGCTCAAACATCTCTTGTGTTTGCCGAGGTAGCCGATAGCTTAGAGCTACCTACTTCTGGAAACGAGCAACAAACTGTGAGTTCCTTTCCCGATATGTGGGCGCGTCCGCTGTTGGTAGAGATGGTTTTACGGGACGAATATCATCCCCTACATTCACAAATTAAGGCAGAATGGAAAGGTATGCTGGCGGCGATCGCTCTGGCCAAAATTCAGGGATTAAACTTAAAAGCAAAATTCTTACAGTTGGATAATAATCAATATGCAACAGATTCTTTTGTACGAGGACTCAATGAACTAATTCCCGATCCAAAGCATAGCGTTTATCACTTGGATCAAGGAAAGAATCCTTGGACACATCTCTATATCTTTTTGTTACAAGGTAAAGCTGTGGGAATGACTTCTCCGGCTACCCTAATTTGTCCAGCTGAGGGTGCAGACTGGAAAACAATTCCTTGGAAGACAAACGATCAATTGCAATCTCCAATACATCCAACCGATTGTTTAACACTTGATGAAAAAACTCAACTTTGGTATTGGCTTCAAGATCTTTTAGATGAATTGAACAAGCATACTGGAGATGGAGGCAAAATTCGCGAGATTGTTAAGGAATTTCAGGGAGAACTCGCTGCGGCTACGTTCTTAGAGTCAACTTTTCCACAAGAAATACCAAGACCTAGAAGTGATGAACAATACTTTGGAGTTCCTCTTTTAGGAGGGGCATTAAAAGCACTTGACCGGCCGATCGCTCTGCAGCCAATGCCTTCACAAGTTAGCATCATGCCTCGGATTCAAGGACTCGAATCACCAGTCTTGTTTATTCCAGATCGAGAGCGACTGATTCAACAATGGCGTTTTCAAGATCCGAAAGATATCTGGATATACGATAGTAGTCTATTGGCGTTTAATCAAGACGAATTTTTTCGCAAATATGAAGGAGAATACTTAACAGAAGCAGATTTGTTTTTAGAAACCTTTCACTTTATCAAAAAAGCCAACAAACTTCCTGGAGCACAGCTTCCTACAGGAGCAAAAAACCTCATTTATGATGTAGAGGGTAAAAAAGAGGATCTCACACCGTTATTACCAATTAACTCCAAACTCCTGAATTATTTTACCCCTGAAGAACTCAACGAGATTCTGGAGTTGCAACCCATTGTTATGGGTTCACAATCTGGAGTTCGAGTCAGCATAACTTTACCTCTTTCGGGAGGGCAATATAAAGTAGAGAAAGACTATGTGATTGCTGAAGCAAATGCAATAGAAGATATTCCCTTCTTAGAACTTTGGCCAAATTTTAAAACTTCTCCTGAATTTTCTCAATGGCGTGAATATTATGCCTTTTATTATGATGATCGGCTAGATAAGAAAAATCAAACAAGTTTTCAGATTTTGTTTCCCAAAGGAGTCAACGAAGTCCATCCACCAGAATTAGTTGATTTCCAAATTACTCGTCTGGAAGAATTTCCTTCCTTTCTTATTTGCCAGACTGGAAATCAAGCTGAAATGATAGGAATTATTTTACTCAAAACTCCTCCTAAGATTGGTCTTGAAGACCCACAGAAAACATGGAGAGTGGGAGTAGATTTTGGAACTTCTTTCACGCATGTCTATTACAAACCGAATCGGCGGGGGGTGTCAAAACCATTAACTTGGTCTCCTTTATTATTACAGGTTACTGACACTCCCGAAGCATCACGGAGAGATGCACTTTATAACTATTTCATATCACCTAAGCAACAAAATTTTCCCTTGGCTACAGTGCTGACTACCCAAGGAAATAAAGGAACAACAAAACCAATTTTTGATGGGCGGATTCACATCCCTGAAGATATTATCAAATTCGATCCTCAGAAGGAGCATATCGAAACAAACTTAAAATGGCAGAGTGATGATATCCCCTACAAAGAACTATTTTTAAAGCATTTGGCTTTAGTGATTGCTGCCGAAGCTGCTCAAAATCATGTCAGAAAAATCGAGTGGACAATTTCCTATCCAACTGCTTTTTCTCCAAGGTATAAAAGCATATATCGGGCAAAATGGAATCAAATTCTTCAGAATTTGGAAGTGCAAACAGGAATGAATCACCAATGGTTAGCAAAAGAAAAAGGAAGATCTTACCGCTCTGAAAGTA
Organism: Cyanobacteria bacterium P01_E01_bin.42; assembly: GCA_039194995.1. Classification (GTDB taxonomy): domain Bacteria; phylum Cyanobacteriota; class Cyanobacteriia; order Cyanobacteriales; family Spirulinaceae; genus CCY15215. The sequence goes on along the minus strand of JBCCVR010000178.1, from coordinate 10,923 downwards.
TTACTCTCGCTCATTATTTTGAGTCTGAGGAAAATCAACCTTTAGCTTACACTACTTGTATTGATTTGGGTGGTGGCACTGCTGATATCTCCATTTGGCGAGGAGAAAAAATTATTCACCAATGCTCTATAGAGTTAGGAGGAAGACTTTTGTTTTCTCAGTTTGTGAAAAGAAAGCCAGAATTTCTACAAGAAAACTTTAGTTTAGATATTTCCCAGCAGGAAGCCCAAAGCGAATCAAAATCGGCTGCACGATTTTATGCAAAATTAGATGCCGTACTCTTAGCTGAGGGTCAAAAGTGGCTAGAAACAGAACGAGCTTTACTAGAAGATAGCCCGGACTTAGAAGAAATTATTCAAGGGGCAGCAATTGGTATAGCAGGCTTATACTATTATGTAGGTATTGTTCTCCGAGGTTTAGACTTAGAAGAAAAGAGCGATCGCCAAGAAATTACTCCTGTTCTCATTGGTGGAAATGGTTCTCGACTATTACATTGGCTTGATGCTGGGGGTCAATTTAGTAATTATTCTGAAGTTAATCGATTACTGAGTCGAATGATGAGCCAAGGCTCTGGTTTTAACGATACCCGCCAAGATACTCGTCTGAGTGAAAAACCTAAAGCAGAAGTAGCTTGTGGTTTGGTAGCCGATCAAAACGAAACAAGATTGAGAGGACTAGATGTAGATGATGAGAGTGAGGTATTTGCTGGAGAAGTCTGTCAAGTAAATGGAGAGCCTATAGATACCTATGAGCGCATTCGCTTACCAGATAATATTTATAAATTTGAAGTTATAAATTTAAGCACCCTCCAGACTTTTCTCGATGATTTTCACCAAGCCTTAAAAAAGCTGAAAATTACGACTATCAAGCCATTAAACGAATATAAATACGATAACATCGAGAGTCGCGACAGGCTATGGCGAAAAATTAGAGATAAAGTGGAAATTGACGTGCAAAGAATTCAAGGTAATCGCGATGATATTAGTAGCGGAGAACCTCCATTTATTTTGGGATTGAAATGGCTATTGTATTTTTTGGCAAGGAGAGATGAATGGGAGCAACAGGAAAAAGATAATATTTTCTAGTTAATGCTCTAATCCTTTATAGAAAATTTTTATCTATCGTTGGATTCAAAAGGCTATTGTATTTTTTGGATAAGGAGAAACAAATGAAAATCGCAAAAAAGGAAACAATGTTTCTTTCCAAGAAGACCTTGATAACAGTTTTTTTCTTAGGTAGCTTAAGTGGCTGTTGGGGGCAGAATGCACCCGAGAATCCGTCGTCTACAACGCCTTCACCTCAGATAGGTAGTCAAACGGTAAATTTTGTTACCTTAACGACTCAAGTCAGGAAGATGAGAAGACCAATACTAGCTCAACAAAAGCCAGATTATACTACTGGAGATCGAGAACTCAAAGAGTTACAAAAACTATTTGATAAGTTTTCAAACGATTATAAAGCAACCTCTAATAAGGAATTATCAGATCAAATCAAGGAAATTAATGGCTTATTGAAAAATGCAAAAGAGAATTTAGACGAATTAATTGCTATCGAGCCATCGTCAAATAATTCAACAAGCAATATACCCGAAGACACACAGGAGATACATAATCAACTCAAACAAAACATATATGATAACCTCGATGAAGAGTTGAATTACTTGGCCAATTTGCTCATAATTCAAACAGACAAAAACCTAAATGGGCAAGAAGATAGACCAGATACAAGCCCAAGTGAGCAAGAAGATAGACCAATATCTGACTTAAACTTTGGAACTATTCTCCTTGCCAATGTTCTTGCTACTATTTTTGTCATAGCTTTTGTTATGGCTAGTGTTATTATTATTTTAATGAAATTGGAGATTTTCAAAAAAAATAGAAAAACTCAGACAAGATCGAATCCTTCATCTCAGATGCAGTTATCTGCTAAACAAAGGAATGATAACAACCAACAATCAATTCAAGTTACTGAATCGATTGAATTATTAAAAAACGAAGTGAATAATCTTAATGTAGGAATAAAAAATTTCAATCATCATGTAAGTACTAAGTATGATATAGAAACCTTACAGCAAGGCTTGCAACAAATTCTCACTGAGGTTGAGACACTTAGAAATATTCATATTAATCTCTCATCTAATGAGAATCGTCATGATTCAAATGCACTTCAGATTCAGCAACTTGAATTAAGATCTCAAATTTCTCAAGTACAGAAAGAAAACAGTAGTTTGCAATCTCAAAATCAACAATTACGGGAGCAGTTAAATAGTCAGTCAAATTATGCCAATCAATATGTAAGTCAGCAGAATCAAGAATTAGAACAAGAAAATCAAAATTTGAGGCAAGAGCTTAATGAGAAAAAGATAATAAATGATCGGCAAGAACAAAATTTGATTGAAGAAACAAGAAAAAACGATAGGTTACGGAAACAACTTGAGACATTACAAGCACCAACATCAACTCCTAAAGCTCATCAAACAACGGAATTCCCAAAAGATGTTGAAGAATTTGTAAAAAAATATAATAACAATCCGGCCGTCTTAGAAGGAAGTATTGTTGGAATAGCCCGTTTATCAGGTGATAGCTTTGATGAAATTCGTCGAAATAGGCAGAAAAAAGCAATTCTTGAAACTGCTGGACAATCTGATAGCGATAGCTATTTTGTTGTCTCCTTATCTAAGCAAAATTCTGATAAGTGGCTCTTTCCAAAAGATACTCGGATATTGAGAAAGACAGATTTTAGTCCACTTTCGTTTTTATTTGAATGTCGTAATTATAAAGATGGATTGAGTCAATTTACTCTCATCAAGCCTGCTAAAGTTCTGCGACATGGAACAGATCAATGGCAAGTCATGGAAAAAGGAGCACTTGAATTTACACGGTAGAAATTCTTCAATAACAATTAGCTCTTGGAGTTTCATCGTTTTATTCTCTAACAATATTTGTTTTACAAATAAAATGGTAAAAAGTTGCGATCGCAGCAAAGGTTGTGAGAGAAGTTTAGTGAATTTATAATGAAAAAAATCATTAAATTTATCGATCTCTTTGCAGGATTAGGTGGTATTCGTCTAGGACTAGAACATGCTTGTCAGCAACTTAATATTAAATCGCAGTGTGTGTTGACATCGGAAATCAAAATAGATGCTGTCCGGACTTATCAAGAGAATTTCCCAAATAGTGAAGTTTATGGAGATATTAGAACCATTCCTAGCGAGGATATCCCTGATTTTGATATTCTCTTAGCAGGTTTTCCCTGTCAATCCTTTAGTAGTGCAGGGACAAGACAAGGATTTGCCGATACTCGAGGCACGTTATTTTTTGAAGTTGAACGGATTTTACGAGACAAACAACCCAGTGAATTTATCTTAGAAAATGTAGAAGGATTAGTGACTAATGATGCAGGCAAAACATTAAAAACAATTCTCCAGACCTTACAAGATTTAGGTTATCAAGTTTCTTGGAAAGTTTTAAATGCTATAGAATTTGGCGTGCCTCAAAATCGCAAGCGAGTTTATATTGTAGGAACAAAAGATCGTCCTATTTTTCTCGATACTTTTCAAAAGTCAAAATCTGTTTCTTTGTCAGATATTTTAGAGACAGGAAAACCCACCTTGCAAACTAAATTCATTGATAATTTACTGACGCGGTATTCCCTAGATGAATTAGCAGGTAAGTCTATCAAAGATAAACGCGGTGGAAATAATAATATTCATAGTTGGGATATCAACCTCAAAGGAGAAGTGAGTGAAACACAAAGGATTTTTTTAAATCTTTTTCTCAAAGAAAGACGAAAGAAGAAATGGGCAATCCTGAAAGGGATTAAGTGGATGGATGGAATGCCTTTAACTCTTGATGAAATTACCAGTTTTTTCAATACCGACAATCTTTTTGAATCCCAATATCTCAAAACATTACTAGACGATCTTGTTGAAAAAAAATATCTTGCCTTTGAGCATCCTAAAGATGAGGTAGAAATTTTAAATCAGAATAATAAAAAAATCAAAAAGAGACAACCAAGGACAGATTTACCCAAAGGATATAATATTATTACAGGTAAACTTAGTTTTGAGATTAATAAAATTTTAGATCCGAATGGAATTGCCCCCACGCTTGTTGCTACAGATATAGAAAGATTAGCGGTTGTTGATGGACACGGATTAAGAAAACTAACCATTCGTGAAGGCTTAAGATTATTTGGTTTTCCCGATCGCTATCAGATCGAGCTACCAGAAAGAAAAGCATTTGATTTATTAGGAAATACAGTGGTTGTGCCTGTAATTGAAAAAATTGTTCATTGTCTCTATTCTCTAGACAATACAAAAAATTTACCCGAACAATAGCAGCTTACTGCAAATGTTACTTCGTGTGAAAAAGATATCTCTGTTGTACTCTCTTAAAATCACTGTTTTGGCTGGAGTGACAATTTAAGTTTCCAAAGTAAAGTCGATAACTAATACTGTTGTTTTTTTTCGTTGCCTTCTGCGATCGCGAAACCGAAACATAGAAACGAGCAAATCCGTCTATCATTTAATTAGTCCAGCCCTCCTTGCCGTCCTCAATACCCGCCATGTCTTCCGTGTTTCAGGAATTTCAACTCTCCATCACGCCTCTGGGAAACGACGATTATCTGGTACGCACCGAGAAAGTCGCCCCGGGGGTTCCCCTCGCAGAAGAACGATTGCACTGGCCGATAGGAACGTGGCTCGATCGCGCTAAGCAACTGATGAGCGATCCCATGCTTAACATCATGCAGGGAGACGGTTCGCCGCAAGATGACTTTCTCTTCATTACCGGACAACTCAATAACGGCTCCACCCAAGAAGCCACCCTCAACCTCGCCAGTTTGGGACAGAATCTCTATGAAGAACTCTTTCAAGGCAGCTTGCGAGATAGCTGGATCGCCGCCCAAAGTATCGCCTATCACCATCGTTCCGTCCTGCGCCTGCGTTTGGGCATCAAAGGCACTCGCATCTCTCGCATTCCTTGGGAAGTCCTCCACGCCAACCGTAACGACCTCGGAGAGGCGCTTTTTCAACCCCTCGCCACGGGAACCGATATCGCCTTCTCTCGCTATCAAATTGGTAGCCCTTTCTCTGCTAATGCCCGAGGTTTGACGGCAAATTCCGAACAACCCTTGCGAATTTTAATGGCGATCGCAGAACCCGACGATCAAGAAGGTCTCGCTTTGCAGCAAGAAGCGTTACATTTGAAAGCAGAACTGGAACGTAACGCCCGAGAAGGTTTTCCCAAAGTGGAACTCACAATTCTTCAGCAACCCGGACGAGAAGAAGTGACGCAGGCACTCGAACAAGGCAATTATCAAGTTTTCCACTATGCCGGACATAGCGATCTCGGGGAATCTGGCGGCGATATTTATTTGGTCAGTCGGATGACGGGACTAACAGAACGCCTCTACGGGGAGGATTTGGGGGGGTTGCTGGCAAATAACGGCATTCAATTGGCGGTGTTTAACTCCTGTCGCAGTGCAGACACGGCCTTAGATGAAGGAGAAGGCGATCGCAATCTCGCCAGAACTTTGGTCAAACGGGGTATCCCCGCAGTCTTGGCCATGGCGGAACGCATTCCCGATGAGGTAGCACTCACTTTAACCCGCCTCCTCTATCGCAATCTCGTTTGCAGCTATCCCATCGATTTGAGCCTCTCTCGGGCGCGACAGGGGCTGATCTCGGCTTACGGTTCCAATCAATTATACTGGGCGCTTCCCGTTCTCTATCTTCACCCCGAATTCGACGGCGTATTAGTCCCCGGACAAGCCAAAGCAGAAGGATTCGATCCCTTGGATCTTTACGATCCCGAAGAAATGCCCATGACAGGGTTAACGGGGGAAACGGCATGGTTAGAGGACGATCTGGCTGAAGATTTTGAGGATGAGTATCTAGAGCCTTCTTCTCCAAGCGATCGCGATCGTTCTTTCTATGAAAGCATGAATCAAAGTCCTATCGATAAGGAGATCGCCGCAGAGGAGGAAAGTTTTGTCCGCGATATTTTGGGCGAATTTGAAGACCAGTCACCCGATAATCAGTCACCAGTCGCTACCTCACCATCACCCGATAATCAGTCACCGGTTGCTACCCCATCGTCACCAGTCGATCGGTCAGTACAGCCTCAAACTCGGCAGACAAAGAAGACGAATCCGATTAAAACTTTACTATTTGCAGGGTTGGGTGCGATCGCGATCGCGGGAGGCGGTTTGGGAATTTTGTATGGGTACAATACCTATTTCAATCCCGATCGCATCGATACAATAAGCCAAGAAGAAGCCCTCGATCTGGAGAATTTGGACTTTGAGGATGTGAATACCGATCGCGTGACCAGTCTGGCGATCGAGCAGTTTAGTGAGGGGAATATCGCCACCGGATCGGCAGCCGTGCAGGCTTTACTCGATCGCAATGCCCTACCCTTTGCCGAATCTGCCCTCGCCGTCATTCCGTCCGCACAACTGGACAACCCCGAAATTAGTTTTTTGCGGGGGCGTTTGGCATGGCAAGCGATACTAACAGGAGATAATACCTATCACGTTACCGATGCCCGTCGCTATTGGGAGATCGCCGCTAAAGGCAAACCCGACTCTATCGCCTATAAAAATGCCTTGGGATTCGCTTATTATGCCGAAGGACAAACTAATCGCGCCAATCAGGTTTGGTATGATGCCCTTGCGTTAAGCGACGCACAAGGAGAAAATCCCGATTTGCTACAAGATGCCGATCTGCTCAATACCTATGCAGGTTTAGCGTTAGGATTGCAAAAACTCTCGACGGAATCAACCCCCGATCAAGGCAAAATTCTCGCTGATAAGGCACGAAAGTTACGGCAAACCGTGATGAATGCAGCCCCCTTGCAATTCCAAACCCAAGGATTGAGTCAAAATTGGTTATGGTCGGAACAAGCGATTCAAGATTGGCAAAAATTGTAGCGATCGCGGTTTTGGGCTACAAATAAGAGTTGAGTTTCAACAAGAAAGGATAATGAACAAAAAACTTATCTGGTATATCAAGGCTCAAATTGGCGTACTTTTGTTTCCCGCAGGCTTGTGTTTATTCGGTCAAGCCCTTGCTAACCGCATTGCAGGCGATCCTTGGTTTTGGTTGGGGACGGCGAGTTTGGTGGCGATTAATGCGGGGGTGGGGTTAATGATTGATAGCGGTTTATTGGCTGGATTTCCCAAGGACGATTAAACCAAAAGTTGATAATTTTTTCTCTCCATCAACCAGACTTGGAAAAAGAGCGATCGCTGCGATCGCTCTGCTTTTTGATGATATTGGGATGTGCGATCGCCTGTTATAATTGCCGATAGTTATTGAATTGCGAAACTAGATGTGAGATTTGAAATTGTCTTTACAGAGTATGGGAGAATTATGAAACAAGTTTCAATCGATCGCATTGCCAGCGATTTTTCTAATTATATGAAAATAGCAGAAAACGATAATATTGTGATTACTCGGGATGGTAAAACCATCGGAATTTTAATGGGTTGGGAAGATAGCGAGGATGGGTGGGAAGAATTATTATTACGCGATCCACGATTTCAGGATCGCATTGCGCGATCGCGTCAAAGTCTCAGAGAAGGAAAAACAAAAACTATCGAGGAAATTAGGGCAAAATACGAGATTTAAGTTCTTTTATAACAGAAATGCGATCGCTCTGCTAGTCGATAATCTTGGTCGTGAAGAGTTGAGAAGGGCGATCGCGATGATAAAATTCGTAATCAAGCAACTGTGAATTGTGTAGGAAAATGCACGTCATCACCAGAAAACGGCTCAATGAGTTTGCTGAAATACATCCCGAAACGCAACCCTCTCTCGTACAATGGTATAAAATCGTGAAGCAAAATAACTTTGCTTCTCTTGAAGAATTGCGTACTTTCTTTCCCTCTGCCGATCGCGTGGGAAAATTGACAGTTTTTAATATTGGCGGAAACAAAGCCCGATTAATTGCGGCTATTCACTATAATCGTAAAAAAGTCTATATTCGAGCAATCTTAACTCATGCTGAATATGACAAAGACAATTGGAAGGAATAAAAACGTGCAAAGTCTGGAAATACAAACAACAATTGATGCTTGGTTAACTCTTAGCGATCGCATTTTTGTTCCCCATACTGAGGAAGAGTACGAAAGTCTCGTTACATTACTCGATCGCTTAATTGATGAAGTGGGTGAAAATGAATCCCATCCTTTAGCATCTTTAATGGAAATCATAGGAATTCTCATTGAAAACTATGAAACAGAATACGTTCCTGAATTAGCTTAATTGAGACTTGCGATCGCATATCTGGTCGATAATCTTGAGAGGTGCGATCGTATAGCATCTCTGAAAGAAAATCGTTTACAATCAATTAATGATAACATTGGTAAAACACTATGCAAGCCTTAAAACTGGAAGGAGCACTTGACAAATCTGGTCACTTGATTGTCTCAAAACCCATTAGTTTAAACCCCGGTAAAGTAGAAATTATTATTTTGCAATCTCTTGCAGCATCGGAAGCAATAACGACACAAACCCTTGAATCAGATCGGGAGATATCGTTGAAAACAGCATCGAGAACAAAAGTTAAGACATTTCAGGATCTATTTACCGATACAAATCCCACATCGTCAGATTTAGATTACGATCGCGCTAAATGGGAATATCTTCAGGACAAGTACGATCTATGAAAGTCTTGCTGGATACTAATATTATTCTCGATTACGCTCTCGAACGCAAGCCTTATGCAAATTCTGACTTGCGATCGCATCATACAAATTATAGCGGATTCTTGAGATTTAATTGCTTGTTGCGATCGCTCGGCTGGTCGATAATCTTGGTCATGAGGAGTTGAGAAGGGCGTTCACTTGTTATTTTTACAGACTTTAACTCAAAAGAGCATCATACTCATCATGAGTTCCAATCCAAATCCAATAATAATCTTCACCTTTTTTTAGAGCTAATGCACGAATATCGAGGGTAATACGAGCCTACCATAAATTTTTACCAACTTTTTTGAAATGGAGAGAGGGGTGAAATTGATTTGATTTCCAAAGTTGATAGGCTTTTCGAGCTTGTTCTTTAGTCTCGCTGGATAATTTAGCATAAGTTTCCCAAAAGTTAGGAGTTGTGTAAGATTTCATTAAGCTCCTTAACCTGATTTGCTTCAATATCTGCTTCTGCTTGGTTAATTAGATTGTCGAGTTTTCCTGTTTCTAAATCTACTTTCATTTGTTGGTCCCAGCGATCGCCGACATAAGTTTGCAGCCATTCTAAAAGCTGGCGAGCATCGCGATCGCTTAATTCTTTAATTGCGGTTTCGATTGCTTGTAATGTTGTCATGATAGTTCGTATCTTTCCAGTTGAGCGATCGCATTATAGCGCGATCGCATATCTGGTCGATAATCTTGAGAGGTGCGATCGCCTAGCATCTCTGAAAGAAAATTGCAAGTTGCGATCGCTAAGTCATTGAGATTCCATTGAAGGCTAATTTTAAGGATTTTGAAGATGTAATTCAATATGGTGCAGCGATTGTGAATGGTTTAGATGCAATGATCGCTCGAAATCCTCAAGATTTTCCGGTTAACGATCTGCAAATTCTGACTTGCGATCGCATCATACAAATTATAGCGGATTCTTGAGATTTAATTGCTTGTTGCGATCGCTCTGCCGGTCGATAATCTTGAGACGTGCGATCGCTTTCCAAAACCTCATGAGAATCGTTAGTTATTATTTACCCTGTAATTTCAACAAGACTTTCACCCGATTGCAATAGGGCGATCGCATCGGGAAGAGTAGCTGATAAAATTTCTTTGAGTCTGGCATTAGAAGTATTACCACAAGTTAGCCAAATCACTTGGGGAGGCGAACCAAAGCGATCGAGTAAATCGACAAAATCCCGATCTTTTGTCATTAAAACAGCACCTTGTTCTTTTGCGGCTCTAAAAATTTCTTCATCTTCTGCATCCCGTAAACCTACATCTCGAAGAGCGATCGCGGTTATTCCTAACTCATTGGTAATCCATGTTGCGATCGCGGGAGAAAGATGAGCATTTAACCAAATAATCATGCGACGAGAACGGGATGATCTAATTTACGTGCAGCATACAATAAAACCGCTCGCAAGTCGTCTTCTTCAAGATCGGGCATTTCTTCTAACACTTCCTTAAAACTCAGTCCTCCGGCTAATAATTCCAGTACGTCAGAGACTCTAATTCTCATTCCTCGAATGCAAGGACGACCTCCACATTGTCGAGTATTTACCGTAATTCTAGATAATAATTCTGACATCTCAATTCCTCTGTTGAAAGCCTACACTTCTATTTTACCTTATCGCTCTGTGGGTCGATAATCTTGGAAATAGTAAGGTGTGTTAGCAGAATGGAATGGAGCGTAACGCACCGAAAGTCTAAAAATGGGTGCGTTACGCTGTCGCTAACAGCACCACACAGACTAACTCAACCTGCACAAATTAGATTTATTGATGTGGAGGTAGAAATTTATCAATAAAATGAGGCAATTTTGCAAAATGTTCTCCGGCTTTTACTACCTTGTCAATTTCTACAACATACTTGAGAACTTTCCCAACAATATCTCTAGCTTGCTGCAATTTTTCATTCTGAACTACTTCACTAATTATTCGCCCCAATACTTCTTTTTCAACTTTTTCAACACCAACGGAACCTCTAATATGATAATCGAGTAGAGATTCTTCTATTTTTCTTAATTGCCGAATTAAAAACTTCTTTAGCTTTGGATCTAAATCAAGATCTTTAATCTGATCAACTAATTCTCTGACTTGCTTTTGTAATTTATTTAACTCATCTGAAGATATCTCTAAAAATCCTATTCCCTTAGATTCAATAATATCTGCTGCGGCATCAATTAAATCGACCCATTCTTCTTGCAATTGTTGAAAAGCCTCTTGCCATATGACAGCA
>JBCCVR010000177.1:0-16301 GCA_039194995.1 Cyanobacteria bacterium P01_E01_bin.42 | reverse complement strand
CAATGTTTTAAATCAAATTTAGGGATATATCCACAAGAAAAAGAGACATCTATTCTCTCTGTTTTGTAAGAAACTACGACGGAATCCGCATATATCCTTTGGGAAAAAGGAATAGAGCGTAAATTTTTAGACAGTGCTATTTCCGAACTTTCATTTTTTGATTTGCGAATAATAATCATAATCAGAAAATCTCAGTAGCTTTTTTTGTTCCCTTACTTATACCAGCAATCGAAATATCTATTGTTTATCCAAAAGATAATATAGTCCTTTTTGCGATCGCTTTCAGAGAAATCTTCCTGATTTCTGAGATGTGTGGAAAATTGGTTCAACATTTTTAGCATATTTTACATTTCTCTCGTTAGATGTTTCTACTTCGATCTATGGGCAAGAAAGAAACCAACTATGCGTGGATGAATATTCCCAGACTGGCAAGATACCAGTTCCACAAATTACGGATTGATTTCCTTAACTCCCGTTATCCGTTGAAACCAATAACCAATAACTATAACGGACTACCAATGAGGGTGAATCCCGACCAATAGTAAGGATGGGAAAGCCTAGCATTGCGCATGGCGATCGCCTCTGATACCAAAGCGGGATTTCTCTCTAACTTTTTCCAAGTATCCTCGCTTAATGTTACTTCCCCTCGTAACATGGCGAGTTGCGTTTGGCGTAAGGCTTCCGATTTGAGGGCAAGTTCGGCTAAATTATGGTAAAACTTGCCCATTAAGGCAAGGGTGCCGCGATCGCTAACATACCAGAGGCTGGCCAAAACGGATTTTGCCCCGGTTTGCAAGGCCAATCCGGCAAATCCCAATTCAGCTTCTTCGTCCCCAAAAGCCGTCCGACAAGCACTCAAAACCAATAAATCCACCGGGGGATCGTTCCAACTCAACTGTCCCAATTCTGATAAGGTGAGTTTGCGATCCCATAATTGAATGTAAGAATTGCTCGGATGTCCGGGTTTAAATTCAGCATGAGTGGCAAGGTGAATGACTTGGAAGGGAAAAAGATGGCGCTGTAATTGTAAATTTTCGAGGGTAAATTCTTCATTTAGAAATGTTGTATTCCCTGTCGATAATTGCTGGGTGAGTGCCAATTCTAAAGGAATGGCAGGGAGGGGGTTATTTTCTCGGAATTCGGATGCTCCCATCGCCAGCACACGAGCGTTTTCTAAGGAGCTATAAAGGGTATTAGTTAGGCTAAAACTGGGAATAATACTAAAACTATATTTCTCGATTAAAAATTGCTCGCCATCGTGTAAAGCAGCGAGAGGAAGGCTTCGCAATCCAGTATCGAGGGAAAACAGAAGGGTATCGATTTCTTGGGTTTCTAAATAAGAATCAATGGGAGCAATTAACCATTGATAGAGTTGTTGGGAATGGGGTAAATAGGTGCGATGAGTTCGAGTTTTTCCTCTGGTAATTTGACGGCGAAATTCTCCGGCGACTTTTTGAAGCATTTCCGGTTCTAAGTTATCGACTCGTTCGATCGCGGGATAACCCCGAGAAGTCACGGCCATCAACTCCACGCGATCCCCATGACTCGTCGTGTAAATGAGGGCTAATTTTTGTCCGGTTTGCCGTTCGATCGCTTCTAAATTTTTCTGGACGACGGTTAGAGAAACATTACTGGTTTCTGTTTCGACTTGCGTGCCAAAATAATCCTCGAAGGTTTGTCGGCGACTTTGTTCGATAAAATCAACCACCTCATTAGTTAACTCATCATTGACCCAAATTCCCTCTTGCCGATCGCCATTAGCAAAGATTAAAACCCCGCGACCGTTGCGGCGATCGTTGCGAAATTCCCCCTCATAGCGATCGCCATTGGCAAAGATAAATTGACCTTCACCACTGCGCCGATTATCCCGAAATGCCCCCTCGTAGCGATCGCCATTGGCAAAGTAAAAAATCCCCTGACCGTTGCGCTTATCGTCCCGAAATTCCCCCTCATAGCGATCGCCATTGGCAAACACCAAGCGACCGATACCGTTGCGCTTATCATCCCGAAATTGCCCCTCGTAGCGATCGCCGTTAGCAAAATAAAACACCCCAAAACCATTGCGCTGGCCGTCGCGAAACTGTCCCTCGTAGCGATCGCCGTTGGTATAGAGAAATAAACCCTGACCGTTTTCTTCCCCGTCGCGAAATTCCCCTTCATAAACATTGCCATTCCCATAGTTGCAACGGCCGCGGCCGTTTAACTGTCCTCCCTGAAAATCCCCCGTACATTCAGTGCCATCGGGTAAAGTTATCGTATTGGCACGAACGGGAGCCACTTGCGCCATTGCGGTGGTTATGCTGAGTGTTGCAGCGATCGCGATCGCCCAATGGTATTTTGGCTGAGTCGTGCATCCCATTAATTGTTTTCACCCCATATTGGCAGCAACCATTCCTAGCTTATAGCTTATTGGTTGGGAAAGGTGACAATTATGAGCCAAAACTCTCATTTTTAGTAGGCGAATAAGAGAAAAAAGACTGACTTGTGCTGCTTCTGGGCGGTGACGAGCACAACATCAATCAATTTAATTTGAGGAAGAAATTAACAAAGTTTGAGGGCATTATTCGAGTAAATTTTAAAAAAGTTAATAACTCTGACAAGAGAAAATTTTGCACAGTTAATTCAATGACTAACAAGATTAGACACCATGACAAAGCCTTCTACTTTGCCAGTTTATCCTTGAAAACTTGTGGGAATGTTTTTCTAGAAAATCAACCGTTTCCCCTCGGGTAATGCGATCGATCGGGAAACTCTTGAGTATGGGCCGTGTGGGGTCTTTCTCTGCAAGGAAAGTGCGATCAATCGTCCATTTGCCACGGTTCGAGAATGTTATTTTCATCGAGAATTTTTTTCGGGCGTAAAATGACCGCAATTCGACCTATGATTCGGCGATCGGGGGCTTCGGGAAACCAGTGAATGGCTAACTCGCCCTCGCTATCCACGAGAAAATAGGAATTGGCATCCCACTCCCGGGAGTCGCGATCGACGACGATGACAACTTCTTCGGGTTTGCCCGAGGGAGGCTCGGGCAGTTCGTCGCTTTTCCCTAAGATGGCGATGGGATTTTTAGCTTTTAAAATGGCCTGCCATCCCGGTACGGGAACGCAAGTCACCGAACTGGCAAATTTAACGATGCGAAAGGGTTCGATTTCCTCGAGGGGGGGAACTGTTTCTAAATCTGCTGATTTGAGGGGGAGAGTTCCCGCGACGGGAATCAGGCGGGGCAATTCTTCTTCTACCTCCAAGCGATAAAGGGGTAACAAAGGAGCGCGCTGGGACGAAACTACTGTGAAATCGCTTAATAGTCTTTCAATTTGTTCCCGCGCCGTTGGGGAATGGGCAAATTTTAACCCTCGGGCGATCAGGCGCGATCGCGCTTGCAAATCTTTTTTTCCCCGGGCCATTTTCCAGCATTGATAGGCCATTGCATCTCCCGGGGCATCGGTAAATCCTTCTGGAGGCGTAGAATAACGAGAGAAATCTTTCATCGCCCTAGCCACGTCGTGGGCATCATCCACATCGAGATGCTTGTTCGCGGCTAATTCTGCGGCGGTTCGGCGCTGCTTTTGGTTGAGAATGCGAAATTCGTGCAAAACGTCGCTGCGAGGTCCCCGGAAATAGTTCTGTACCTCCTCCGATGCCCCTTCTACCCGAATGCTCTCAAACACTTGAGCAGCAACAATGGTTAAATTTTGATATTTGGCCTCAATGCCCGTTTCCTCAAAAATCTTGGCTGGAGCATAACCCGCTTTTTGCAGTTGCTGGCACGTTTGTCCCCAATCTACCCAAGTGCCCTCTTTCCGCCGCAGTTGCAAAAATAGGGTCTGGGCTTCTTCTTCAGATAAGGCGTTGGGGTTTGTTGGCTGCTGGTTGTCGTTCATTAGATAATTTTTTATTGATAATTGTTCATTGTTCGTCGAGGGAGGTAATCCCCTGCTTGTCGAGTTGTTCTCGAGCCAGTTCAAAAATAATATCAACGCGGAAGTTATTGACCAAATTTGCCAAACTATCTTTTAATTTTTTTTCTTCAGGTGGAATTTCTGTAATTAATTCTAACAAGATTTCATTATCGACAGATAAGGCCGCATCGTACAATTTTTCTAACCATTCTAAGGGCATTTTTTGCAAATCATTTGTTTCTAAAGTTTGCGGTTCTGAAACCGGATCGGCTTCGATCGCCGTTTTTTCTTCTTCGTAGCGATAGCTAACACCTAAATATTCAGACAGCTTTTCTAATAATTTATCTTGACGAAACGGTTTCGTCACAAAATCATTGCCTCCGGCATCCAGCAATGTTTGTCGGTCTTCAATCAGAGCGCTGGCCGTGAGGGCAATAATCGGCACTGGGCGATCGCTCGCGGTTTCTCGTTCCTTGGCGCGAATTTGCTGGATCGCTTCGTAACCGCTCATCACGGGCATTTGAATGTCCATTAAAATCAAATCCGGCTGCCAGCTTTCCCACATGGCGATCGCTTCTTTGCCATCTCCGGCTTCTCCCACCTCAAAACCGAGGGGTGCGAGAATACCCGTTAAAAGCTGGCGATTCACCACCACATCTTCCACCACTAAAATTCGGCAAATCGGGCGATCTCCCGGTAAAATCGCGCTGACGATCTGGCGGCGATCGTCAAGGGCGATCGTCTCTGCGGCATTCCCTACCCGCACTTTAATATCAAAAGTAAACGTGGAACCTTGCCCCAACTCTGTCTCAATAGCAATATCTCCCCCCATCAATCGCACGAATTCGCGACTGATTGAAAGACCCAACCCCGTTCCTTCCATAGACTGGCGGCCGGTTCGAGTTTGCATGAAGGGTTCGAACAGGGTCTCCAATTCTGTCCCATCGATGCCTGGTCCCGTATCTTCTACGGAAAATACCAGAGTTTGCTCGTGCTTGTCGTTATGCTTATCATTATGATTGTCATTGGTGCTGCCATTGTCCATCCCCTCATTGCAGCTATTGCGGCTGAGGTAAGCCCGCACGATCGCGCCCCCCGATTCGGTAAACTTAATGGCATTGCCCACCAAATTCGTCAGCACCTGTCGCAATTTCCCTTCGTCAGTTTCCACGTATTCCGGCAGATCGGCGGAACGCTCGAAGGTGAGGGTTAGTTTTTTGCTGCGGGCTTTCAGTTGCAGCATATCTTGGAGGGAATCCAGCAAGCGGTGTAAATTGCAGGCTCCCTCATTCAGGGTAATGCGTCCTGCTTCGATTTTCGAAACCGAGAGAATGTCGTTGATCAGGGTCAATAAATGTTCGCCACTGCGGTTGATAATCGAGAGACTTTCGCGCTGTTCTCCCGTGAGAGCATCGTTCCCGGCCAGCAATTGGGAAAAGCCCAAAATCGCATTGAGGGGGGTGCGCAACTCGTGGCTCATGCTGGCGAGAAATGTACTCTTAGCGCGGTTGGCTGCTTCGGCGGCATCTTTGGCGGTTTTCAGGGCGGTTTCTGCCTGCTTGCGATCGCTAATATCCCGCACGATGGACAGCACCTCATTCTCGCCACTCACGACGATTCTCGCCTCAACATACCCCTCTTCTCCATCCTGAGAAAGGGGAAATTCAAAGACCTGCAAATCTCCTGTCTCCAAAGCACGATGCAAATAATGCAAATAATTTCCCGACAGTTCCATCGGCAAGAGCGCTTCTAAAGAACTGCCGATCGCATTGGGACCCATCTTGAGAATATTGGCATTATCCGGGGCGATCGCGCTCAAGCAAACCCCCTCTCGATCCATCTGCAAGAGTAAATCGGGAATGGCTTTGAGAATGGCGCGGTTGGTGGCTTCGCTTTTATCGAGTTCCTTTGTCGTCCGCACCACCCGGGTTTCTAAAAGTCGATTGTAATCCGCCCAGAGTTTCTCAATCCGCTTGCGTTCGGTAATATCTTGAAACGCGGCGATCGCATAAACGAGAGCGCCTGCCTCATCGTAAATGGGGGTAGCGGAAATTTCCAAGGGAATGACTTGTTCCCCGCGATGTAACTCGGCATCGTCAACCTTCGTGCTTTCCCCCTCTAGGGCGCGCATGAGGGGATGTCGCTCCTCGGGATAGCATTCTTGGGTTTGCGCGGTCTGAATTTGTTTGAGACTCTGCAAATGGCGCACTTCAATTCGCGCTTCTCCGTTCTCCTCTGCCTCAGTATTATTCTCGGCATTATGCCTTTCTGTCTCGGCATCTCCTAAAATCTGTTTGGCAGCATCATTGGTGTAGTAGGCTTCCCCTTTGGCATCGACAACAAAAACCCCTACCGGAACCGCTTCTAGAACCTGAATCAAACGACGTTCGCTCTCGCGCAGAGCCTTTTGTCTGGAGAGTTCCGATCGGGCTTCTTCGGCTCGTTTCTTTTCTTGAATGCCCTCCTTCAGCTGGGTGATATGGTCTAAAGTTTTATTAATGGTGATTTCGAGATCTTCAAAGTTAATCGGCTTGGTTAAAAAATCGAACGCCCCCCGATTCATTGCCGTTCTAATATTAGTCAAATCCCCGTAAGCAGAAATAATGACGGTTTTCAGGGTCGGGCGCTTGAGTTGGGCAACCCGTTCCAATAACGTCAGCCCATCCATTTTCGGCATATTGATATCGCTGAGGATCGCATCAATGTCCGGTTCGGCTGCCAATTTTTCTAGGGCTTCTATCCCGTTATTGGCAAACGCAAACTCTAGCTCTCCTTGGCGAATGCGCTTCCTGAAAGCCTTGCGGATCAGAAGTTGCATGGTTGGTTCGTCATCTACCACCAGTATTTTTGCTGGCATCGATCGTTCTCTCCGTTGTTTGCTATTCGTCTGATTAAAATGGCAAGGATCGTTATTGGTCCTCGGGCGAGTGTCCTCTCATGATTATCATCTCTTTATCGTTGATGGTATTCAATTTAACCCAATTAGAGAATCGATTAAAGAAAAATCGCGATTTTCGGCAATACAAAGGACGAGAAATCCCGAGGTTGGGAAAGAGTCTTCACAAGCATTGTTTCCATGAGCGCGAGCGCGATCGTCATGCTATCAGTATGACGCGATTTAAAGCGTTCGGGAATGAAAAATAAAGATTTGTTTTCATCTTAAATTCTTCCGGAAAAAATTAGAAAACTTAGTAGATTTGTCTGGCAGGGTTTTTTCTAAGTTCTGCTAAATTTAAGGTATATCTATCCAGATGGAGTCGATCCATGAAAACTTATCTCGCAAAAACACTGACTGTTTTTGCTGTCTCTGCTGCGGCAACTGTCACGGCATTTGGCGGCATTAAAGGCGCGATCTCTGCTCCTTTCAACCCCGACAATCTCGAGGATCACGGCGCTCCCGTATTTACGGCCGGCGGCGGCACTCGCGGCTGTTTGGCCCCTTCTAGCATCAATAAGTCTCTCACCCCGTTAACCCCCCACAATCTCAAACTGGCGAACAATCAAACGGTGATGCCTCTAACCGTCCAGTCCCATCCCGAGTTTTTTTGGTACGTTCCGGAAACAGCGGCGGAAAAAGTTGAATTCATCTTGGCTACCGAAAATGGCGACCCGGTTTACCAAACTGAATTAGCCGTTCCCGAAGAAGCTGGCATTATGAGCGTTAGCCTACCCCAAGAAGAGCAGTACGCCCTGCAAGAAGGCACGCGCTATTACTGGCTCATTTCTTTGATTTGCGATAGCAGCGACACCGACTATGCAGCTTCGGGATACATTTTTGTTGATGGTTGGATTCAACGTCTTGAAGCCGATAGCGAACTGGCGCAACAAGTCGCTCAAAGCCAAGATCCCGAAGACTATGCCAGTGCCGGAATTTGGCAAGAAGCCCTCGCTTACTTCGCTCGCCAGCGTCGCAACAATCCTGAAGATAGCGCGATTGCCAGAGAATGGAAAGAATTCCTCGAATCTGTAGATCTCGGCCAATTTGCGGATGTCGAATTTATCAGTTCCGAGCCTTCTGCTCGCGTTGCCTCCGATTCTCTCGCTCGATAAGCAATAACGAGGAGAAACAGGTGCATCGAACCATTTTCTGCTCCTCTTTCGCATTCGCGATCTGAACCATATTCGGGATTCGATCATAATAAAACTTTACAATCCCTTGAAATATCGGGCAAGTATGAATGACTGGCGCTCTTCGCCCGTTATCTCTTATCGCGGCCGATCCAAGGATTAATTAATCCTTGTAAATACTCTCGATTGCGGCGGATGCGGAAGAGGCCCCCTTTTTAAATGGTCCTTTGTCCTCCTCCCATAAAATGCCTTTACAACAAAAGCACCTGTTTTCAGCCATTGCAGCAACCCTGTGGCTACCCGGATTGAATGTGGAGAGCGCAGACGCTCAAACCATCGAGCCGGCGGCAGATACGGGGACGACAGTAACCGCCGATGGCGATCGCTTTGATATTTCCGGCGGCAGTGTTTCCGGAGATGGTATCAATTTATTTCACAGTTTCGAGCAGTTTGGCTTGAGTGCCAATGAAATTGCTCATTTTTTATCCCAACCGGATATCCAAAATATCCTTGCCCGGGTCGTGGGCGGCAACCCGTCTCTCATTGATGGACTCATTCAAGTGACAGGAGGAAATGCCAACCTCTACCTCATGAATCCGGCAGGGATTGTATTCGGGACAAATGCTTCCCTTAACGTTCCAGGCGACTTTTTCGCCACAACAGCGACGGGAATTGGTTTCGAGGGAGGCATTTTCAACGCATTTGGCAGTAACGATTATCTGGCACTCGCGGGCATTCCTTCCACATTTGAGTTCGATCTGGCCAGTCCTGCCCCTCTCGTGAATGGGGCAGATCTGACCGTGAATCCCGGACGTAATATTGGCTTAATCGGCGGCAATGTCATCAACACCGGAACATTAAGCGCTCCCGGAGGAAATATTCTCATCAGTGCCGTTCCGGGAACGAATCGCCTCAAATTGTCCCAACCCGATCGCTTGCTTGCCCTCGAAATTGAAGTGCCTGTCGATGAGAACGGCCAACCTTTACCCATCACCCCCCTCGATCTACCAGCATTACTGGTGGGGGCAGAAGAGCGCGGTATTGCCACGGGATTGGCGATAAACGCCGATGGCAATATTTTGCTCGAGTCCCGGGCGATCGCGCCGCCCGAGGTAGGGACGGCGTTGGTTGCGGGGACATTGGACGCAGCCGGGGCCGATCGCGGCGGCAATATCTACGTTCTCGGCGATCGCATCGGGCTATTAAATACCCGCATCGATGCCTCTGGAGTCAATGGCGGCGGCAATATTTGGATTGGGGGCAATTACCAAGGAAAAGGAGATTTACCCACCGCAGAGCGGGTTTTTGTCAATGAAAATACCGAGATTCTTGCCGATGCCCTGACCCTAGGGGATGGGGGTCGCGTCATCGTTTGGTCCGATCGCGCCACGAACTTTTCAGGCAATATTAGCGCGAGAGGGGGAGCGATCGCTGGAGATGGGGGTTTTGTGGAAGTGTCGGGAAAAGAAAACCTTCATTTTGCAGGATTTGCCGATACCTCTGCCCCCTTTGGGGAAGCCGGCACATTGCTCCTCGATCCTTCCACGATTAACATTATTGCTGGCGCTACGCCCGATCCCGCCAATGCTAGCGATGGCTTGTGGGCATTTTGGGAAGATGGGGGCACGCAAGATATTGGCGTTGATGCGATTCTCGGACTTTTGGGAAGTAACTCGGTGACATTGCAGGCCACTTGGAAGATTATCTGGGACTCTAATGCACACTTGGATTATGACGGTATTGGCAGCGATCGCTCTCTCACTTTACAAGCCAGGCATATTATTGATTTTGCGGGAAAAATTTATGATAGCAATGGCACGGGCGATCGCTTGAATGTAAATTTTCAGGCGGATGCTGATGGGAATAACTCGGGACATCTCGCGATTAGCGGCCCAATCGACACAGGGGGAGGAAACGTTACGTTACAAGGTGGTAACGATAGTAACAACCAGTATGCAGTTCATATCACGAACAATATTACGTCCAATGGTGGCAATATCACCGTGACGGGCAATGATATTGCAACGAATGGCACGGCAGGAGTTGAAATCACCAGCAACCTCGATTCGGGAGGGGGAGACATTACCCTGACGGGGACGAGCGCCCGCAATGACGGAGTTAAGTTGGGCGGAACATTGACATCGGGAGGCGGAAATATTACGGTCGTCGGCGAAAATCGGGATACGGCAGAAAACCAGGTCAACGATCAAGGAGTCGATATCGATGGCGCGATCGCTTCGGGAGGCGGTAATATCTCCATTACCGGAACGAGCGGACTGATTGGCGTTGATGTCAATACGAACGGCAGCGTGAATTCGGGAGGCGGCGCGATCGACATTACCGGCATTGCAACGGGAACCGATGCCGATCGCAAAGGAATTTATGCCCGCAACACCATTAATTCCGGGACGGGAGATATTATCCTAACCAGCGATCGCCCCACCCTCAACAGTACGATCTCGGGAACGGGAATCTTATCCCTCAAACCCCAAACCGCTGGACAAACCCTAACTTTGGGCGGAACGGGTAACATTGATACAACCTTCCTCAATGCTTTGGAAATTGCCAATTTAAGCGACGGTTTCAGTAGCATTCAAGTAGGAGATTCCGCCCTCGCTTCAATGGTCGAATTGCTCGATCCCGGAGCATTTCAAGACCCGCTCGCGATTCAAAACGCATCCACACTATTAGGTCCCAATATCGATACGAATTGGACGCTAACGGGGAACAATCAAGGTAGTATTTCCGGCTATGCCAATCCGATCTCCTTTAGCGATGTTACGACAATTCGAGGCGGGAGCGGTCGAGATACCTTTGCGTTCGGCTCGGGCGTGAATTTCAACGGTTTCGTGGATGGTGGGGCAGGCACTGATACGCTGGATTATTCTGGATATGGCAGTCCCGTAACAGTAGATTTGACCGGGGGAACGGCAACGGGAACGACGGGAATTGCTAACATTGAAGAGAGCATACTACCGAGTTTTCCATCTGCAACAATACCCTCAACAACACCTTCAATAACACCCTCTCCCACGCCGATCGCCCCAGAAACAACTGCCGACGCAACACCCTCCCTGCCTGCAATTTCGGGCATTGAAACGACGAATGAAACGCAACCCATCTGGTCGTCTTGGAATCCCGAACAAGGAGGAACGGAGACAATTGATTGGGTCGATCGCCAGCGCATTATCAGTTCTCTGGATACGGGGGATTTGCAAAGCGCGATCGCCCTGTTGGATAAATACTATAGCCAAAACTTTTTACGCTATTTGGGCAAAGAAAATAATGCTTCGGTTCGTTCGTTCCAAGAACTGCACGATGCTCTGAAACGAATGACCGCGCAAACGGGAACCTCGACTGCGGTTTTGTATGCGTTCACGCGAGATCGACACCTCGACCTGATTTTAGTACCTCCCACCTCAGACCCAATCCACTATACCGTTGACGTTTCCCGTCAAGACCTCCTAGCAGTCATTCAAAGTTTTCAACACAAACTCTCTCATCCCCTGCACCGACGCAATACCCAATATCTGTCCCCTTCCCAACAACTTTATCAATGGCTGATCGCGCCAACGCAACAAGATTTACAGCGTTTTGGCATCGAAGGGATTGCATTTGTTCTCGATGATGGTTTGCGCACCCTACCCATGGCAGCCCTACACGATGGCAAGCAATTTTTAGTCGAAAACTACGCCGTTTCTCTGGTGCCCAGTTTTCATTTAATCCCCCATCACTATACCGACATTCGTAACGGCAGTGCGATCGCCATGGGAATGTCGGAATTTACCGAAAAAGAAGCCTTACCCGCCGTTCCTGTTGAAGTCGCCACGATCTCCGAAACCTTTCCCACCCGCGAAACATTTCTCAACGAACCGTTTACCCTCGATACCGTGCGCAACCAACCCGATCGCGCCGGGGCGAATATCGTCCATTTAGCCACCCACGGTCAGTTCCAACCCGGCACCCCCGAAGAATCCTACATTCAACTGTGGGATCGAAAATTGAGCTTAGCCGAGATGGGAAACCTAGATTGGCAGGATATCGAACTCTTAGTCTTGAGTGCCTGTCGCACGGCATTTGGAGATGAAAGCGCCGAATACGGCTTTGCGGGGCTATCGATTCAAGCGGGAGTCAGTTCGGCAGTAGCGAGCTTGTGGTATGCCAGCGATACGGGAACCTTGGCTTTGATGAACGAATTTTACCAACAGTTGCGATCGCGCGGCACAAAAGCAGAGGCACTCCGCCAGGCACAAATTGCCATGATTTCCGGGAGCGTACGCCTCGAAAAAGCCGGGGAGAAAGCTAATAGTCAGCTTATCGGAACCGTGGGAGAGGTCAATTTACCCTCAGAATTGGGAAATATTGGCGATCGCAATTTTCAACACCCCTACTACTGGTCGGGATTTACCTTAATTGGTTCTCCTTGGTAATCACAATTGTTGCAGCAACATAGCAGAAATAGTCACAATCGTCACCCCGCAATTGTCTCGATCTTTTCGCACATAGCGGGGATCTCGATCGCAGTCTCTGGACAGAGGAAAATATTATGATGAAATCTCTGTTCCAATATTCTCAAAATCATGGGCGATCGCTTCCCATTCGGTATTGCTACGACAATTCTAGGGGGATGTACGTTGGGTCTCGCCAACGCATCTGTCGGTATTGCTAGCGCTCAATCGATATTACCGGCTGCGGATGAAATTGGTACGATAATCGAACAAAACGATCGCATTTATCGCATTCAGGGCGGTCGGCGATCGGGTAATAATTTATTTCACAGTTTTGATGAATTCGGTCTCAATACGGGCGAGATTGCTGATTTTTTAGCAAATGGCGAGATTACAAATATCCTCTCT
Organism: Cyanobacteria bacterium P01_E01_bin.42; assembly: GCA_039194995.1. Lineage (GTDB taxonomy): Bacteria > Cyanobacteriota > Cyanobacteriia > Cyanobacteriales > Spirulinaceae > CCY15215. The sequence continues at coordinate 3,478 of JBCCVR010000177.1, read as the reverse complement.
CGGATTGTCGGCGGACAACCTTCTTTTATTGATGGTTTGGTTCGGGTTTCGGGCAGTCATTCTCATCTGTATTTGATGAATCCGGCGGGGATTGTTTTCGGGGGCAATGCAAGTTTAAATGTATCGGGGGACTTTTTCGCCACGACGGCGACGGGAATTGGTTTAGAAGGGGTCGTTTTTAGCGCTTTTGGGACGAACGATTACGCCAGCTTAACGGGAACTCCGCTAACATTTGAATTTGACGCGATCGCCCCCGCGCCGATTATTAATTCAGGGAATTTAAGCGTGGAGAGGGGACAAACGTTAGCATTGATCGGCGGCAACGCGATAAATACAGGAATATTGAGCGCGCCCAGCGGTAATATTACCGTTGCTGCCGTTCCTGGAACGAGTCGCGTTAAAATTTCTCAAGCTGGGGCAATTCTAACTTTAGAACCCACGCTTCCCACTTCAGCCGATGGAACGCCCTTGCCCTTTAGCGTCCTCGATCTTCCCGCATTATTAACGGGGGCAAATCAGTCACCAGTCACCAGTCACCAGTCACCAGTCATGAATCCCGGTACTACTTATATATCGGGGAAAATTACCACGAGAAACGAGACAGGAACAGGGGGACAAATAGCAATCTTAGGCGATCGCGTGACGCTCTTTGATGCAACAATTGATGCTTCGGGATACAGTGGCGGCGGCAATATTTGGATTGGGGGCAATTACCAAGGGATGGGAGACTTGCCGAGGGCGATGGATACTGATGTTAACGTGGGTTCGATTGTTCGCACCGATGCGATCGCCCTTGGAAACGGAGGAGAAGCGATCGTCTGGGCGGATCGTTCGACGGAATTTTACGGGCATATTTCGGCTCGGGGGGGAGAAAATGCAGGCAATGGCGGGTTTATCGAAGTTTCAGGCAAATCCGCTCTGCTGTTTGCCGGAACTGCCGATACTCGCGCGCCCTCTGGGACGAATGGAACGCTTTTGCTCGATCCCACGGATGTTAATATTACGCTTGCCAATGAAGCCAGCTACGAGGGGATAACGGGAAATCTGATCGTTCAAGCCACTAATCAGATTAAAATTGACAGCGCGATCGCTCTGTTGGATTTGACCAATGCCGACTCCGTCACTTTCGAGGCAAACACCCTCATTTTTAATGCTCCGCTTAAAGCTAATAATCTCACTTTGAGAGGTGATAATAGTTTCTTTAATGCCTCAATTAGCGGTAATGGAGAACTGCGCCTTCAGGGTTTCTCCCCCGGAGAAGCCATCTCGATTGGCAATGGTGGGAGTGGAGATACGGGTTTTGAAATCAGTTCTAGCGAACTCGATAATTTTCAAGCTGGTTTTAGTTCGATCGTCATTGATGGGGGCTATAACGGCGGTGAGGTTTATTTCTTGGAAGGCGATCGCCTGCGAGATCCCGTGACAATTACCGATACCTCCCATCTGATCGGGTCCGATCGCGCACAAACTTGGACCCTAACCGGGGCGGGAAGCGGCACGATAGCTGGCTCTTCTCAAAATGTGAGTTTTAATAATGTCGCCAAAATTACAGGTGGAAGCGGTAACGATACCTTTGTTTTTGGAACTAATGTAAATTTCAACGGCTTTATTGATGGAGGGGCAGGCATCGATACTCTCAACTATTCTGCCAATACCACGACGGCAACCGTAGACTTTACCACAGGGCAAGCCACGGGAACGATGGGTTTTGCTTCCATTGAGGGAGTCGTTTATCCCACCTTGCCGGAGGAAACAAGCGAAACAAATACCGAAACGAATCGTTTTGCTGCATCGGATATTGCCGCTTTGCAAGTTTCCGCACCCTCTTTCCTCACCTTGAGTTTTTTTGAAGAAAGTGGCGATTCTCTCACCTTTACACGCCAAGAGATTGCCCAATTGCTCGATGCCGGGAATATTGAAGGCGCGATCGCGGTTTTAGATGACTATCACAGTCAAAATTTTTTAAGCTACTTGGGGAGAGAAGGAGACACCTCTGCTACGGTTGCAGAGATTCAAAAGACCCTACAGCAAATGTCGGCAGAAACGGGCAGCAAGACCGCAACCCTTTATATTTTTGCTCGTTCCGACCAACTCGAACTCATTCTCGTTCCACCTGTGGGAGATCCCCTGCGTTACAATCTCCCCCATGTTTCTCGCACCGTTCTGGCCGGGAAAATCCAAGAATTCCAAAATGCGATCGCCCACCCTCTCCACCGCCGCAATACCCGCTATCTCGCCCCCGCCCGGGAACTCTACAAATGGCTTATTGCCCCTGCCGAGCCAGATTTACAGCGTTTTGATATCGAAACGATTACTTTTGTTCTCGATGATGGTTTGCGAACCCTGCCCATGGCAGCACTCCACAATGGCAGCGAATTTCTGATCGAACGCTACAATATCTCTTTACTCCCCAGTTTTAACCTCATTCCCGCCCGTTATACGGATATTCGAAACAGTTCTATCGTTGCCATGGGAATGTCCGAATTTGAAGATAATGAAGCCCTCCCCGCCGTTCCCGTGGAAGTTGAGGCCATTGCAGAAGAATTCGAGACACCCGATACTTTTCTCAATGAAGCATTTACCCTCGATACCTTAAAACGAGAATCTTCTCGCCAAGAGGCACAAATTCTCCATTTAGCCACCCACGGACAATTTCAGCCCGGCACTCCCTCCGAGTCCTACATCCAACTGTGGGACGAACGCTTGAATTTAGAGCAAATGGAGTCTTTAGGCTGGGGAAACAAATCCATTGAACTCCTAGTCTTGAGCGCCTGTCGCACGGCATTTGGAGACGAAACCGCCGAATATGGCTTTGCTGGGCTATCGGTGCAATCGGGGGTGAGTTCGGCCGTCGCCAGTCTTTGGTATGCCAACGATGCGGGGACATTGGCGTTAATGACAGAATTCTATCGCCAGTTGCGCGATCGCCCGACCAAAGCCCAAGCATTGCAACAGGCACAAATTGCCCTGATTCGCGGAGAAGTGCGCTTGGAAAAAGAAGAAAGGGAAGCGGACGGTAAAGCAATTGGTGAATTAGTGAGTCCTTTCGGGCGAGTCACATTGCCCCCAGAATTGTCGAATTTGGGCGATCGCCGCTTTCAGCATCCCTATTATTGGGCGGGTTTAACTCTCATTGGTTCTCCTTGGTAAAATCAAGAGAATGTAAATGCAGAAACCGCGAGTATATTGCATCAGCTTTACATTAGAGATTATTTGCACGGACTTAAATCTTAACGCTTCTAAGCCTTCTCCAAAATAACCGCGATCGCTTGAAAGAAATTGCGATCGCAAACTTTTTTTGTTGAAAATGGAGAGCATTAGGTACAATAGGAAAACGATAATATTTTTACTAAAAATATATGTTTGTTCCGATTTCTCAGCATTTAATATGATTAAAAAACTTACTTTAGAAAATTGGAAAAGTTTCCGTAAAGCCAATTTATACATCGATCCTTTAACTGTTTTAATTGGTAAAAAT
>JBCCVR010000176.1:0-16383 GCA_039194995.1 Cyanobacteria bacterium P01_E01_bin.42 | reverse complement strand
GCAATCTGATTTTCTTGTGTTTGATATACTTCTTCAATTAAATCCTTCAGTTCAAATATTTTTTGTTTTCGCTCCTCGTCGGATAAACTCAAATATTTTTGATAATGTCCTTCTGCAATAACTTGCGAAGAAACTCGTTCTAGTTGCTCTATATCAGTATTAAATTCAAAAATACCAGAATGCCAATCAAAAAAATCTGGAGCGCGGCGAATAAAATACTTATGGGCAAATAATGGTAAAACAAAAACAAACTTAATCTCAAAATCATTTCTCAAAGTTTCACGATAGAGATTAAAATGCCCTAAAATCTGCGGCACCGTATCCATCTTATAATAGTCTCCCTCACCCCCCATTCCGGGCTGGATATAGTCAATTAATCCCTTTTCAATTCCCGTAATAAAGAGAATATCAATATTTTCATAATCCAAATTTTCTTTCACAAAACCATAAAAATGCGCGATCGCCTCCTCCAAATTCAATAATTCCACCTTTTGATTGGGAATATCTGCACGAATTCGTCCTACAATCTCCTCGACATTGGCAGGAATGCAGCGCACAAAAAACAATCCAAACCCAGTTTTACGCTGAAGCGATCGCCTCAACGCTTGATAGGTGTCCTCTTCCTCTCCAGAAAACCAGTTTTGCGAATCAATTAACCCTCGATTCATCGTTCTTATACTCCTCTAATGCCCTCTGAAATTCGTCTGTTTCTTTCAATAAAGGATGAACATCATACCATTTTTTAAGCTCATCATCCTGTGCTAACTCTAAATATTCTAAAATACAGCGTCTAAATAATAAATCGCGATAATCTTGTTCGTTAACAATTTGCTTGCTTTGGGAAACTTCCGCCAACTTAATCCAGTCTTTCTCATCAACCGTATTGCGATAATTATTGCGATAGAGAGAAAGCGTTCGTTTCACCGCCTTTTCGCGAATAGGTAACTCATCCGTCCAGTCGAGAACCATTTGCATAAAGTGCATTAACTCGCGAACTTGTCCCCCCGTCATCTCGCAAATTTTGTTCGTCAGATCCGCATTTTCAAAAATATCTTTCTCCAAACTCAAACCTCGCGCCGCATCAAATTGTAGAATGCGTTTTGAGAGAATATCCTTCAATGTTTCAATACCGAGAGAATGTGGATTATCATTGCGATCGCGCACCTTAATCATCGGCAAAACCTCCGGAAACCCATAAAGATCCGCCGCGAGATTTGCCTTGCGAGAATGAATAAAAGAGATCGGAATCGTATAGATCGCATGACAATCTAACTTTTGTAATAAATTGCTGCGATCGATAAAAATCTCATCGTGATTAGTTTTGCCTTCCTTTTCATTGATCGTAGTCGGAGGAATCCGATCTAAATTATCGACAATCACAACAATTTTGTGCTTCCCATCGGGTAAATTTTTCTTTCCCTCCCGAATAAATTGATTGAGAGAATCAATTAGAGAAGGCATCTCAATATCAATTTGTTTTCTAATCTCTTCTCTGCGACTAGGAACGTTTTTCAAAGTTGTCGTCAGCTTCCCAAATACGGGAATTTTTAAATCGATACTGGATTTATCAAACTTAACCTCTGAAAGTGCCAAATCTTTTAGAAAAGTCCAACGACTTTGTATCCATTCATCAAACCAGTTGATATCTGAATACTCTTTGAGACCATTTAAAATCGCACGAGTACAAGCCAACAAAATATCGGTATATTGAACGTCATTCACATCCAAATCTAAATCGGCTGCAAAATAAACCACAAAACACCCTTTATTTTCTAGCTTTTGCTGTAAGCGATAGAGTTCCGTCGTCTTTCCACCGCCGCGATGTCCTGCATAAAGTTGATAAGTATTCGTATCTGAAACAATAATTTTCTTTCCCAACTGTCGCATAATATTATCTTCCCCTCGCACCGCCTCGCAATCGACATAAAGTTTCCGATCCGCTTCATTCAACGTCAGAGGATAGGGATTAAAGGCGTTATAAATTTCAGCAATTAATGCTTCGCTCATGAACTTACAAAATGCTTGCTTCGATTCATCTTTCCTCTCAATTATAGGCGATCGCGCTACAATTACCATAATAATCAAAAAAAGCGATCGCCATGCTCAACCGCAAAATCTTACAAGAAGATCGATCCTATACCTTCCGATCGTACTTTGAACTCCCTTATGAGACTGACGAGATTCTAGCAGAATTCGGTTACTCCCTGCTGAAAACCGAACTGACTCTTCCTCAATGCGATCGTGAAATCGAACCCCTCCAACCCCTCAAGCAAAAACTGAAAACTTTCCTCTCTTTTGTTAATTTAAGTAACGAGACAGCACGACGAGAAACTCTCGTCGCACCTATTTTACTGGAAATTGTCTGTTATTGTAGCTGTCAGTTAAGAATCGAATATTCTTTGAATGTGAGCAACTGGCTCAAAGGCAATCTAGACTATTTATTATTCTCAAACAATAAACTGCTAGTCATTGAGGCAAAAAATGACGATCTAACCCGAGGGTTTACTCAATTGGCTGTAGAACTTATTGCGCTTTCTGAGATCGAAGAAAGTGCTCTGTTGTATGGTGTGGTGACAATAGGAGATGTGTGGCGTTTTGCCAAATTAGACCGCCAACAACAACAGATTTTACAGGATATTACTCTGTTTAAAATTCCCGACGATCTGGAAATCTTAGGAAAAATTCTCGTTGGTATTCTCCAAGAATAAACCTGTTTTTCTAAACCCGTCGCAAATACCAATATTCTTCATTTTTAATGCAATCTAGCAACTCAATTAATTTTTTAACGCGATACGTTTCTCTAGACTGATTTGCAAGACTTTCAATTTTTGCGAGCAATTCTTTAGTCTCTGCTACAATCAAACTGTTAAAACAATCAATAAATTTTTGACGGCGATCGCGATCTAATTCAACTACAGATTGCAAAATCAATTCGCCATCAATTGACATAGAAAGTGATTTTTCTTGGCCAATTTGAGAAAAATCTGACTTTGCCAACCATTCTAGGAAATCCTCCGCAACCTCAACATGACAAGATGGATTTTTCTGTTTGCTGTAAAAACTAACATCAAGCATTGCTAATTCTCCCGATCTTTATAACAATTAAAATTTTCTTTTTTAACGTTTTCTGCCCAAACAATACCTGCCTCATCAAATAGTTTTTTCGCGGGTTTTGAGATTTTATCCGTGCAGATTACACTAACAATTGTTTGTTTTTCAATGATTTTTCGTGCATCACCTGCATCAAGATAACGAGTTTTAATTTCGATATAAATTTGGCTCACAATTAAGAATTGGCACGTTTTTGAATCTGGCGAATCACTTCTTGGACTTTGGATGTATCCTTGGAACTCGCGATCGCTATATCGCCTTTCGGATCGGTGAAACTTGTTTCTTGACAAGTAATATTTGCATTTTGTAATTCTTGAATTGTCAGATTTTTAATATCGCGATGGAGTTGGAGTTTAGCAATTATTTGATCTTCTGCACTCATAGAAATTAGAGATACATACAGTTCTTAAAGTATAACACGCTCTTCTCAACACAAACAACAAATCGGGTGAGTAAATACCCACCCGATCGCATCAAATGTCCCTAACTAATGAGAACCCACCCCCTAACCCCCTCCCAAGAGGGGGAGTAGAAAAAGATTAGCCTGTATTGCGCATTCCCGCAGCAATACCGTTAATCGTTAATAGCGCACCCCGCAATAACTCTTCCTTACTATAACGGTAGTGAATCAGTCCGGCCGTTGACGCATTGCTATACTGGCGCAGGCGCTTCAATAACGCCACCTGTAAGAAACCGAGAGGGACGATATTGCCATTTCGCAACTGAACCGATCGCTGTAAATCTTCATCGCTGTCCAATAAAGTTTGATGACTCGTAATGTTTAAAATCATCTGTCGGGTACGATGAAATTCTGTTTCAATTTGCGTTAGAACTGCCTCAAACCGTTCTAAATCTTCTCGGGGGGATAATTCACGGACGTAATGCCGCGCCATGCGTAAATCGGCTTTCGATAAGGTCATTTCTACCTTAGAAGTCACCATCTTAAAGAATGGCCATTTGATGTGAAAATAGCGCAATAATTTGAGATTTTCTTCGGGTTCTTCCCGAATAAAACTCTCGATCGCCGTTCCAACTCCATACCAAGAAGGCAATAAAAAGCGGCTTTGCGTCCAGCTAAATACCCAAGGAATCGCCCGCAAACTGCTTAAGTCTTTCTTCCCTTTCTTCCGTCGCGCCGGACGAGAACTAATCTGTAATTGACTGATTTCGGGAATGGGAGTGACGGATAAGAAGAAATCGATAAAATCCGGTTGTTCGTAAACCAAAGACCGATAGGCGCGGCGCGATCGCGATGCCAAATCCTCCATAATTTCGTTCCACGGTTGAATATTATCGAATCCACTTCCCAACAAACTCGCTTGAATCACTGCCGTAGAAGCCGTTTCCAAGTGATACAATGCTAAATCTGGCAAAGAATACTTAGAAGCCAAAACTTCCCCTTGTTCGGTAATCTTAATCCGCCCGTTAATCGTGGCATTGGGTTGCGCTAAAATTGCCTCGTAAGCAGGACCGCCGCCCCGTCCAACAGAACCGCCGCGACCGTGGAATAAGCGCAGGGCAATGCCGTATTCTTGAGCTAACTTTTGCAGGGCTTTTTGTGCCTTGTGAATTTCCCAATTGCTGCTCAGAAAACCCGAATCTTTGTTACTGTCGGAATAGCCCAACATGATTTCTTGTAAGGGCTGAGTATGAGGCAGATGTGAATGGGGAGCCTCTGCCTTCGCTTCTTCATCATGGGTTTTTAAGGCTTCATAACCCCCCGCTAAGGCTGCCCGATATAACTCTAATTCAAAGAGCGATCGCATGACTTCCGGCGCTCGTTTTAAATCGTCTACGGTTTCAAAAAGCGGTACAATTTTAACACCGCAAATTCCCGTCACCGGGTCATATAATCCCGCTTCTTGAGCCAGTAAAAGCACCTCTAAAATATCGCTGACATCATTACTCATGCTAATGATGTACGTGTTGCAAATTTCCGCGCCAAATTCTTTCTGCAAGCGTTGAATGGTGCGAAATGTTTCGACAGTTTCGGCGGTTTTGTCTTCAAATGGTGCCTCGGCAGGAATGAGAGGACGGCGCGTGGGGAGTTCGGTAATCAACCAATTGCGGCGATCGCTTTCTTCAAGGTCGTTGTAAGGTTGGGGTAGGGCTTGAATGTATTGGGCGATTTCCGTGAGGGCATCGGAGTGGCGAGAAGAGTCTTGGCGCACATCCAATTGTGCCAAATGAAAGCCGTAAATTTCCACCTGACAGACCAATTTATCCAAGTCCCGACAACTCAATCCCGTTTCTTCTAAATTGCGCTGAATTAGCTTCAATTCGGCCAGAAATTCTTCCCCAGATTGATAAATGGTTTTTGGGTCGATCTGTTCGAGGATTTGCTGTTGCCTCGGATCTCCACTCGACAGTAACGAATTACGTTCCCTCGTGTTTTCCAATCGCTGCTGAATGTAAGCCAATTTCAGGCGATAGGGTTCTTGACGGTAGCGAATGGCAAGGCGATCGTAAACTTCTCCCAAATGGGCGCGATCGCGCTCGAGAGAGTCTAACAATTCCGGCAGCACGTTACTCCAATGCAGGGATAAACTTAACAGATTGGTTAGTGCATCTACCGAACCAATATATTTTTGAAGAACCATATCCCGTTGGTAACAAGCAGTTTTCCACGTGACTGGCGGCGTTACCGAAGGATTGCCGTCGCGATCGGAACCGACCCAAGACCCAAAGTAACAAAAACGATTATGAGGAGGACGCAAGTAAGGAAAGGCACTTTTCAGTGCTTGCTTGAGACGGATACCAAGTTCGGGAAGCGTATCGAACAAAACTTCTTGGAAATAGTGGAGGGTGTAATCTACCTCATCTAAAACCATCGGTTTGAATTGATGTAATTCGTCGGTACGCCACCAAAGGCGAATCTCTTCGTGGAGTTGTTCTGTTGCGCTTTCTGCTTCCCAAGAAGTGGTCAAACCCACGCCGCGATAAGCCTCTTCCGCTCGATCCAACTGGTGTAAGATATTGGAAATACGTCTCTGTTTGCGGCGGATCGTGTGACGGACGATCTCCGTCGGGTGAGCGGTGAAGACGAGGCGAATATCGAGGTTGTCTAGCAATTCTTGAATCTTTCTGGGAGGCATATTTTGCTGGTAAAGATAGGGAAATAACCAGTAAAAAGTTCCTACTCGCGGCTGGGGATTTTTTGATTCTTCCTGCCAAGTTTTTTCTAAGTGTTTAGCTCCCACGGGAACGCCATTTTCCAGCGCATTTTGGTGCGAATCCGATAAGGCTTCGCTTTGGGCTTTATAAGTCGCGCTGCGGGATAATTGACGCTCTCGCTGTTCGTAATGTTGCTCGACAATATTAATTAATTGAAAATAGAGCGCAAAAGCACGAGCAGCGCGAATGGCTTCGTTTAAGTCTAGTTTTTCGATTAATTCAAGGGCGGCAGATTGCTCGAGATCGGTGGTTTGTCCCTCTGGAGAACAGAGAGATCTCATATGACCCAATAAATTAACTAACTCTTGACCGCATTCGGAACGCAATACCGATTCCCATAAGTCTTCGACCAACTTCAAGCGATGTCTTAACAACAGCATTGAAGTGGAAGGAACGCGAACGGTGGGTTGAGATGATTGGAGAAGCGAGCTCATAGTTTTCTCTGGTTTGGTTATTGGTTGTCTTGGTGCGCGTTCCCTGTCTTGGTCAGCATTCCCTCTCTTGGTGCGCGTTCCCTGTCTTGGTCGATTGGATAAGCTGAGGAGACCTCAGCATCCCTCGACCGCTTGCGACTGTCTTGGTCAGCATTCCCTTGCGTCTGTCGCCGACGCGGGGTCTGACCGCTTTCGTCGTCGCGGGGTCGCACCGCTTGCGTCTTCCGCCGACGCGGGGTCGCACCGCTATTGGTTATTGGTTATTCGTCATGCGTTATTCATTACGATTTTGAGGAGTCTTGTTGGGGTTGGGAAAGGGCAAAATCGGCAAGCGATCGCCGCGTAAGATTTCTTCACTCGCAGCCGTAGATTCTTGTATTTCTCGTATAACGGTTTCTGCGCTGACAATTCCAACAATGACAGGAAATGTCAGAAAACTTAACAAAACTTCGGGAGATGGCATGAGAATCTCGAGGGGATTTTCATTCATTTGAGATAGAGGGTAATGGGCTGTGGGAAATTGAAGAGGGGAATCTGTTAAAAACCATATCATCTTTCAGACTATTTCTTCAATTACGAAGCCCTGATAAAAGAAGGTTTTATCCTCTAAATAGAGTCTTTCGGCTAAATGGCACAGAGAGCGCAATCTTTGTGCGAGCCGCTCGCTCCTTCCCCGCTTGACAAACAAATTCCAATAAGCCAAACGGCTTCCTGAAGGACTGCAAGTAATGATGCGATCGAGTAAGTTTTCGTAGTTTTCCCGGGATGTGTATTCGAAAATATTACTTAAGTTGTAACGGTTAATACAGTTTTCTTGCGAGTGGGTGAGAAAATCTTCCAGTGCCGTACAATGCAACTCTAAGCGATGTAAATTATCGCGAATCGCCTCAAAGTTTTCCGGACGCAAGGCATAGGGTAAAGCGAAGGGATGTTCCCCGGTTGCCATCCATTGTAAATAAGGATTGCTGCGAGGATTTCCTTTGAGGAGTACCCTTTCCGTTCGCTTGAATAAATATTGAGAAATATTGCCTTCTACGTAACGATAGAAACTGCGATCGCGTCCCAGCCGTCCCGAGAGAAAGCGCGAGAAAAAAAGGCGAAATAAAAAGCGCCAGCGCCAGTTATTCCACTGTTGGCGATAGAAAGTTTCTCGCTCTTGGGGAGAGCGATCGCAGAAAAGTTGAGCAATGCGATCGCTTTTGTGAATGAGGGGTAAAATATAGCGGCGAAATAGGGCTAAATAGCGCTCGAATTTGCCGATTCCGCCAATACCCCGACGGATATCGCGATCGCGCCGATCCCAAAACTGACGAGTTGGTAGAGACAGCAGAGGACGACAGAGGGCGTATAGTTGCGCTCGCTCTTCCGGCATTGCAGGGCTCGAGCCGATCAGCTTCAACAGTTGCGGATGGGTTAAACATTGATAGGCAGCAACCCGCAATTCCAAACAGGCAATTTGTGCGGGATTGAAGTCAATGGCGATAACTTTTTGGGGAGATTTGGATAAGAGAGCAAGGGTATTATCTCCCGCCGAGGCAATGGACAAACAGCAACTTTCAGAATTAATGTCAAGTGCTTTGAGGAGAACATCAGCATCTTCCCAACATTGCGCGTAGCGAATTTGGCTGAAGTCGGCGAATTGAGCAATTTCTGTGGGCATTGGTAAAAGCGTAAGGGGTAAAATGTCAACGGTGGGGAGGCGATCGCAAACTCAACCAAAAAGTTGTAAGATAACTCCAGAACGTGCAAGCCGTCTCGTTCGGTCGATCGTCAACACCTTAATAAAATTTATGGAAACTACTCTTTTTGTTGCGCTTCTATACATATCTTTGAGCGGGCTTTACTTGGTCGTTTTACCGGGGTTCATGTACTTCTACCTGAATCGACGTTGGTATACCGCGAGTTCCGTCGAGCGCTTGCTAATGTATTTTGGCGTGTTTTTCTTCTTTCCGGGGTTACTGCTGTTGAGTCCGATTTTGAATTTGCGCCCTAAACGTCGCACGATTTAATCGCACTATTGAACTTGGGATTGAGGGAAAAAAAGATTATGCGCAGAATTGACGCGATCGCGATTACCTTTGGAGTTTTCTTAATTGGGGGTGCGGCATATTTCCTGTTACGGACTGTCGGACTCAACAATTTCTCGGCGGGACTCTGGAGTCAAGTGCTTTTAGTGGGAGGATTGTTGGGTTGGGTTTCGACCTATCTGTTTCGCGCTTTCTCCCACAATATGACCTATCATCAACAGCGCCGGGATTACGAAGATAAAATGCTACAAAAGCGGTTGGATGAGATGAGTCCAGAGGAGTTGGCACAATTACAAGCAGAACTTGAAGCAGAACAATAAAGATTTGGAAGAGCGGGAAATTTCCCAGAGAGCGATCGCCTAGAAACGATCGCTTTTTTGATATAATACTCCTGTTCCCTTGCGAAATCTTGTTTCGTGACGCGATTTATACACGACCAATTTGCCAAACAATACCTCAGCGAACTTCTTTCTCCCCTCGGAAAAGTGGAAATCAGCAAAGAAATTCACTCCGAACCCCGTCACATTGACCTGTTCTTTACTCCTGCCGATCCCGATCCAGAAACACGAAAAAATTTAGGTTTATTGGGACGACTGACTGTAACGTCAGCCTTACTCGAACCTTTCCGCAATCCAGTTACTGCAAGCGATATTCGCGCTTGTATCATGAAATTGTTTGCAGTTCACGCCGACCTAGAACGAGAAGCGAAACGAAACAAAATCCAGATCGAGGAGGAAAAACTCCCTCAACTACGGATTTTAACTCCCACAGCCTCTACTAAACTGTTGCAACGCTTTCACCCACTGCCATCAACGCCTAACTGGGAACGTGGAATTTATTTCTTGGGGACGGGTTTCAAAACAGCCATTATCGTCATTCACCAACTCCCACAAAATCGGCAAACCCTTTGGTTGCGATTATTGGGACGGGGACGAGTGCAAGAACAAGCCGTTCGAGAATTAGAAGCATTACCTCGCGAGAACCGTTTGCGGGGAAATGTCATAAAATTGGTAAGAGAACTTATTTCTCTATTAGCCAAACGACAAAATCAAGCACAAGATTTAGATCGCGACGATCGGGAGTTAATCGTGACTTTGACACAAATGTATGAAGAGGCAATGGCCGAACTCCGTCAAGAGTCCCAAAAAGAAGGTCTTCAACAAGGTCTTCAACAAGGTCTTCAACAAGGTCTTCAACAAGGAGAAAAACAAGCCACACTCCGTTTAATTAAAAATCTTCTTCAAGTTCGTTTTGGGGAAGTGGACAAACAACTTGCGGCAATTGTTGAAGAGATTGCAGCCATTCCTTCGGAAGAATTCACCCCCCCTACTTTTACAACTTTCTCGCGAAGAATTATTACTAAGATTTAACACGGAACGATAACAATCGTAAATCTTGCCTTTTTGATGCTTTCTAACCGTCTAAAATCAGGCTTTTTAACATTCTTCTCCACCCTACTGACGATCCCGATCGCTTTCTAGATGATTGCCCGTATTGCGGCGATCGCTTCCTTTTCAACCCTTGTCGTCACGAGAGCAAACCCTTGCGATCGCGGGCGGGTATTGAGGCTTGGGTTGAAGGGACGGAACGGCGCACCCGGAAAGGTTGCTTCAATGTTAGTCTTTAAAAGGGTGTTTATCATCTTAGCCGCCCATTGTTCAGTTATCTTTCTGGGGAACTTCGGTGATCGTCATAACCTTGTTGCATCCTAGTAAATCTGCCCCGGTTCAAAGTTGGGTGTTTGAATCCGAAGTGGAAATTACCATCGGGCGCGGCAGTCAAAACGATGTTGTTTTGTATAGTGCCGTGGTCTCTCGCCGCCATGCCAAATTACAGCAGATTGATGCGATCGCGGAACAGGATTACTCGCGCGATGAGGGAGAATCTTGGGAAATCATGAATTTTGGGGCCAATGGAACCTATGTTGACAGCAACGTTCTAACCAAAGAACGAGAAAGCATTGCCGTATATGACGGTACTGTCGTTCGCCTCGGAGAAACGGGCCCGAAAATTCGCATTCGCCTCGGTGCAGTCGATCCCAATACTCTGGGTAAAGTCGTCAGACGACGATCGCCCAATCCAACCAATACCGAATCTTCCCCACAAAAACCCCGCAGCACCTTTTTAAGAGCGAAAGCCGACCCCAAAACTTCCGATCCGACCAATCAGGAATAAACTAACCCACCCCCCAACCCCCTCCCAAGAGGGGGAGGCAAGAGGGGGAGATTAACGAATAACCCGTTTATAGCGCGATCGTTTCATCATCATTTTCACCATCCAATAGCTCTTCTAGTAAGGATATATCTGCGATTGGGGCTTCCGGCTCTTGAATGGTATCGTCATTGCTACTGGCTGTAGCGGGATAGTCCCCTGCAATTACGGTATCGTCTTCACTACCGATATTCATCAAAGAATTTTCTGGCGCGGTCAGAGTATCATCTTCATTGCCCACGTAGGGAACTTTTTGTTTGGGATCGGCAAGGGTAAGGGCATGAGGACTCACGGCAATATCTGCCGCTCTCGGTTCGTTCCATTCGCTCGGAAGCAGGGGTTGTCCCTCAGCAATTTCGATCTGTAAGCCGGGGTTAGAATCAGGATAGCCCATTTCGTGAGCCAACAGTTCGGAGGTTAGGGTTTGGCTGTAATCGTGGAATTCCTCTCGGGAGAAAAAGGCATTATTGGCTTTAGCTTGTCGGATTTGCAGGTCGTCCAACTCGACCCCGAACAAACAGGCTTTATGCAGGTTGGCTCCTGCCAAATTAGCCCTTTTCAAGTTCGCACCCGTGAGATCCGCTTCTTCTAAATTTGCTTGACTTAAATTGCAATCGGCAAGATTGGCATCGGCGAGGGTGGCGCGAGCAAGATTGGCTTCTTTAAGATTGGCTCGGGTTAAATTGGCTCGGCTGAGATCGGCAAGGGCCAGATCCGCTTCGGATAAATCCACCTCGCACAATACCGCACCGCTCAAATAAGCGCCAACCAATTGCCCGCCTTGTAAATTGCCTCGCATCCAGAAGTAATTGGGGGAGAGGGCTTCGATGCGCACGATCGCCCGCCAGAGGCGATCGGCTTCGAAGGTTTCGGGATAGTCAGGTTTGCCGCAAGGATGGAAGGGGAGGTTAATGCGACGGGCGATCGCTTGTAGGAGGAGAAAAACGTTCAATCCCACCGCCGCATCAATTTGATTGACATTGAGGGGATTTCCCAAGGTTTGCAGGCGCTCTCGGGTTTGTTGGGGTAATCCTTCATCCAACCAACGCCCCTGACAAAAAGACTGATAAAAGAGATAGAGGCGATCGAATAAAAGGGCGAAATAAAAAGCGCGCTGCTGCTTTTTGCGATCGCGAAACAAACATTCAATAATCAGGGTTTCAATCGAGCGGGAGAGAACCCCATATCCCAACCAAGCATAGAGATGCTCGGCAATGGCTCTGGGAGACTCTAACAGTGCCGTTTCTTCCCCATAGCGATCGCGCTGTTTCTGGGTGAGAATCCGCAATAATTTGCTCAGTGCCGAAGCAATTAAATAATCCCCCAAACTGTCATGAGAAAAGGTAATGGCAGACAGGGACTTATTCAAATTAAAAAATAAGGGATGTAGGCTCGGCACGGCCACATCGGGATTGCCGTCTGCTTCGGGGTCTCTGTTTTCTTCTGCGATCGAGAGGGCGCGATTGCCCGTTTGCAAGAGAGAAAGCGCCAATTCTTCTAGAGGATGCAGGTTAGAGACAAAGGCAGAAGGAAACTTCAAACCGGAAGCTCGAATCGAGAGTTTTGTAGTTCTGTCATCTGCGATCGCCATTTGTTCGTGAGCGATCGATAAGCGAAACAGTTTTTCATACATTTCAAAACGAGCGCGGGCAGGCTCTTTCGCGAAGAGTTCCGGCGCTAATTTGTCATCTCGATGAAGCAAACCCAGTAAAAACAAAGTGAGGGGAGAATGAACCAGTTTAGCATTCTCAAAAACTTCCGGTCGGCGATGAAACAGCCCCTTTTCTTTCAAACAGCGAAAATAGCGGTAGGAAATGGCCTGAGATTGCAGCTTCGACCATTGTTTGAACCATTGTTTGAGAGCATCTCGCTCGAAAGGTGCAACGCGAATGCGCCGCAAGTGGCTCTGTAAGGGGAAGAGATTGCCGAGGCGATCGCTGCGAATAGTGGCATCTAAAACCGTTGAGGTGGTCGCGAGAACGATTTTATGGCGAATGGGTTCCGTACCGTGCAATACCCGCAGGTGAAAAGTGAGGAGTTGTTCGAGAAAAGCGCGAACCTGCCAAATGCGGCGGGGAGATTGGGGCAGTTTATCTAAACCATCCAAAATCAACAGGCAAGGGGGAGCATCCGGAGAGAGCCAACCATCCCATTGTTGAAAGCGTCCGAGAGGAAAAGCACTATCGAGAGTTTCCCAAAGGGTAGACCCTAAACGCGCCACCTTGAGGGGCACGATAACGGGCAGCCAATTGGGATAGACTTCCTTGGCTAAGCGTGCCGCCCACATCCGGCAAAAGCTGGTTTTGCCGCTTCCGGTTTCTCCTTCAATCACGGCAATTGTTTCGAGATCCTCGAGTTGATTATCTGCCCAAGTTTCCAAATTGACGATCGTTTCTTCTCGGGTGTTTTCTTCTTGGTTGAATGCCCTCTCGCGGGTCACAATGCCCTGTAGGGGAATATATAAATCCGGTAGAGAAAAGAGTTCTCCTAAAAGGGGTTTGTTGAGATGGGTCGAGAGTTGGGCGCGATAATATTCTCGTTGGGGATCGATTTTCCGGGGCTTTTCGGCCATATTGCCGCGGCCGTTTTCCGGGCGATCGATCTTGCGGGGGCGACCCAAGCCGACAAAAGTATGAAGTTGGGTTAAATAGGTGGCATTTTCGGCAATGACCGTGAGGAGATGTCCCGACAAACTGCGAGTTAAACGATGAACCAGAAAAGAAACCTCGCGATCGCCCGCGCCATTGGCCAACAACCACGCCCCGCAAACCCGATTCATTTGTTTGACGAGAAATGATTCCGCTAGAGTGGCCAGTGCCTGCTCTGCTTGGGATTCACTCAATTTTCCCGGGCGGAGGGTTTTTAACAATCCTTGCAGAGTCGGATCGCTCAAAGGTGCATCAATCTTTTCTCCTAACGCGATTTGCGCCCGTTGCAACCAAGGTCGATGAGCGCTGGATTCTTGTTCGAGTAGGGCCTCAAGGGCATTGAGATAAGCAACTTGAAATGCCAGCCAAGTTCCTTCCGAGCGCTTGAGGGGCTTTTTTTGCTGCAACAGGTGCAATAATTCTACTGTCAGGCGAACGAGGGGGTGTACGGTTTGTAAACTGCCCACCAAAGGAAGTTCCAAGACATCCGCCAGAGAACACAGAGAAAAGGGAGTCAAGCTCTTGACTTCCATATCGCGGGCGATCCGAAATGCCACCGCAGCAACGCTAACTCCCGAAGATTGGAGTTGTTCGAGGGGGATTTGGCGATCGCTTAGCCACTGTCGGAGGCTCAGGGTCATGGGGTTTGACGGATGAAGGAGCGAGAGTCAAGGATTGAGGATAGATTTTCCTCTCTTCCTATCTTATCTGACCGATCGTGAAAGGATGACGGACAAATTCGTCCTTTCTGGGGAGATCTTCTCCAAGCATTGTATATCAAAGGTTTAATTTATTAGAGATCGGAAAATAACAATTGTCAAATCCGGTTTTCCTTTGGAAAAAGATAATCCCAGCATGGGGTAATTGTTCGAGAAATATTATCGATTGCTAAGATTTTCGCAAAATTTTTGTTGTTTTAAAGGGAATACAAGAATCTACTCGATCCAAACAGACAAATATTTGGACCTTAATTTTTCCGGGATGGAGGGGAAGATTTACAGGCGCGACACAGTTCGATCGCTTTGCTTTGCAAGGTGGCGATCGGGTCTGCTCCGCGTTTCAAACTAACTTCTAATTCCAAGAGAATCGGCAAAGTTTTTAAGAGTTGTTGAGAATTTGTGGCTTGGACTTCCTTGCGAATAAAATAGATACGCTTAGGATTGCCAATTTCCGCCGCAGAGGCGATTGCCTTTTCATCTTTTTCCCCCTTTTCCACCATCAGTTTAACCGTCAGCCAAGTGCGAAATTGCCCCACTAGAGTGGCAACAATGCGTAAAGCGGGTTCATTGCGATGAATTAAATCCGCCACTAATCCCAAGGCTTTTGACTCGTTGCCTTCGCGAATAGCTGCGGCCAATTGCAGGCTATTTTGAGTATTAACAGCGACTAATCTGGCAATAACTGTTTCATCTAAATGTTTTTTAGTTTTCTCCCCATATAGGCGGAGTTTATCCAATTCATTCCATAATTGCCGGGTATTATTGCCCACGGATTCTGCTAAAAATTCTGCTCCTCGCGGGGTTAATTTCACCTCTTTTTCTCGGGCGAATTGCCGGACGTTCTTAATGATTTCTTCTGTTTTCCACGGCGGAATAAACGAAAATTCTCGAATTTCGGCGTGCTTTTGTAGGAGTTTGACGGATTTACTGCGCTTATCGAGTTTTTTGCGCGTGGTTAACAAGAGAGTCGAACTGTGGGGTACTTGAGGGAGAGTACGTTGGAGTTCTGCCAGTAACTTTTCCGAACAAGATTGAGTGACGATCGCTTCTTCGAGCCAAACCAAACGCCCTCCCATACCAAACGGCGGGGTCATGGCTTGATTGAGGCCGTCCGTCATCGCTTCCGGGCGATCGCCCATAATGCGATCGAAGTTAAACTGAATCCAGTCGGGATCGAGAACTTCTTGCCGCAATTGCACGATCGCCTGACTCATGGCAAAATCATCTTCACCCCAAAACACGTAAATTGGCATTCTTAGCGCGCTACTCTACCATGCCCATTTTAACAAGGACTTCAGCGATCGCGCTCCCATTTGGCAGATTCCTATCGGCGATCGCTGCCAACCAACACGTCCCAATTGCTTAACTTCGGTCGGCTTCACAAACACTTTAACTAATTCTGCTTGCGAGTCAAGAATAATGGGTTAAGTTGAAGGCAGGGAAGAACTTCGACCTCAATAAATTTTATCGTCCCTCGAGGGTGCACCATGCAGGAATCGCAATATACCGAAAATATTACGACCGCCGAAGAATTTTCCATCGGAGAAGATCTGGATATGCTCGGTCAAGAAGAAGAAATGTTAGAGGAAGAATCTTTTGTGATGTCCGGGGAAGTCTCCCCAGAAGAACTGGAACTTTCTTCTCAACCCCCCTTTAACTTTGAAGCACATTTTAGCGGTTTGATGGGGATGGCTGCCGATCGCCAAACGGTCGCTGCCTATTTGGACGCTCACGAGGGCTGGTTTTGTCGTTGCGCCCAACCCATGACGGCCGAACCGTTTGGGGAAAACGGCTATATTCTTACGGTCGGAAGATTTAAATCTTTTGGTTACGAAGTGGAACCTAAAATGGCTGTGGTGTTATTGCCGCCTCAAGATGGATTGTACGTGATGCATAGCGTTGAAGTTCCCGACTATACGCCCCCGGGATACGAGGTCAGCTACACGTCTTCTTTAACCCTAGAAGAAGTTTCCGGCTGGGAGATCGACTGGAATACAAGTGACGGGGACATTGCCACCCGGGTCGAATGGCAACTGCATCTATTGGTCGCGATTCAATT
>JBCCVR010000175.1:0-16419 GCA_039194995.1 Cyanobacteria bacterium P01_E01_bin.42 | reverse complement strand
GCAAAGTCTTGAAAACAGATACAAAGAAAAATTGCAAAATTGAGAAATTGGCGATCGCAATATCAAGAAACCCTGATAATAAAAGTAGAAATTCTAAATACAGGGTTTCTACTTCAAAAATCAAGTTTGCGTGGAGGTCGAGATTATGAAGATTGGTCAAGCGATCGCGGATAGCAGTCGATTCCTCTCTGAGGCTTTTGCTCGTATTTTTAGTCCGACGGATGATATCTATCCTCTGATTGGCGTGCAACCTTTTTCCGGCGATCTTAGTGATAAACACAGACATTTTGATTGGTAAATTGAGACAGTCTGGCAATTTATGAATTAAAGTTACTCGCACAATTAAACATCAAAAAAGTGGAGATTTTGAGTATCCTCCACTTTTTTGCTTTGGATTTTAGTGACATTGAACTATAATACAAATTTACTTTTCATCTCAAGCCTCTAAAATCAGGAAAATCCTTCCTCAGCCAGATTTTTGGATTGAGTGCATGTATTACGATGTAGTATGAACGCAGTTACCTACGCGATCGCCCAAACACAGATAGGAGAAGCGATCGAGGAATTTCAAAATCGGCTTGGCAAAACAGTTCTTTTGTACTAAAATAAATAATGTAGTGACATTCTCTCTTGAAGAGATGGCTCGAATATGGATGACTTTCTTAAAGGTGTCATCGGATTTTCTGTCTTGATTGTTATGGCCGGAATTGTCGGATCGGCTGCCAATAACTCTGAAAAAGCCTTCGATCTTTCGCCTTATTTCAACTTTATTCGCCGTTTTAGACGGGAAAAAACTGCCAGTTTTACACCTACACAATATTCTACCAGCCATCGTGAAATTCCTCTCGAAGTTGCTTCTCCCGAGGGAATCGATCCGCGTTTGTCGATCTGTCCGATAGAGGCGATCGATGGAACAATTGGAGAACTTTCTATTACCAAAGCCAATATCGTGCGTCAAGCGATGAAAAATGGCTTGCAATTTAAAACACTGACCGAATTACAAACTTCTCTAGGAAAACCTAATTGTAATTTTCTGAAGGAGAAGACTCGGCAATATCGTTATTTGGTAATAGAGGGCAAAATTATCGATGGTTTACAACAAGAGCAAGTACCAGAAGTTGTCATGATTTTTACCAATTTTTAAGTTGGGATGCGAGCAAAATGAATAAAACTAATAATGCTTCTAGTTATACAAACTCAGCAACTTATGATGAGAATTATGCGACAAGGAAACCCAGTCGCGATCGCTTACACTCTTCTTATGAGGAGATTATTGATGCTGATATTATTGAAGAGGAAAGCGATCGCGATTTTTCTTCAGATTCATTTCGCACCCAACAACAGCAAAAAACACAACATCAAATTCCTTTACCGCTACCTTCTCCTCAGCAGGTTTTCCGAAAATTAGAGCGATTGGAACGAAAACACGATCGCTTGCAAGAACGCTTTGAGAGAGTGAATTTTGAACACCGAAAGCAAATCTTTCAGCTTCTTTATGAAACAGACAAGCGTATCGGCAGAAAGTTCCGTAAATTTCAAGATAAACTGGAGAGAATGGAAATCAAAATCGATAGTTTACTGGCAGAACAGCGCGATCGGGAGTCGCGACGAACTATTTTGATTTTACTGAGTATTTTAGTGGCAGGGATTGCTTATATTACAATCATTTATCCTTTAGCAAATCGGCGCAATCCTCCACAAATATTACCTCCTGAAAATTCGGATACAATCCCACAAAACCAGATTATTAATCCGGAAAGCCTGCAAATTTTTTTTGCGAGTTCCGCATTAGCTGTAACGCCTCAACGCAGGGATAGAGTTTATGGAAAAGGCAAACAAACTTATATTATTACCGATACTTATCGCTTGCGACCGATTCATCCCAGCACGGGTAAAAAAAGCCATCCCAATTGCTTGAATAAAACCCCCGAAGAAATCGATCGCCAAAACATTCAAGGCTGTATTCTTCATCGTGGTGTCGATGTTGGAACGCCGATCGGTACGCCATTATCTGTTATTGCACTCCCCGGAGAAGAAGCAAAAGTAGAATGTTTAAAACAACCCCCTTGGGGAATTTATAGTAAAATAACAAGTACATCTTTACCTCACTGGACGTTTATTTCCCATCACCTCAAAACCTGCCGTCCCGGTATCTATAAAGCTGGAGAGATTTTTGGCAGTACGGGAATCGCAGGAACGGGGCCGCATTTACATTTTGGCGTGCAATATCGCGGCGAATGGATGGCACCACCTTTAGGCTTTGTCGAATGGAATTTACGGGGTGAAAAACCAAATCGTGAAGCATAGAAAATCTACCCTCGATCGCGGAGATCGCTTATATCATCTCTTAGTTAAGCGATTGACTCGTAAGAGACGCAGAAAAAAACGCGATCGCCGCGTTCGGAAAACAAAAACTTCGTCAGATTGGTCGCTTTCAATGGGACTGTTGACCTTAACAATGTTATTTTGCATTCTCAGAACTCCCGTTATCGAACCTCTCATTGACACAGTACAAGAAAATCTTTCTTCCGTACCCGATGTTTTGAATTTTTTGGGCTGGGAGAGATGGAAAAGTGATGAGTTTTTTCGGTCTCTCGATCGCGTTTCTTTGTTAGCAATTTCATCCGATCGCTCTATTATGATGAATCCGCAAAATTTTAAGCGATCGTGTTTTTCCGAACTTTTATCTCGTCACCAAAGGGAAAGAGATAATATTCTCAATGGTTTGAGCGAATATCAAATCAAAAAAGCCTGTATTTATGTGGCTCGAATTCGTGCTTTTTTAGATGTTATTAGTTGGGCGGAAACAGGCAGTATTGGCGAGGCTTCTTATACGGTTATTGTTTTTAAGGGAGGCAATCGAATTAAGAATTTTTCTACCCACCCTTTTGTTGGAGGAGGTTGGAAAGCCAATCAGAACTGTGCTTTTATCAGACGTGCAGGAAAACGAGTTTGTAGTTCTGCAAGCGGGCGCTATCAAATCATGGATTTTAATTACCGAAGTTTGACGAAAAATGAAATTATTCGCGATTTTACCCCCGCATCTCAAGATAAAGCTGCCATTTATTATCTCCAACAAAAAGGCGTTTTAAAGGATATTGCTTTTGGCAATTTTGAAAAAGCAGCGTGTAAAGTCGGGGGGCATTGGGCATCTTTTCCTTGTAATAATTATAGGCAGCCACAAAAAAAGATTCAACAACTCAGATATGTCTTCGATCGCCAAGTGGTTAAATATACCATTGGTTTCGAGGAAACGTTTCAAGAACTTAAGAGAAATTACATCTCTGCTGACCTGCGATCGCAAAGTTCTCGCATGGTTAGCAAACCCGTTCCCGATCGCGCGACAATTCTATCGCAAGGTTTTCAAGAGTTTCACCAAGGAATCGATCTGGCTGCTTCCTTGGGAACGCCGATCCGTGCCGTTGCTGATGGGAAAATCGTCTATTCGGGATGGGATGAATGGGGTTTGGGAAATGTCGTAAAAATTCGCCATCGCGATCGCGGCGAAACGGTTTACGCCCACAATCGCAGGTTATTTGTAAAGGCAGGAGACCGAGTTTCTCGCGGTCAAATCGTGGCGGAAATGGGCAGTACGGGGAACTCTACCGGAAGTCACCTACACTTTGAATATCGCCGTCCTAACGGTGGCAAAATGGCTTCGGGAGAACCGGAAATGCAAGCCTTCAATCCTTGCAATCGCTTGTTTGCCTGTCCCGCGATCGGCGATCGGTTTTAGTCGGTCGATGCGATCGAATTTCTCAAAAAGATCGCTTTATACTACAAAATGTGTTATAGTTGAAATATCGCGGAGTGAAGCAGTGGTTGCTTGCGAGTCTCATAAGCTCGTCTAGGTAGGTTCGATTCCTACCTCCGCTATGATTGAGCCTTCAGTGCTAGACAAACAACATTAGCTGCGCTCAAAATAAGAAGAGAAAATACAGGCGATGCAATAGCAGGAGAAACTCATGGACGCGCCATCAGACTACACCCCGCCCAAAGTTTGGGTTTGGGATACCGAAAGCGGCGGAACTTGGGCAAAAATCAATCGTCCGACTGCTGGAGCCACTCACGAGAAAGAATTACCAGTAGGACGGCATCCGCTCCAACTCTATTCCCTCGCCACACCGAACGGTCAGAAAGTCACGATTATGTTGGAAGAATTGCTGGCGCTTGGGATTGCTGAAGCCGAGTATGATGCTTATCCCATCAAGATCGGCGATGGCGACCAGTTTGGGAGCGGTTTTACTGCCATCAACCCAAACTCTAAAATCCCTGCTCTGGTGGATCGAAGTGCAGATCCTCCGATTCGCGTCTTTGAATCCGGGGCGATCTTGCTATATTTAGCCGAAAAATGCGGCGTTTTGCTGCCCTCAGAACCCGCACAACGGACGGAATGCCTTTCTTGGCTGTTCTGGCAGGTTGGCTCGGCTCCTTATCTCGGTGGTGGTTTCGGGCATTTCTACAACTACGCTCCCACGAAAATCAAATATTGCATCGATCGCTTTACCATGGAAGCCAAGCGACAGTTGGATGTCCTCGATCGCCATTTGGCCAATAAGCAGTATCTCTGCGGCGATACCTACATGTAACGACCCGCAAACATCGAGACCTCGACCCACAAACAGAGCGATTTTGAGACCAGATTATTTGCAAATAAGAGTGGCTTCAGACTCACATTAATTGCAACTCGACCCAAATTATCTACAAATGAGACCACATTAATTGCAACCGACCCAAATTATCTGCAACTGGGAATCGATCCGAGAAAAACCCCTTTATGACTTAATTTGGGCGTATATCCTCCGAATTAAACCGCGATCGCCGTGTATATCCGTTTGGATTAAACCATCCTTTTTTTCAAACACTCTCACGCTCAAGAAGGCTGAAATGTTTGACTGGCAAGAGCTACAGCTTATTTGCAAATAATGTGGGTCTGAAAGGGTTTTCATTTGCAGATAATGTGGGCGAAAAATCGCTTGTTTGCGGGTCGGAGCGTTTATGTTTGCGGGTCGCTACAGCTACCCTCTCCCGAGAGGAAGAGTAGAAGAGAGGAAGAGTGAGAGAAGAGTAACCAGTAATCAATAACCAATAACCAAATAATAATTTTTTCTACAAAAAATGAAAATTTCCGTCTCAATCGGTTAATAAATTGTTAGGAGGCCGCGATCGCATTGGTCAAGATCGTCAGTCGGGAATGATGAAAGATACGGGACATCAAATGATTTGGGAATTAGTTTCACCCCTCTCCCCTGAAGAAATTAACGCCCAAAGACGGAAACTGCTGCAACAATTACAGCAACTTGCCGACGATCGCCACCTCCAACTCTTAGCCGTTCGTCCCGATCGCGAAATTTCCATTCTTAAACTTCAAAGCGAAGCCGAAGGTTACAGGCGCGTGCGCACGCTGTTTAAAACCTCACAATTGGCGAATATTATTGGGATGCTCGTTAAAGATGTCAGACCGATGGCAATGGGCGATCTCGCTACGACAAAAAAAGGGTTTTCTCCCCAAGGACAAACATTAGAACAAGCATTATTTGCATCCAATCGCTCTGCTGTGGATGTTACGCCCCAAGAACGACAAATTTTGCAGCATTTATCCGACTGTTTGGAGGACGAACCGCCAGAACAAATATTAGAGCGCTTTCGCCATCTCTTTATTGATGCAAAAGATTATCGCGATGTTAATATTCAAGCTGCCCTCTCAAAAATTGCCCTCGCCAAACAAGAAGAAAATAAGTTTTATGACTTCCTCAATCGCTGTTGTTATCAGACGATCGATGTATGGCTTCCCAGTTCGAAAACTCGTCCGGCGATCGCCCAACTCGTCCAACTGTTCGAACATTTACCCGTCCCCGGATTCCAACAGGCTCGCGGAATTCGCCACCTGCGCCAATCAGTGCGAGATTTTGTCGAACGCAGCGAACAATATCAACAACTCAAAGACCTCGCACACCGAGTTTGTCTTCCTTCAGAAGGTGCGTCAACAGTCGGTCATTTGATTCATCGCTACCCGTTCTTATTCAAGCCCTATTTACTCAATGAAAGCAGTTCTTCCGAACAATCCCGAGGACTACAAGATTGGCAAGAAAAAAGCGAACATTACTTTGAATTGCGCCTTGCCCGGTTTCTGAATTATCAACTCCGCCTCGCCCAGGTTGCCCGCGCCCGGCAGCTATCCCAAGGGGCGGGGCGCATTCTGCAACGGGAAAAAAATCCCACGCTACTGAGCGATCGCGAACTGGGCGGAATCTTAAGTCAATTTTCTAACAAAATCTTCGATCGCTCCAAACATCCCAATCTCGCCGAGCGTTTTTTGGAACACAGCTATCAGTTACCTACCTATCAAGATTTTAAAGAACATTTCTATGCTTATCTCATTGTCTCCCTCGATTCCAACTATGCCATGCGGGATTTTAACCCTCAGTTAAAAGCCTACTTTGGGGGACTTTTGAAACAATACAATCCCAAAAAAATGAATGAATCCTTACTGCTGCGAACGGCGAAAAAGTTACTGAACTTCTTGACCGTCGAGAATGCCAAGCAAACCGACCATTCTTTCTTGATGACTACCACGGAAGGCTTGGGAATTAATGGCATCCTCGATGTTTTATTTAGAATTATTTTACTCTGCCCATCTTTGCGCCCGGAACTCGAGCGGCGATGGGCGATTCTTTTTGGAAATTATGCCTTCTTTCCTCCTGGCGAGGCCAAATGGTTGATTAAACTCTTCGAGGCATATCACGTGATTTGCAGTATTCATTTTGGTTCTGCCGATCGCACCCTCTTAAAACAATTGCGCCGGAAAACGAGGCATTGAGAAGGGGCAATTTGTTTATTCATCCTCTTCCGCTTCGCGATCGCTCGGTTTTTTGAGTTCGTCTTGAAAACCACGCAAGGTTTTTCCCAGTGCGCCCCCCAATTCGGGAATTTTTTTCGAGCCGAAAATGGCCAAACCGATAACCAAAATCACGGCAACTTCTGCCCAACCCAAACCAAACATGATGCTTTTCCTATAATTTTGTCGCGAATGACAATATTAGCTTACCATCTCCCATCGGGAAACCCTTTGTTTATAAAACCCAGTTGGATATTCTCTTCATTTTCGATCGCCGCATAAATAAAGAAGGGGCGATCGCGGGGATGCTGGCGGGTTTTAGTTTTACAAGTTTTTATATCTTCGGTATCAAATTTTACAGGATGCCTGCATGGATGTGGGGCATCTCTCCAGAAGGTATCGGTGCAGTGGGAACATTGCTTAACTTTGCGATCGCTGCAATTGTTTCTCGTCTCACTCCCCCACCCCCCGAGGAAATTCAACGGTTGGTTGCAGATTTACGCTCTCCAGAATTTTCACCAGAGCTTCAGCCCGAGCAAGAGAGCTAAACGAGGAAAATATAAGACTATAGACTTGTATTAGGAAAAGAAATTGAACCACACCAGACGCAGAGAAACGCAGAGAGAAGAAATATCCTATCCTGCCAAATTCTTCTTCCTCTGCTTCCCCCACTCCCTCCGCTTCCCCACCCGGAAGTACGATCGTTCAAGCAGATTGAGTATTCACAACTCCTTCCCACTGCAACTGTACGGGTTGCGCGGTCAACTGTAAGGAATTAGAAACTTGGGATTGCCAAAAATTGCTAATTCTCCGTCCCACCAGAGCGCTATGGAAGTAGTGGAAGAAATGACGGCCGCCATCGCATTCCCACAATCGATCGCTGGGTTTCATCAAGGCTTGCCATTTTTGCAGGGCATTGCGATCGACGATCGTATCGTCGGTGCTTCCGCAAATTAGTAAAGGAGACTCAATACCACCTTGAGGAATTCCCACGCGCTTGTAAAGGGAATGAGGGGATGGGGAGGAAGCTAAATCCAGTTCGAGGAGTGCGCCTAAACGTGTTGTGGTTTGGCTATCCTGATGTCCGAAAATATTCCATGTCATCTGCGCCAGGAGCGTCTCCCGGGAACAGGGTAAAAGTTCTTGCAGGGCATAATAATGGGATTGCCAATCTACAGCTGGATTCACGCCTACGCCTAACAAAGTTAGCGATTTTACCCGTTCTGGATATTTGCGTGCGTACAACAGACCGATTAACCCTCCCGTTGCATGACCGATGAGGTGAATGGGGCGATCGCTATTTTTCAGATAGTCGTGAAGCAAAGTTAGGGCGATTTCCAAGGAACTGGCTTCGTCTTGTTCTTGATAGTAGGACCATGTTGCAATTCTCATGCTTTTGGCGAGATACTGCACTAAAGGGACGTGAAAGCGAGTAAAACTCGGGTTGGCATCAAGCCATAAAGCATTAGGAAATTCTGTCATGTCGGTAAAGGGTAAAGGGTGGACGCTCGGCTTAAAATTACGTGCTGGCGATCGCAAAGATATGGCTGCGGTTGGTCGATCTCTCGCGATCGCTATTTGCGAAGAACATTGTAGGGATAGCGATTGACTGATAATGTCTCGTAGACGGTTGTTTTGGGTTCAAAGTCCAAGCAGCCGATCGCATCTTCCGATAATGCCTGACAAGGATGTACCGTACATTTTAAGCGGTAATCCCCCGTGCAAAAAGTACAGTCCGAACAAGGAATTTGGTGAAGTCTCTGGAGATAGGTGCAACCTTGCCATGCTGTCTGCAAGAAACTCCAACCCAATAATGCAATGAAAGACCAAGCACAAACAAAACCCAAGGAGATAAACAGAATAGACATGGCTCAACTTGAGAAACTAGGGGTTAGCAATGAGTTATCGATGGATAACTCATTGGTTCGGAATTACAGAAGTTCGGATTAACTTGCGTTTAGCAATCTTTTAGAGAGAAAACTCGGATTTTAATTGCGTCGTCCATGTTTGAATGCGATCGGGGGTTTTTTCCGATTCATTATCGTCATCCAACGCCAAGCCAACAAATTTACCATCTTTCACGGCTTTTGAGGCTTCGTGTTCGTAACCTTCCAACGGCCAGTGACCGACGGTAGAGCCGCCCAACTCGGAAATTTTTTCTTCTAACATTCCCATGGCATCTTGAAAGTTATCGGCATAACCCACCTGATCTCCGGTGCCAAAGTAGGCGACTTTTTTGCCGCTAAACGAAATATCATCGAGTTCGTCATAAAACCCTTGCCAATCGGCTTGCAATTCGCCAACATCCCAAGTCGGACAGCCAATGATAATACATTCATATCCTTCAAAATCGCTAGCTGAAGCCTCGGAAATTTCATGAAGTTTGACAACACCATCGCCGCCTAAACTTTTCTGAATTTCTTCGGCTGCAGTCTCGGTTTTTCCCGTAGTCGAGCCATAAAACAAACCAACTTTTGCCATGGTTATCTCCTGAGTTTAATCGTGTTTGAATAGCAAGATTGTGTTGTTTTTTCTAATTTACGATCGTCAATTAGAAAAGATTGAGGGGTGAGAATTCTTCCTATCTCAGCCCCCAAATTTTGAGAGAAGAACACAATACATTCAAATTAGCTCTTATTGACATTAATTGTCAAGTAGAAAGCGAATTTATTTTGTTTTAGTTAATTTTTTGAAAATCGATACGCATGAAAAATTAAGTAGTTCAAGAAAACTACTTAATGAAGCTCAAAAAGTATCGAATTCAAGAAATAACGAACATCATGTTCTGCTCGGTTGCAGGGGGTCAGTGTTATCCGTTACTCAAAATCGTTTGCAGCAAATCTAAATTATCGATCAGCAGGTAAGCAAAAATTGCACCACCGACTCCACCAACTAGAAATGTTGCGGTAAATTGACTCCAACCTTCTACACTTTGTAAGGAGTCTGGAACATTGGGCACGGTTGTCGTCATGCGAGGTCGCGGTACGGTCTCGTATCCCTTTTGAAAACTTGCCGTCCCGTAAAGAGAGAGAGCAAAGGTTAGGATGATAATTAAACCGATCGCGGATAATAACCCGGCCAAATTAGCAACTTCCGAATCCCGCAGGGGCCCTAATTTCAGAAAGGGACCGACTAAGAAGTAACCGTGGGCCATGCCGATTTCCAATCCTCTCGATAGGGGGGAGAGACCGGGGCGATAGATGGGCAAATTCTTTAGGAAAATCAGGGTGAAATCGGAAGAGTTAACAAAAGTGGCCAAGTTGCCAACCTCAACATTGCCAGCATAGGGGGTCACTAAATCCCCCTTGCGCAGGTCGAATCCGGCGGCGGCGGCACGGGCGCGCAGGGCGTGCCAGAGATGACCGCTCAACACCAAGATGGCGAAGACAAAGTGAAAGGATGCCAACCAACCCCGGGCAGTCACGATTCCGGTTTCGGTTTCTAGGGTGCCCGTGGGTCCGTAAAAGACCTCTGGATAAGCGGTATCGTTCACCAAAACAAAGTAAGCGACGAAAAATCCCATGTAGGCCAATGCGCCCAAACTGTAGGAGAGATAGGCTTCTCCCGAGTAAATTAATACCCGTCGCGCCCAACCGAATGGTTGCGTGAGAATGTGCCAGATGCCGCCGCCAATGCAGAGCAAACCGACCCAGATATGACCGCCGACGAGATCTTCTAGATTATCGACCGCAGCCATACCCCCATCTCCAGAAGCACCGACGAGATAGCCAAAAATGATTGCAGGGTTGAGGGTGGGCGCAGTCACGGTGCGGACATCTGCGATCGCTGCATCATATAAGCCGCCCCAAAACATGGCTTTTGCTACTAACAACAACGCACCGATACCCAAAAAGATGAGATGAATGCCAATGATGAAGGTCATTTTATTGCCATCTTTCCAGTCGTAACCAAAAGACTCGGCAAAGGTTGCACCTTCTTCTAAAACATCAGGACCTAACAGTGCGTGATAGAGACCTCCCGCTGCAAGGACGACAGAGGAAATCAGATGCAAGACCCCGACAACAAAATAAGGATAAGTATCGGTGACGATGCCCCCTTCCCCAATGCCAAAGCCCAAGCCAGCAAGATGGGGAATGAGAATTAACCCCTGTTCGTACATGGGGGTATCGGGAGTGAGGCGAGAGATTTCAAATAGGGTAAATGCTCCCGCCCAGAGGGTAATGAGTCCGGCATGGGCGATATGAGCACCGAGCAATTTCCCCGATAGGTTGATAAAACGGCCGTTTCCCGCCCACCAACCAAGGTCGGGAATCTTATCCTTGTAAGGATTTTCGGTAATTACAGCTGTCATTCTTGACCTCTTTGACAAAGATTCTGATTAGCTTGAGAAACAAATGAGAAAAATCAATCTTAGATTGAGAGTATTTCTCAGAAAGTTGACACGGATTGTTGCGGTTTAACCTTTGCTCACCCGTCCGGTGCGGAAATCAAAGCCAGCCGCTTTCAATGCGTGCCAAATATGACCTTGCAGGAAAAAGAAAGCCAGCCAGAAGTGGGTATTGGCCAGCCAAACGCGACTGGTGAGGGCGTTGGGATCGGGATCGGCAAAATAGGGAAAAAGTCCGAACTTAATCTGCAAGGCTTCGCCGTAGAAGGCTTCGGGGTAAACGAGAACGTTTGTTGAGGCAAAATAAGCGGCAATAAAGCCCATCAGTGCCAATGCACCCAAACTGTAGGAGAGATAGGCTTCTCCAGACCAGACAAACAGGCGTTTTGTCCAAGGGAAAGGCTCCGTGGCGATATGCCAGAAACCGCCACCAATACAAAGTAAGCCCACCCAAATGTGACCGCCGACAACATCTTCGAGGGTGCTGACTCCAGCAATCCAATCTTGTCCCGATGCCCCGAAGAGATAGCCGAAAATTGTGGCGGCGTTAAGGGTTGGCGAGTCAACAATTCTGACCGAGGCGATCGCGGGATCGTATAGACCCCCAAAAAACATGGCTTTTGCCACCAACAACCACGCCCCGATTCCCAAAAGCACGAGATGGATGCCGATAATGGTGGTCATTTTCCGCGCATCCGCCCAACTGTAGCTAAAGAAGGCAAACTTTTCCTCGAGGACTTCCGGGCCGAAGAGGGCGTGAAAAACGCCGCCGAAACCGAGAAACGCCGAAGAAATAAGATGGATTGCACCGATCGCAAAGTAAGGATAAGTGGCGATCGTCCCATCCGCCCCAACACCAAAACCCAATGTTGCCAAATGAGGGAGTAAAATTAATCCCTGGTCGTACATGGGTTGGGTTGCATCGAAGCGGGTCACCTCAAACAATGTCATTGCGCCCGCCCAGAAAACAATCAATCCCGCTTGGGCCACGTGTGCACCGAGCAATTTTCCGGACAGGTCTGTCAAGCGTGCATTGCCCGCCCACCAAGGAATCTTGGCTAAATTTGCAGTCACTGCCGTCATTTTTTTTCGTCCTCCTTGACAATTATTGAGAATCTTATGCAATAATCTTTTCAATCCAGCTTAGCCGATCTCTTCCATTATTGAAAAATATTTTCATTAAGAAAATTGGAAAATTGCGAGGAAATCTAATTTAATGCTGGATGATTGATGAAAGCTCACGCAACTTTCACTTGTTCCGAAAGTGCGTTGACAAGCAATTCATAAAACTAAAAAAAAGCAATGCAAGCATACGGAAATTCTGTCGTTAAATACGACTGGTGGGCGGGCAATGCACGCTTTGTCAAACAGTCGGGTCTGTTTATTTCGGCTCACGTCGGTCAGGCAGCTTTAACCACGCTGTGGGCGGGAGCATTCACCTTGTTTGAACTCTCAACTTACGATCCAACTTTGCCCATGGGAGAGCAAGGTTTGATTTTACTGCCTCATTTGGCAACCTTGGGCATCGGCGTGGGCGCTGGCGGCGCAGTCACGGACGTTTACCCTTATTTCGTGATTGGTGTCATTCACTTAATCTCCTCAGCAGTTTTGGGAGCAGGTGCTCTCTTCCACTGTTTTAAAGGTGAGACTAACTTGATCGATGCTTCGGGAACGGCGCGACGCTTCCATTTTGAATGGGACGACCCGCAACAATTGGGCATGATTCTCGGCCATCATTTGTTATTCCTCGGCATTGGTGCATTATTCTTAGTAGCCAAGGCTATGTTTTGGGGCGGACTTTACGATGCAAGCATCGAAGATGTTCGCGTCGTGACGGATCCAACGTTAAATCCCCTGACGATCTACGGCTATCAGACCCACTTTGCCCAAGTCGATAACTTGGAAGATTTGGTGGGCGGTCACGTTTATGTGGGATTGTTACTCATCGGCGGTGGAATTTGGCATATTGTCACTCCTCCTTTCGACTGGGCTAAAAACCTGCTGATTTTCTCCGGAGAAGCAATCTTGTCTTATTCTTTGGGCGGCATTGCTTTAGCGGGATTTGTTGCGGCTTATTTCTGCTCCGTCAACACCCTTGCTTATCCCGTTGAATTTTACGGTCCGATTTTAGAGGTGAAATTGGGCGTTACTCCATATTTCGCCGATACGGCCGTTCTCGCTTCCGGGACCCATACCGCCCGTTGCTGGCTGGCAAACACCCACTTTTTCCTTGCTTTCTTCTTCTTACAAGGTCATTTGTGGCACGCTTTGCGGGCGATCGGCTTTGACTTCAAGCGCGTGACGGACTCCATGAATAATGCGGGAACGCCTCAAGCCGTGAGAATGACTTCCGATCCCTAGTTTCCTAAAGAAACAAAAAAGAGGTGTAGAGCGCCCTTGAAAAATGGGACTTCCTTGTCCCACCCTCTTCGAGGGTGCTTTACTCCTCCTTGAAAAAATTAAGTTCTAGTGAAATTATAGCAATGACTAGCGCAACTCAGAAAGCAACACTAACGCAAAATCTTGATTGGTTGGCGGGAAACGCCCGCCTCATCGATCGCTCGAATCGCTTGCTCGGCGCTCATGTCGCCCATGCCGGATTAATTATGTTTTGGGCGGGAGCCATTACCCTCTCGGAGATCGCCAACTACGTTCCGGGTCTCCCCTTGAGCGAACAGGGATTGCTCCTCCTACCCAACTTAGCACGGCTGGGATGGGGCGTTGGCGCAGGTGGGGAAATTGTCGATGTCTATCCCTACTTTGCGATCGGGATATTGCATTTAGCAGCATCAGCAGTTTTAGGGGCGGGAGGGCTGCACCACGTCTTCAAAAATGAAGAAAAGCTGTCAGAGTCTGCAGGATTAGCCGCTCAATTCCATTACGAATGGAAAGACCCGAAAAAATTAGGGATCATTTTGGGCAGTCATCTCGTTGTTTTGGGATGGGGAGCAATACTGCTCGTTCTCAAGGCAACGATATTCGGAGGCATTTACGATCCTGCTTTGGGAGAAGTTCGCCTCGTCACCGAACCCACCCTTAATCCCTTTGTTCTCTTCGGTTATATTTTTGGCTTGTCTCCTGACGGTTGGACGGCTTTGGGAATGGCAAGCGTTAACAATCTCGAAGATGTTATCGGAGGGCATTTATTAATCGCTTTGTTGCTCGTTGGAGGAGGTATTTGGCACATTACAACCCCACCCTTTAAGTGGGTACAAAATCGTGTTATTTTTAACGCTCACGGGATCTTATCCTATAGTCTCGCAGGCGTTGCCCTTGCAGCTTTAATTTCTAGTTATTTCGTGACGTTCAATACGATAACTTTCCCGATTGAATTCTACGGTCAAAGTAGGGAAGCCTTTGCCGGGATTCAAGTTCTCCTCGGGGTAGTTTTCCTCGGTGGTCACGTCTGGCACGCTTTGAAAGCAATGAAATTAGAAGGGCGTTTGTCGAACAATGGAGATTACCTCGGTACGGCGATCGCGAGTTTTACCTTTTTGGCGATCGCTTCTACTGCTTTAGGTTTGTTATCTCTATCTTAAATTTTAATTTTTCCGACTCTCCAAGCTGTTGCATTCTCTTGCTGTGCAACAGCTTTTTTTTATGGAAAGTTAGCGATCGGACTCAATACCCGCAGGTAGGATATGGGTCGAGCTAGAATTCTAATCCGGGAATGGCTAATTGTGTAGAGATGGGTGTTTTGGTTAGGGTTTCGAGATCTGGGCGATCGCTATTTTGTTGACGCAGCATAGCAATTAAACAGCGACCCAAATGATAAGCCATATTCACGGGAACGGCATTACCAATTTGTCGGTAGCGACTGCTGAGAGAACCGATAAATTGCCAATCATCGGGAAAGGTTTGGATGCGTGCGTATTCTCTTACGGTTAAGGGTCTGGTTTCTTCGGGATGGCATCTTTCTGTTTGGGTTTGTGCGGGGGCGCAAGTTACAGTTAATGCGGGTTCGTCCCAAGCTAATCGTTTCGCAAAACCCGTTCTACCGCCTCCTTTATAGTAACTATTTTTCATATATTCTTTTTGAATTGGAACGGGTAAATCTCGCCAATTTCCTCCCGGCGGCACTAAGTTCATAATTTCTTTTTTACGGGTTTTATATTCAACGCCTTGGGAGGAGGGACAATCTTTCAAGGCATCTCGCAGGGGAATAGTATAGTTTCTTTCTCTTGGGAAAATCGCTCGGATTTCTAAATCCTTGCGGGTGGCAATAATAATGACTCTCTCTCGTTTTTGCGGTACGTCTAAAAATTGGGCGCTCAGGACTTGATAGGCGGTATCGTATCCTAAATCTTGCAAAACTGTCAGCATTATTTCTAAGGTTTTGCCTTTTTGATGGCTGAGTAATCCGCGTACATTTTCTGCGATCGCAATTTTCGGGCGGACTTCTGACAAACAGCGTGCAAATTCAAAAAATAAGGTTCCTCGCGTATCTTCAAAGCCTTTCCCATGTCCGGCATAACTAAAGGCTTGACAGGGAAATCCTCCAGCTACAATATCGATGCGATCGCGATATTCTTTAAAATCAAGATTGACAACATCATCGCGCACAATATTCCAATTGGGTCGATTAATTGTGAGAGTGTTAATACAATTTTCATCAATTTCAACCAATAATTCTTTTTTCAATCCTGCATTTTCCAGACCTAATGCCATGCCGCCACACCCGGCAAATAATTCAATAACATTAAAAGAGGTTATTTCTTGAGATTTTAAAATTTTATACTTGTTATTTACGTCAGTAATATTGATTTGATTTTTTAATAATTGCAGTTCTTCGAGATCAAATACTTTTTTTACTTTAGATAATTTTTGACTTTTAATCAGCTTTTTCTTTTCCCATTGTTTGATCGTCACGGGAGATATTCCTAATATTTGGGCAGCATTGTCGAGAGAGACCTGATTCATCCTACCAAACAATAGATACTATTTCCGATTCTACAATATTGCGATTGCAACTTAACACAGCAACTTCTTCACCCTCAGATTCAAGTTCAATCGCAGTTGCGACAATTTGACGATCGTTCATTGCATTAATTACAGATAAAGTAATACTTTGTTCGATAATATATCTCATTTTAATTTATTCCCAGTCTAAAAAATCCTCATTATCTCCATGAAATTCAGCTTCTTTAAAATCATCTTCAGTTGATTGATTGATTCCGGAAAACATACCAAATTTTATCATTTGCTTGGTTTCTTCAGGGATATTATTTGAAGG
>JBCCVR010000174.1:0-16568 GCA_039194995.1 Cyanobacteria bacterium P01_E01_bin.42 | reverse complement strand
GTCAACGGGAGGTGCTGCGATGAAGGCGATGATGAAGCAGGTTGCTGCGGTGAGCAGGCAAGGGATCATGAGTACGCCGAACCAGCCTACATACAGGCGGTTGTTGGTGCTGGTGATCCACTGGCAAAAACGTTCCCACAAGGATGCGCCTTGTTGGGTTTGAATTGTTGTGGTCATTTTTATGATTATTGCTTGGATATGATGTGGCGGGTTTTTCGACCCGTTGAGTTAATACTAGCGGAAATATTTCGTTTTGTAAAGAGATTTGGGAAAATTTTTACAAAATAAAGTGGGGATTCCCGATCGCAAGGGTTTGAGGCAGTTTTCGCTAACCCGGCGGCCACTGCATCTGGCGATCGCCCAAAATGTGTAAGTGCAAATGATCGACAGTTTGTCCGCCATCGGCACCATTATTGATAACGACTCGATAGCCGTTGTCCAATCCCGCTTCTGCCGCGACTTGCTTGACTTTCAGGAGCAAGTGTCCCATCAACGCATGATCTTGGGAGGTCGCATCGGAGAGTCGAGGAATGGGTTTCTTGGGGATCACGAGAATATGAGTCGGGGCTTGGGGACTGATATCCTTAAAAGCAAGACAGAGATCGTCTTCGTAAACAATATCGGCAGGGATTTCTCTACGAATAATTCTGCTAAAAATCGTATCGCTCATAGGGGAGAATGTCAGAAAACTGCAAATTTCGTTATAAATTGTCCCCTAAAATCAAAAAAGAATGCAAGCCAGTCCTCCATATTTCAGCCTGTTTTTTTGAATCATTGAATTTGCAAAGATATTAGTTACCCTTGAAACGAACTTTTAGCTTCGATGCGATCGCTATGCTAAAAAATGAACCTCGATTGAAAGCGTTGAAGACTCAATCAAAATTCCGTCTCTGACCGAAACGCAGATCGGAAGATGAGACAAGTTTAAGGGTGAGGTGCGTTACCCACAAGGGGGTTGAGGTATGTTTTCTTCCTAATATCGATCGCGACTTTGCCAAAATTTGTGAGATCTTCTGAGAGGCCAATTGCGAACACTTGCAGCCGAAGCGATGTTAAAATCCAAAAAACTACGCGATCGCGATCTGTGAAAATACGGATTTTTTACCACAACAACAAATTGCCAATTAACATTTACAGATAGATAGAATTTGTTTTACAATGATCGAGTCCTAAAATTCTGGAATTTATCGAGAGTCATCAGCAAGTCTTCTCGAAACGTTACATTTCTTCTCGGCTATGATACTGAATTTTTAGGTTACAATATAGACCATCATTCCGAACTACATATGCCGAACTAAATCATTGTTTTGCGGAATGTTCTTATCAAAACATTAGAGTGTATTCACTTGAGTCAGAGGAGAAGACCGCAATGATATCCAAATTGCTAGTTGTTGATGACGAACCCGCTTTTGAAGACCTAATTTGTCGCAGGTTTAGAAAAAAAATCCGCAAGGGAGAGTTAGAGTTTATTTTTGCGGCAAATGGCAACGAGGCATTGGAAAAAGTTCGCGCGAATCCAGATTTAGATTTGGTTTTGACAGATATCAATATGCCCCAGATGGACGGGTTGACATTATTAGAAGAACTCAATCGATTGAATCCGAGCTTTAAAACCATTGTTATCTCTGCTTATGGCGATATGAAAAATATTCGCAAGGCAATGAATGCAGGTGCATTTGATTTCTTGACCAAACCCATTAGCTTGACTGACTTAGAAATAACAATAGAAAAAATCTTAAAAGACGTAAAAAAAGGAAAAGCGCTCGAACAGAAACTCGCAGTTTTACAGGTGCAGTCGATCCAGAGTGAAAAAATGTCCAGTTTGGGGCAGATGGTTGCAGGAGTTGCTCATGAAATTAACAATCCCATGGGTTTTATTGCTGGGAATGTGGCTCATGCCGAGGAATACGCACAGGATTTAATCGAATTAATCAAAATTTATCAAAAAGAGCATTCCCAACCTTCAGAGCAATTACAAGATAAGATAGAAGAGATAGAACTTGATTTTATCCTAGAAGATTTGCCAAAGCTAATGCAATCGATGCAAATGGGATGCGATCGCATTGTAGAAATTGTGAAATCTTTGCGCTGCTTTTCTCGTTTGGACGATGCAGAATTAACAAAAGTCGATATTCGCGAAAATATTGATAGTACCTTAATGATTTTGCAAAATCGATTGAAAGCAAAACCCAATCGCCCCGAAATTGAAGTCATTCAAGAGTATGGCGAATTACCCGGCATTAACTGTTATTCCGGGCAGTTAAATCAAGTTTTCATGAATATTCTCAGCAATGCGATCGACGCACTAGAGATGAAACACGATAATAATTCACTCAATCTGAAACCCAAAATATGGATTCAAACCCAACTTTCCCAGCAACCCGATTGGATTTCCATTCGTATTAAAGATAACGGCCCTGGAATTCCCGAAGAGAATATCGCCCAACTTTGCAATCCTTTCTTTACCACCAAACCCATTGGTAAAGGAACCGGTTTGGGTTTGTCTATTTCCTACGATATCGTGACTGAAAAACACGGCGGTCAATTGCAAATCTTTTCTGAGTTGGGCAAAGGCACGGAATTTGCGATCGAGCTTCCCATTCACCAACCATCGGAAGAAGAAGCGATCGCGGCGATCGCGGCAGAAAAACCCGCAATACCAGCAATCTGTGCTTGAGTATCGGCTCTCAATCGATAAGAATTGCTCGAGCGGGAAAGTTTGAATTTTGAATTGAGATATGATGGTCGAGAAATCTTATCGGTAAAGAAAAGCGATATGCTGGCTAGGGTTTGGAGTGCGTCTTTAATCGGCATCGATGCGGTTAAGGTGGGGGTTGAGGTGGATGTTTCGGGAGGACTACCGAAAGTCGTGGTGGTGGGACTGCCCGATGCGGCGATCCAAGAATCCCGAGAGCGAGTTAAGGCGGCTTTAAAAAATTCAGGGCTGATTTTTCCCCTGCGACCGATTTTAATCAATCTCACCCCGGCCGATTTGCGGAAAGAGGGGCCGAGTTTCGATTTGCCGATCGCGATCGGGATTCTCGCCGCTTCCGAACAAATCGACCCGCAATTATTGGGGGATTATTTATTTTTAGGAGAACTTTCCCTAGATGGGAGTCTGCGATCGGTGGCGGGAGTTTTGCCCATTGCTGCGGCGGCAAAACAGATGGGAATGACGGGTTTAGTAGTCCCGGAAGACAACGCGCGGGAGGCTGCGATCGTCGAAGGATTGAACGTATACGGGTTCAAACATTTATCTGAAGTTGCGCGCTTTTTGGGTCAGCCGGAGGATTACACCCCCGCAGAATTTGACATTAAAGCAGAATTTAATCGCCAGAAATTTGGCATTCCGGATTTAAAAGAGGTGAAAGGGCAAAATCACGCCCGCAGAGCATTGGAAATATCGGCGGCGGGCGGGCATAATTTGATTCTGGTGGGTCCTCCCGGGAGTGGCAAAACCATGTTAGCGCGGCGTTTGCCTGGAATTATGCCTTCTCTGTCTTTTGGAGAGGCGTTAGAGGTTTCACAAATTCATTCTGTTGCGGGTTTGCTCAAGGATAAAGGCACGTTAATTGAAGAGCGACCTTTTCGCGGTCCCCATCATTCGGCTTCGGGCCCTTCGTTGGTGGGAGGCGGTAGCATTCCTCGTCCGGGTGAGATTTCTTTGGCTCATCGGGGGGTGTTATTTTTGGACGAATTGACCGAGTTTAAACGTGCTGTTTTGGAGTTTTTACGCCAGCCTTTAGAGGATGGTTGCGTCACGATTTCCCGCACTCGTCA
Organism: Cyanobacteria bacterium P01_E01_bin.42; assembly: GCA_039194995.1. Taxonomy (GTDB): domain Bacteria; phylum Cyanobacteriota; class Cyanobacteriia; order Cyanobacteriales; family Spirulinaceae; genus CCY15215. Next base: position 12,788 of record JBCCVR010000174.1, on the reverse strand, counting down.
ATCGGTGATGTTTCCGGCACAATTTACTCTTGTGGCTAGTACAAATCCTTGCCCTTGCGGTTACTATGGCGACACGCTTCAACCTTGTACTTGTTCCCCTCGCCAAAGGGAAAATTACTGGGCAAAATTATCGGGTCCGTTGATGGATCGCATCGATCTACAAGTGGCGGTGAATCGCTTGAAACCGGAGGAAATGACGCGACAGCCAAAGGGAGAACCCTCGCAATCGATTCGAGAACGGGTGGAGATTGCCCGCGATCGCGCTCGGAAACGCTTCGGAGACGATACAACGATTCGTTGCAATGCAGACATGAAAAGCCGTCATTTACAACAGTTTTGCGCTTTGGATGATGCCAGTCTCAATTTATTAGAAACGGCGATTCGCAAATTGGGGTTATCGGCGCGGGCAATGGATCGCATTCTCAAGGTCTCTCGGACGATCGCGGATTTGGCGGGGGAGGAGAATATTAAATCCCAGCACGTTGCTGAGGCGATTCAGTATCGGACTTTGGATCGCTTGCAGTAATCCCCAATGTGCTAGCCCCCTAAATCCCCCAAGTGTGGGGGACTTCCGGACTCCGGTTCTCCGATTCCCCCCAAAGTTGGGGGGCTAGGGGGGCGAATAATTGACGATTTACAGGCATTATGCAAGATATTCCTTTTTTCAAATAGTCCCTGCCTTTGAAAAGAGGGAGATTACTTAGCTTGTTGAGTGAGTATTTTCGACCCAGATACGGAAGAGTTCCACGACGATTTTATAGTGATTTTCGACTTTGTGAATGACATCGTGGCGATCGAGGTCTTCTACGGCTTTGTTGAGGTTTTTTTCGTCGAGTTTCAGTTCGTTTTGCAGGGTTTCTGGGGGTAAGCCTTGGGGATGGCGGGCGAGGATTGTGAGGAGAGCTTGTTGGTGGGGCGCGCCTTGGTTGGCCTGTTTCCACACGCCGTCGAAGTAATAGCGCCCATTGCGGAAGAGGTCGGCCCCGGTAATATCGGTGACGGCGGCGACATCGGCGAGGGTGAGTTTGGTCTCGCTGGTTTTTCCGGTTTCAAAGAGGCGATCGTTGAAGCGGCGCACCAGTTGAAAGCCGATGAGTTGCACGAGGTAGGGCTGACCGCAAGTGAGGCGATAGATTTCATCCACGGCGGCGGGTTCGTATTCGAGGGGGAAATCTTCGCTGGGGTTTTCGAGGATTTGCCGGGTTGCGCTCGGGTTGAGGTAGCCGACGCGGATGGGGTAGGTGCTGCCGAAAAATGGCTCGAAGTAGTCCCGGGTCATTTCTTCGAGGGTGTGGAGTCCAGCAAGGGCAAAGGCGAGACGCTTATCCTTTTGGATCAGCCCTCGCAAATAGCCCATGAATTTTGCATCAAGGTGTCCACCTTCGATCAATTCTTCAATTATTTCGAATTCATCAAGGGCAATAATAACGACGTTGCCGTCGAGTTGCTTTAGGGCTTCTCGCAGGTAGCGATCGAAGGTGCGTTGCGGGAATATGAGAAAGGCTTCGTCTGGAGGAGCGGGGATGTGAAGTTGCTGGGCTATTTCGTCAGCTATAGCTTGCAGGACTTCGCTCACTCCTTGGCTAACAGTACCGAGGAGTTGCAGGTTGACATAGATGAGTTTCAGGTCAGATTCGCCTGTGAGGTTGCGGAGAATGGAGGTTTTGCCCATGCGACGATGCCCGTAGAGGAGGACGGAGGAGGGATTTTTGGCTTGCAACCAGAGGTTTTCGAGTTCTTGCAGGATGTCTTCTCGACCGACGAAGCGAGAGCCTTCAACTGGATCGCCGATGGTGTAGGGGATTTGGATGGATTCGAGGATTTCGAGGTTGCCAATATCTGTGGAAATGTCGAGGAAAGCATCCCGCCAAGTGGTTGCAATATCGAGGATTAAGTCTCCTTCGGCTTGAGGGAGTTCATCGGCATTGTCGAGGATCTGTTTCAGGTCGCCTTGGGCGCGGGCGAGGCTTTGAGCGCGGACGGCTTTGCTTTTGCTGTTGTGGATGGATTTTGCTTCTCGGATGACGTGGTGGAAAGCCTCAATTGCTCGCCAGCTTGCAGGACGAAGGCGTTGCTTCGGGCAGGGAGGCAGAATGAGATCGTGGATTTTGTTGAATTCAGTAGCTTGCGTGCAGGAGGTGAGAGCTTGAGCAAGAACATACATTTCTTTACCGTAGAGGATGTCACAGACAACTTTAAAGGCTTTAAGAGCTCGAGCAGGTTCTTTCTTGTGAAGATACAAAAAACCTGCGGCAGTAGCACAGGGAAATGTATCGAGACACGGGATTTCAGTTATGTCACCTTCAGTGCTAAACCCAATGTATAGATTACGCTTGAAAGTAGCTTGAATCTGTTGTTGGGAAATAGATGCAAAACCCAATAGTTTCCAATCGAAAGGTTGATGAGCTAAAGAAGCGATTTTCCAAATCAAATCATCTTTAGGACTCTGACTAAGGGTTTCATTAATTGCGTCAACCACAGAGGTAAGCTGATAGCTATATCGTAATAATTCATTGCTATTGTGCAAACCAATTTCCCAGTTAGAATCTAAGCTCTGTTGTAATTTCCTGACGAGAGATTTCAGCGGAATTACTGTAACTTTGAAGAATAACCAACTACTATTATGTCTCTTAAAATTAAATAGTTTTCCGAGTAACCAACTATCTGGCCGAAAAATAAACACACTGAATGCTAAACCAAATGATACACTGAATGCTAAACCGAATGACATACCTCCCACCACACCCACTGCTATACCTCTCATTAAACCAAATGACATACCTCCCACCACACCTACTGCTACACCTCTCGTTAAACCGAATGAAACGCCTCTCACTATACCTACTGTTGCGCCTAAAGCAAGACCAAATAACATACTCAATGCAATATCTTTTGCAAAACCGAATACCATACCCAAAACTAAACCCAATATGATAATAAATGTCCAATTTATCCCTATACTTAATACAAAACATAAAGTCATACCCAATATAATACCTAATATTGATCCCAATATTCCACCTCCTAACCAACTGAATATCACAATTTCTGACAATCCTAATGCCAAACCTAAAGTTACACTTAAAACCAAACTTAAAGCCACACCGAATGCCACACCTCTCGCTATACTAAACACCACACCAAATACTACACTGACTACTACCCAAAATGCTATGCTCATCCAGTTATTTGAAAATCCATAGATAAGGATCTGTATGAAAAGAATGAGAATAATTCCCTGTAGTAATAGTTGCCGTTGAATCGCATTTTCTCGCAAGATTTGCAGACCCTTGCGAATATTCATTTCGCTTTCGGGAATATAACCCCCTCCAAACTCATCCACATACCATCGCAATGCTTGCGGAAAATAAAACACCCAATACAACAACCGTAAATAATCCAAAGGATTCCGTAAAGACAAAGGGCGATCTAATTTGGGTGCTAAATCCAAACGCGGGAGGGGTTTATCGTTGCTCATTATGGGTTCAAGTCGAAACTATTTAATCGTATTGCGTAGAGCGGGCGCAAGCATTGCGCCCCTACAGAAACCAACCCCCTGTAGGGGCGTATTGCATACGCCCTCTTAAATTCAGGGATCGATTTTTGGATTGATTTTTCCGGGTTTGATATTAAAAAACAAATTAATCGCGATACCTCTCATAACAATCGTAACAAAGCTGCACCATCTTCAGAGGAACGCCCCCACTTTGAGACGCGATCGCCTCGATTTCCGTCTCTGTAAATTGTATTCCCGTCCCCGCCAAGCGATCGCCAATAAACCTCCGTACCGTCTCCCCATCCCAAGGCAACAGGGGAAACTCTTGGCAAATATTGGCAAAGGGGGAAGCCAAACCGCTATCCTCAAATAGCTCTTCTAAAGGGCGATGCGCTGCTACCACCAGACGCAACGGAGAGCGATCGCCCCCATTGGCCCAAGCCCGTAACTCCCGCCTCACCCCATCGTTAAACCAATTCTCTCGCAATTGTTCCACCTCATCCAACAACAGCAAAACTCGCTTTTGTCTGAACTCTTTTTTGAAGCGCGATCGCGGTTGTGCCTCAATCCCCAGTCTCGCCGCCAAAGTCTCGTAATAGTCCTCCAAATCGAGAATTTCCCGCATATTTAGATAGATCGGCTGGCGATCGCGCAACCTTTCCGGAGCTTTTTTCGCGATCGCCCATAACAGCGAAGAAGTCCCCATTCCCGTCTCTCCCACCAAAGCGACGCTTGCCCTACTATTCAAAAACTCAAACACCTGCCGAAGCTCGCGATCTCGCCCGTAAAGCTCCTCGATATTTTCTAACATTCCGCGCTGGGTAAAAGGATTCTGAAAGTGAGTTGAGTTATTTTCGAGGTTTGTTGTTGAGTTTACTTGTTCCGAAGCAATACGCCAATCGATTTCAAGAATTTCGCACAGGATAACAAATGACTTTCGACTCACAGATTGTTGGGCATTAAATCTTTTAATTGTATCGATGCTCAATTCGCAATTTTTGAATAAATCGTGCAATGACCATTTGCGATCGGTTAGAGCCTCTTCGATAAGTTTTTTCCCTTCAGATGTGAGTTGCATTGATAAGTCGATCAAAACAAACCTTTATTTCGCGGCGGGAAACTGGCATCCTGCCAGTTCCACAACTGACCGATCAAAAATAACATCGCTACTGACAAAAGTGTTCAGCCTTGCTTTAGATTAACCCATTCCAAAGTCATGCTCAACTCATTCCCAACTGCCCTTATGCTGCCGCCGATCTGCTCGAATAAATTCCCGATGATGAAAGTGTCGAAATTGAGAGAGACAAAATGAATAAAAACAACATTCGCAAATTAACCGCTACCATCACCGCGATCGCCGCTACTATCAGCATTGCGATCGCCTTCCTTCCCAACCCCAACGAAACCCAACAAAACCTCGCGAATACGAGCAATACGATCGCGATCGCTGGGACAGCCGCATTATTTGGTTTGGTCGATGACGAGGAGGAATCAGACAAAGAAGAATAAACTCGGATAGGGGGAACAAGCATCTTGCCAGTTTCCCCCATCCCCTTTATTATTTGCATCAATAGTTGGACACTAAGATTATAATTTGTGTCAAAAAAAGTCAACAACAGCCAATTGCTTTGAACAATAATCAATAATCTCTCTCTGCATTCTCTACATTCTCTGCACCCTCTATATCAAATTCTCAACTCTCTGCGCTCTCTGCGTCTCTGCGGTTCAATCTCTTCTAATCTCTCAACCAGATTTACATTTCTTTACTTCGGTGGCTTTCTTTCTATCCGACAACTTATGAAACTTCACCACAAAATTGATTAAGACTTGGTATTCAAACGATTATTATTTCTTTAAACCTGTGGAAAACTTGTTCAAAACTGTGGAAAAAACAGCAATATTGTGGATAACTGACGGTTGTGACGTGAAATTAAATCGCTCCGATTCCCAAAGCGATCGCGGATGGCGGGTAACGGATAACTGACTAATAACTAATGGTATCGCTTTGATAATGGGGCGGTTCTACGTGGATGAGAATGCGTGCGGGAGCAAATCGTTTTTCTAAACGAACCTCTACCTCTTCGGTAATTTTATGAGCGGTTTCCACATCTGCCGCATCAACAATGAGGTGCATTTCAATAAAAACTTGCCTGCCAACAACCCCCCGAGAGGCAATACTATGACAATTCATCACTCCGGGTACGCTTGTTGAAATCTCGCGAATCGTTTCCGGCGCGATCGCCATACGATCTGCCAACCAAGGTAAATTCTCTTTTAAGACTTCCCAACCGCTCCAAAAAACCAGTAAAGCAACAGGAAATGAGAGAATAACATCCAACCATTGTAACTGCGGCCAGCCCCAAAGCTCCCCCTGCCAAACGCCAAATAAACCCCCCAAAACCGCGATCGTCACCCAAATATCGCTCGTCGTATGTTTAGCATCGGCGATCAGAATCGGACTTCCCACCCGCTTGCCGACTCTGCGTTCGTAGAATGCCACAAAAATGTTAATCCCCAAAACTACGAGCAAAAAGCCTAATTCTGTGGCCGAAATTTCGATCGGCGTGAGTCCCTCCCATAAACGAGCGATCGCATTTTGCAAAATTTCAAAACAGGCAATCCCCAAAAAGGCAGCAATTCCCAATGCGCCGAGAGCCTCAAATTTTTGATGTCCGTAGGGATGATCGCGATCGGGTTGAGGCGAGGAAAAATTGCTGGCGACCAATCCTAAGATATTATTGGCACTGTCTGTCACGCTATGGAGTGCATCCGCTTGTAAGCTCAAAGACCCCGTGACAAAGCCAACAAATGCCTTGAGACCCATCACGGTAAGATTGAGTCCCAAAGTTAGGAGTAAAACTCGGCGAACTTCTGCACGATTATCTTGCATTGCAGATCGGGAATGGAGAATTGAGGGCGTTTGTTGATTTTTTGTGAAGGAAAACCTCAAAGCGAGCTTTCTTTGCTAAATTGCTCCGGGAACTCAAACATTGGCGAATCGCCTCTCACGACGACCGATAAAATCGCCAAACCACGATTAATTTAATAATTAGCGATCGCTTATTGATGTAATGAACCAACTCACTCTTAATTTAATGCAAGGTGCCGTAACTTTCAAATTCGCGCCGGATTCTGCTAAGGCACTCCAAGGGGAAATCCAAACCCTTATGCAATCCTTAAAAGCGATCGCCTCGGAAAGGGCAGCAGGAGAAAAAAAACCATCCCCTCAACCCAATATGGAATATCGGTATGCGGGGGATGTTTTCCTAGAAGTCTTTTGTAATCCTAATATTTATGCCATGCCTTTTGCGGCTAAAGTTCTCATCACGGTACGAGACGAGCGCCTGCGTCTGACAACGGAAGCAGAACTCACTCAATTGATAGAGGATATCAATACTTATCTAGAACAATCGGTCTAGAATCCTTCTCTATCGAGGATAAAAACTGAATGGCAATATTAATTTTTTAGGGAAAAGTCTTTCGAGAGTGTGGAAACAATGAGATGACAAGTTTAGTCATTTTCCCAAGTTTCCGAACCAATCAAATCGCCAATGCGATCGCGAAGGAGATATTCGCATTTCTCTAACTCGCATTCGACATAAATCCATTCACGAGCGGGAATATGTTGGCAGAGAACATAAATAGGTTGCTGGCGGCTCACTACTCCTCTATCCACCAATCCCCGTGCTTCATCTTGCAGAAGTTCAATGGAATAATGAAAAGCCGAAGAGGCAGAAGAAAGAGCAGAAGGGGCAGATGTTAAAGTTGAAACAGTCATAATTTACCTACTAAGCGAGCCTTGTCATTGATATCGAGCGGGAATGCCGAGCGGAAATGTCGAGCGGTCGTGTCAAGCCGTAATCTTAAGCAATTTCTTGCGAAATAACTGCACTTAATTCAGTATAAGGAGTTACAGTTCGATCGCCTAGCCAGATAAGAATTCCAAAACTGGATTGGCATCGATATAAGTGCGGCATGAGAAAAATAGAACAATTGGGAAGGAGGCAGGAAGCGACTTTGACGACTTGTCCACAACAAGGAAAAAGCCATAAATTCTCTTGACAAAAGATTAATAGAAGTTATATAAAAGCCTTTTGCCGAAGATCGCGTGCTATTTCCGAACCCAATAAGGATCTCCACGCAATATTTTGCGCTGCGGGCATTTGACCGTAAGAAAAAATCCAAGGAATCTGGGAATCTAAGGTGGATGCCAGCCACTCGACGGTATAAGGACTACCGTATAAGGCGAGGGCCGAGACTTTACCGTTTCTTAATAAACTTTTAAGTAGTGATTGAGATTGAGGGGTGAGACTGGCACTACCGCGAAAGGGATTCCCGCGCAGAAACAGTTGCAGGACAATCGCAGGGGAATTGAGCAATTGCTGTAGGTCTTGGAGTTCTAAAAGTTGCAATCTGTAACCGAATTGCTGGGGAATGGTGACGGCGGGAACTTGCAGGTCGAGAAAATCATTACCGAGGAAGTTAGGAACGACGATCGCATTGATCCCCTCATGGGGCATGGATGGAGGCTGCCAAGGTAAGTTTCCTCCTTTCTGCATGGATTCGCTGAGGATTGTGGCGACAGTTTCGCGATCGCGGGGCTGGGAAAATTGGTTTGGATCGAAGGTGAGCGCGATCGCCGTCTTTTTTTCTGCCTGCGAACTTTTTTGAAGATTTATAACTTTCGCCTTGGCTTTGCGAATGCGCTCGACGGAGGCGCAGATACGATCGCGGGAAATGCGTCCGGTTTGGATGGCGCGATCGATGGCGGAGATTGCTTTTTCGGGATCGGCAGGCATCAGTAAAATATCGGCACCAGCTTCGATCGCCCTCAAGCAAAGTTCCTCGGGGTCGGCAATCTTGGCAACACCCGCCATCACCAAGGCATCCGTCACGATCAAACCCTCAAATCCCATTTTTTGCCGCAATTGCTCCGTCAGAATGGGGTAGGAGAGAGTAGCCGGAACATCTCCATCCCATGCTAATACCCGTAAGTGAGCCGTCATGACGCTATCGACTCCCGCAGCGATCGCGGCTTGAAAAGGAGCTAACTCGACCTCTTGCAGACGACTTTCGGGATGAGCGATCTCGGGGAGTTCCAAATGGGAATCGACTGCCGTATCTCCGTGTCCGGGAAAATGTTTGGCAGTCGTCAAAACGGGATAGTGCTGGCAACCGGAAATAAAAGCCGTTGCCAGTTCCGCGACGGCTTCCGGGGTATCCCCAAAAGCGCGAATATTAATGACGGGATTATCGGGATTATTATTCACATCGACAACTGGGGCGAGAATCCAATTCATCCCAGCGGCAATGGCTTCTCGTGCCGTGGTTTTTCCCATTTCTGCCGCGCATTGTTTTGCCGTGGCTTTATCGGCGATCGCGCTTAATGCCATTGGGGGAGGAAACCAAGTCGCGCCAGGAAAGCGTTGTCCGACCCCCTCTTCAATATCTGCCGCAATCAACAGAGAAGTTTGCGCCCAACTTTGTAATTGCTGCGATCGCGCCGCCAACTCAACCGCACTGCCTCCCAGCAAAATAACGCCGCCAACATTGAGATCCCCGAGCCAATATTGCAATTGTTGATTAGTCGCTTCCCAAATCGGATAGCGAATCTGCTCGTCAAATAGATGACCGGATGCCCGGACTACCAGCATTTGGGCAATCAGTTGTCGATTATCGACCATTGCTCTCTACGTCCTTGTGTGTAGAAGAATCATCAGGATAGCATGGTTAGCGAGAGAGACTTGCCAATAAGGAATTTTTCTTCTCGGTTGAGGCTTGTTTAATATGATGATGCTGTTGCTAAAATAGGAGGCTTCTCGATCGCATGGCTCAAAAGAATCTTACCCTGACAACACTCAAAAAGCATCTCAAGAGTGCTTCCAAAGAAGAACTCATCGATGATATTTCAGAACTTTTTAAGCGATTTAGCGCAGTCAAAGATTTCTACACAGTGAAATTATCTCCCCAAGGCGACAAAGAAGTCATTGATAAATACAAAAAAACAATCGAGGACGAATTTTTCCCAAAGCGAGGATTCGGGAAAGCACGATTATCTGTTGCCAAGAAAGCCATTAGCGACTATCAAAAAATCAGTGCGTCACCAGCAATGCTCATTGATATCATGCTGTTTTATGTCGAGCAGGGTGTTCGATATACCAATGCGTATGGTGATATTAACGAGCCTTTTTATGACAGTATGGAAAATATGTATGAAAAGGCCGTCAAGAAAATTGGTAGCGAAGGACTGCACGGCGTGTTTCACAAACGCTGTCAAAAAATCGTAGACGAAACATCAGATATCGGCTGGGGATTTCACGATATGCTCGCCCAAATATATTATCTTGGGTTTGAACAATAACGTCGTGCGCTTGGCGATGGATTATGCGTTATCGCTCGATAATTCCCCACTCCCTATTTCCTCAATATCGTGACTGGTGGATTTTCTCTCGCGGTCTTGCTGTTCTATCTTTTCTAATAAGTGAATCATGCGATCGCCACGTTCGAGAGAGCGGTCTTCAATAAAGATAACTTCCGGGGTGCGGCGCAAGCGTACTCGGCTGCCAAGTTCCCGGCGCACGAAGCCTGTAGAGGCTTGTAAGGCTTCCATGGTTTGGGTTCTGACCTCTTCAGTGCCGTAAATGCTGACAAAAATTTTCGCGTGTTGCAGATCCCCAGAAACATCTACATCCGTCACGCTAACCATCCCCACACCCACGCGATCGTCTTTGATCCCATTGAATAAAAGTTGGCTGACTTCTCGCTTGATTAAAGAAGAAACCTTAGAAATTCGACGACTGTTAGCCATAATTCCCCCTCGGCTGTTGGCAATACTTTTAACTTTCTAAATCCCGGCGCGTGTTGCGATCGCCTCTTTTAGAATCAATCCCTCGCCTCGATCCAAACAATTGCGTTAACAAATTTTGGGAGCATAACACAGATAAACGAGAGTTATCTCTAATTTTAAAGCAAATCCCTTTTTTTTGCCCTACACTGCCGATAAACCCAACATTGCCCGCAAGGTCAAGACCACAAAAATTGAAACGCTAATTAAGAATCCAACCAAAGCAACCGCCGTGAAGGGGTTCTTTAACAAGGGTTTGAGCCAGCCAAAGAAGGCAAAGAATATCCCTAACGTAATGGTGACAAAGTAGCGCTGATAACGCAGAACATTTTCAAAAAACTCTTTCATTGCGATCGCAAAAATCTTTTTCCCTTTACTCCTATCACTTTCTCGGCTGTTCGACAAGCCCGAAAAGGTAGAATGAGAAGGACAGGCAAACTATAGCAGTAAATATGAGCGATCGCGATATCTATATTTCTCGTCCCGTTGCAAAACAATTTCTGGATCGGTTGGGCAAAGCACTGAAAAAGCCTAAATCTCAGCCCTTCCTATTTTACATCTGCGGTATTGGAGGGATTGGCAAGTCTACGCTTCTCGATAAGCTACAGGCGGATTATCGACAAGATGCGGCATTTGCAAAGGTCTTTTTTGGGGCAACTTCAAAAATTGATAGTCCCTTGGCTTTGATGGAACGTTTGTACGAGCAATTACCGAGTGATGGCTGGGATGCGGATTATTTTCCAGAATTGTGTCAACAGTATAAAGATACGCTGCACCAATTGCAAACAGAAGCGGTCGATCGCGGTGCGGCGAGTCAAGAACAGGTGAATTTAGTTAAGAAATTATTGGGAGGCGCAACGGAGAGAATTGCTTCTTTTTTCTTTCAAGACAAGGCGGCTGAAACCTTGGGCGATGTGGCAGAAGGTGCGGTAGAGGTTGCCTCTTTAGCGTTGTCGGAAAAGGATCGGATCGAACAAATATTAAAAACCCATCGGGCGACGAAAAACCAACGAGAATTACAAGAATTGATGCGCGATCCTTTGCCGAAGTTAACAGCAGCATTTATCGATGGACTCGTGCAGAAATCCCAAGAAAAGCCGATTGTGTTGGTGTTGGATACTTATGAAAAAGCGGCTTCTGATTTTAATCTGTTTCTGTGTCGATATATTTTGGGCGATGAAAAACTGCGATCGCATTCGGTTCGCATGGTGATGGCGGGGCGTTATTCTCTCAAAAATAAGCGCTATCAGCGAATGTTTCAGAGTTATTGGGATGATATTTACGAGCGACAGTTAGAAAATTTCGAGAAGAAGGAGACGAAAGAATATTTAGAAAAGATCGGCATTTCTAAAACGAATGAGATTCGCCGCATTACCCAAGGAACAAAAGGATTTCCTTATTTTCTCCAGTTGATTAAGACACAGAAACAGGAAGGGAGATCGCTCAGTTTTGCGCGAGATAGCGATGAGATTAGCGATCGCTTATTGGATGGATTGAACGAAAAAGAACGGCAAGTGGTGCGTTTGGCTGCTTATTGTCGCTGGTTCGATCGCCCTCTCATTCAATACTTAATTGATGAGACAAAATTGGAGGAAAATGGCGAATCTGAAGAGCGATCGCAGGATTGGTTCGAATGGTTGATCGGGCGAGATTTTATCGTCAAAGACGAACGTTTTCGCTTGGATGATGTGGCGAGAGATGTCATTCGTGCCGCACAACATCGCCAAGATTCGCAAAACTTCTGTCATATTCACGATTTACTCGCGCAATATTTTGAGGGATTAGCAGATAAGGAAGTTTCCCGCGATCGCCCCGTTCCTGCAAAATATGAAAATTCAGATTGGCGCGAACATACCACAGAGAAAGTTTATCATACTTTGTTTGCCCATCGCGATCGCGGTCAGTTTCATATCCTAACCCACTTTTTTGAGGGGGCGCATTTTCAACAGCCGGATATTGCGATTAATGCGTTTACTGCGATCGCATCTGAAATGGAACCCAAGGAAAATAAATTATTACCCAAAGATACTCAACGATTTTTAGACAGTATTCAATTTGCTGTAAGGTTTGGCTTATTGGTGAAACATAAAAACCCAGATATTGAATCTCAAATCAATTTAGCATTTCAACACTGTTTCCGGAAGATTGAAAATCTTGATGGTTTGGCAAAATATGTAGGATTAATGGGTACAGTATTATATCGTCAGTCAAACCAAAAATTGAGTTTGCTTAAACAAGCAAAAGAAGAAGCTAAAAAAATAATTTCTCTAGATCATGCTGAGTTTAGCAGTAATCTTTTCTTTGAGATAGGAAATTGTTTGGATAACCTCAATTATTATGAAGAAGCAATTTCTAGTTTCGTTAAAGCAATCGAGCTAAAACCTGATGACTATAAAGTATGGACTAATTATGGTGCTACATTACTAGAACTAAAACGTTATGAAGAAG
>JBCCVR010000173.1:0-16793 GCA_039194995.1 Cyanobacteria bacterium P01_E01_bin.42 | reverse complement strand
GCGATCGCAAGACTGGGGGTTAACTCGAAAGCCTGTTGTTGCCTTGGTTCTACAGCTAAATTGGTTAAAAATTCTAGCAGTTGACTCATGATTTTTTTGCTCCTATCAATGTATTTTAATTGACTCAGCTTTGTCTTGTAATTCAAAGTACGAATCCCGGGTTCCATACTTCATAACCGAACAGTTTGCTCATTGCTTATTCTCAACAGAAAGTGGCTGAGTTATAAAACCCCAGTTTCTCAGAGAAACCAGAGGTTTTGGTGTTTTGTTTACTTAGTTGTGCTTAATTTATTCTTCCTCTTCTAGTGGCTCTGCGGAAGGGGGAGGATCTGGATCTGGGATCGGATCTTCATTGGGTACGGCAGCGATTAATGCAGCCTGAAAATCTTCTGTTGCCAAGATATTGGCAATTGCTCCTTTTGTCTGACTTTCAATTGCAGCTTGCTCCGCTTGAGATAACCCAGCTTTCGCGATCGCAAGACTGGGGGTTAACTCGAAAGCCTGTTGTTGCCTTGGTTCTACAGCTAAATTGGTTAAAAATTCTAGCAGTTGACTCATGCTTTTTTTGCTCCTATTAATGTGTTTAAGTTGACTCAGCCTTGTCCTGCAATTCAAAGTACGAATCCCGCGTTCCATCAAGATAGGATACAATCGCGAAATCTGGATTTCGCATTAACGCATCCCTTGTATATTCTTTCGCTTGTTGTAGCCCACTCTCCAAATTTATGCTTTCTCTTGTCTGAATATCTGGTTCTATCCTAGATATCAATGAGTTAGCTTGGAATAAGCGCAACATTGTTAGACTTTTATTGGGCATCATTATCGCGGGATCTTGTTCTAGGGTAATAATGAAGGTAATAAGAGCCTTCTGCCACAATGTTTGGCTATCACCATCATTATCGTCCTTAAGTTTGGCCTCGATTGCGTAAATAGCAGATAAGAAGAGTTTACTCCAAGGGTATAATAGCTTACTATTAAGAGCTATTATATCCGCTTTCTCTAAATTCTCTTTTGCTTTATCCAAGGCTGTTTTATTTATAAATTTTTCTAAACCACAATCTTGATTTCTCCAGTAATCAACGACCTCCTCGTCTGTAAGCTTGTATCTAGCTAAATAGTAATAAGTAGCTCCCAAGTGTGCATAATTCCAGTACCCATTCTCATCTTGGTCAGCTACCTTAGAAAATTCATCCCTTGCTTCTGTTAGTCCCTCTTTTATCAAGTCCTCAATTTCATCTTTTTTGGGAAGGAAATCAGCAACTTCATGAGCCGCTTTATCATAAATTTTTCTCCAGAAGAAAAAGGCCAAAGCTCTCTGTCGATAAGCTTCTCCTAGACGATTTATCGCCCAATAATAGCAGCTATCATTGGTATAACCAGCCTGTTCATAGCTTTCTATGGCCTTTTCAAAAGCCTTAACAACTTTCCCCCTAAAGTGTTTTTTGCTAGTCACCTCCCACAAAACTAGCGTTGCCCCAACTTTATAGCCAGAATAAAACAGATCGTCAGCCATTTTAATGGCTTTAATCATTAGTTGAGATAGAGCTTCACCTTTGTGAGCATAAACCCAGCCTTTAAATTTCTTATTTACACTAACTCTTTCTTCTTCTATATAGGTGATAATTTCATTGAGTATTATTAAAGCTCGTTCGCTTTCGTCTTTATTTTCATAATCCGCAGCACATTTAGCCATTGAGCGAAGTTTCTGTGCGCTTGGTATATCTTTATTCAGAGTCATAGTTGTTCTCCTCTAATTTTTTAATTGAAATTTACTTTTCTTGACTATCTAAAAAACTGTTGAACTGAGGTCGATCGCGCCATTCGAGCCAAGCCAGATCGTGACGCATTAATTCTCTCGGTTCTTCGTGGGCTATAACAGCTTCTCGAAGCAAGATCAAGGCTTGTTCCTCATCTCCTTCTAAAGCTGCTAATCCTGCCAAACGATAGAGAATTCCCCCTGTCCTGCCATCCCGCTCTAGTGCTGTTTCCAGCACCTTTCGCGTCGTGGCTATTTCGCTTTCTACTACTGTCAAACCTTTCCATCGGAATTGAGTCACAGTTAGGGTATACCAAGCAATATAGTCATCAGGATTTTCTACTAATCCCAACTTACAGTATTCTATTGCTTCTGCATACCTGTACATATAACTTAACAGCAATCCTCGTTCTCCCTGCCAACTCGGTATAATCCGATTATCTATGGCGATCGCCCGGTCGAGATCCGATAAAGCAGTCTCATATTCTTTCAGAGCTACGTAACAATTTGCTCGATACATTAGCGCCCAAGCATAGTCTTTTTTTAACGCCATCGCCCGGTCGAAATCCTCTAGGGCTGCGGGATAATCTTGTAAGCTAAAGTAGGTTGCCCCTCGGTGAGCGATCGCCCAAAAATGACTGGGTTGTAAGATAATAGATTGATTAAAATCAAACAATGATTTCTCGTACCATTTCATCTGTCGGTAAACTTCTCCACGATGAGCGATCGCCCAACTATAATCGGGTTGTATTTCTATCGCTTGACTAAACTGAAGTAACGCTTGCTCGTAGCATTTCTGCAAGCGATAATCTTCTGCTTTTCCAGCGATTTCTTGTGCCTTTGTTCGGACTCCAATTTGCAGATTTTTCATGTCAATTTACCATCCCCAAACGTGCCATGATTGACCGATCGGCGGGAGTTTGTTCCTGCGGGGGAACGTAAAGAGTTGACACCTCGCTCACCTGACTTTCTGGTAATTTAAAGAGGGGCATCCGTTGGATAATCGGCGGACAAACCGGATGATAAACGGCTGCTTCATAGACAATGACTTCATGTTGGCGATGGTAATGCTTTTCTAATACCTCAGTCAAAACCTTGAGACCCCGAGAAACCCGTTCGGTGTCAAAAAAGCTCAAATTTCCAATTAACCCAATCTGCCATAAAATTAACCCACTTCTGGGGTTAAACTGGCGATCGCGAATCAGAAAATCTGTGGCTTCAAAACTCTGACATCCATACTGCCCGGGATCGACTCCCAAATCGGCAAATAAACAATCAGATGCCGAGATTCCCGGTAGCATTTGCGTGCGAAACCCCTCCTCTTGCGCTTGTTTCATCGCCTCGCGGGTTGGGTTGGCAAACACCCCCGGATGTCCGTAGAAAACCGCACATACATTTAATTCTTGACGCACGGCACTTAACATGACTTCCACCATTTCCTTATAGGTTTGTTTGCGCCATTGATTATGGGTATTGTAAGGAAGACTTTCGGCGGTTGGATTGAGCGATCGCAGCCATTCAGCCGTTGCGGGATCGGCGACAGCATATAACACTTTATCGGCCTGTTCGATCCATGCTTTGGCAGCCAATGTCACCTGACCGACCAATTGGATTCCCGTCCCGACAATCGTTAAACAACCGGATTTCACACGCAACCTACCTCGTCATTCTTCAGAATAATTTTGTTTGGGATTCGTTTGGGAAGTGCGATCGCGAAGAGGACAGCTAATCGAGGTGCGATCGACCTCTAACTTTATTCTCTCAACCTTGTCACTCGAACGCTTCAAAAAGTCACAACGATCTAATCTTTAGCTGGTATTACCAGAAGTTTGAACGTCAGCTACTCGCTGTATAGTGACTGTTGAGAAATATTTTTTATGTACTTATATCAACACAACCGCTTGGAAATTGCAAGGCCTTGTCTCAATTTTGCGAAGTTGAGGTTTGGTTCTGATTTGATGTATTTCACAACACAATCGTAAAACGTAGGAAAGGGGGACTATACCCCCTTATTCTCAAACTTATACAGGAGAAGGCTTTTACATCGGTCAGATGCCGATCCAGTTAGGGGAGTCGCCAATCCTTAATCACAATCACTGATATCGGTGATGTAAGGCACTCCTTCTAAAGGTTGATAGATTTGAATCACAACTGCTTTATGGGGTGCATTAGGATATATAACTGTTGCATTAGAGAAAAAACGGTAGTTCGTCCCTGCAACAACCTGAGTTGCAAAGGCTACCGGTTCGTATGATACCCCAAGCAAACCTTCAGTAGCCTCTTGAAACACTTCATAGGCCTCTGGAGTGATATCACAGTTATAGGTACTCCATCCTCCGGAGATGGTACTCGCAATTAAAGTACCACCTTGGCTCAGTTGGCTGAACGAAGCCGTATCGAGAGCAGCACTAGCAGAACCAACTTGTAAGCCAAAAGCAAGGGCTACGGTAAAGATGAAGGCAACGAGAGCGCTAAAAATACGTTGGATGTTCATGGTTTTTTTCCTGATTTTTGTGACTTCAAATATCTGATTCTGTAATTAAGACTATTCCTCAAGAAAATTTCTGACTTTTTTTCATGCTACAGATTTAAACGGGGGATTGTTGATGAAAGCAGGAGTTAGTGATGTCGCCGTTCTGAGTCACGTTAAATTTTGAGAGGTAGAAGATTATCTGCGGAAAAAGAGTTAGCTCGATCGGGTAAAGTCGCGATCGCCATCTGGGGAAACTTGAGAGAAACGAGCAAAAGGCAACGGCGAGTCGCATTGAAGAATACACTCGCCGTTAGTGGATTTGGGTTAGGAGCGGGGTTGCGAGAACTGCACATACATTGAGAATGATAGGTGCGACTTGCGATCGCTGTTGCACCCTACCACTTTACTATTTCAAGTAATGTTGTTTAATCCACGTTGTGTCCTCATTCCATACCGGAGAGTGAGTGTATTGAGAGACTAATTTTTTCATCGCATCAATCCCGGAACAACCAAAAGCATCAATCGGTTCTGTCAGTTCGACATTCATCCGCCGATATTTTTCATTTCCTAAGAACATATTGGCCTGAAGATTGTCAATAGCTGCAGAACTATCCATAAGCATTGCAAGCAATGGAAATTTTGGTGTTGGATCGACTGCAAATGGCCAAAGCCATGTTGTTAGACCATATCTTAAAGGTCCATGTGGCTGATAACTGGGAGGGAGAGAATCTTGAGTTTCTCCTGTACCAATAGATAGCAACTTAATGTTTTGGATATTCCCCGTTCCTAGAATGCCTGAATCGATAACTCTTGCTAAAGCTAGGGTGCTAGGGTTGTTAGCGAAGACACCACCATCTACACAGAGTCCATAATCTGGATGCTCATAAGGAGGTAAATAAATTGGAGCAGCACTGGTACAAAGAGCAGCATCTAAGATTTTTGTCTTTTCACTGTGGATTGGATTTTTGGGTAGATTATCAAGGGTAATTGGTTTCCATGAGTGATTTTTCGAATCAGAAGCATTGTAGAGTTGAAATGTTGTCACTAAAACTTTTTTTCTGAGACATTTTAAAGTTTGTGAAGAGTGTGGTATTGTGTTCTTCAAAACCGTTTTTAATCCAGTGTTATTGTACTTAACATACAAAAATTTATCCAAGTCCTTTAGGATTTTTTCAATTTCCGGAGATCTCTCAATGCCATCGATTTCTTTCAAGTAACTGTCTACAAGTTGATCTGATAATAATGAAGAATGAGGAGGATGATAGGGGGTGAAAATCTGGGAACAATTACTGGAATCACCATATAGATTCACTAGGGTGGAAATAGAAACATCACTAGCTAATCCTAAAGCAATGAGTCCCCCTGTTGAAGTTCCTACAAACAGATCGATCTGGTCAAGAAAATGTAGCTCTTTATCGAGTTCTTGCAAGATGCTGGCGGTGATTAAACCACGGATACCACCACCATCACATGACAAGATTTTGAAGTTAGAATTGCTCACGATTTATGCTCCTTTTTTGAGTACTAATTTTATTTTTTTAGTCAACTTTTAAAACCTTGTGTTCTTTGATCGTGATGGGTGCGACTTGCGATCGCTGTCGCACACTACCACTACTCATTTTGAGTCATATCAATCTAGAGAAAAGAAACAACTGTCCAAGGTTAGCTATTACTGAAGCAGCACTATGAAAACCAATCCCATACTCGCTCAGCAAGAGCAGCACCTCCAATGGTAGCAACTCCACCGGTTGTCAATGCTCCTACTGCGCCTCCAGCAATAGCTCCTGTAGCAACAACAGCCGTTATAAAGATTCAAAGTTTCGCAATTATGAAGTAAGTTTCTTGGTCAAAGTGCCAGCTTTGTATTTCAATACAAAAGACTCAATTTAGAACAACTTTGACTTTTGAACTTTAACCTCTACTATTAAGACGATTCCTAAACCCAGTTTCTGAATTTTGTAAGGGAGTAGGGTGTGTCAGCGATAGCAAGACGCACCGCCAAATCTCAAAATACGAGAGAGCTCTCATGAGAGAAGACAGTTCCGCGAGGCGATCGCCATCTGGGGAAACTTGGGAGAAACGAGCAAAAGACAACGGAGATCGCTTTCTAGGCGAAAGCCTGCCAGATGGGAATCAAGGGGAGATCGCCGCCCCTCATATCCCCTAATGTTCGATTGTAATTCCGCCACATAAACGCTCATTGCAATAAACTCTCGCGGTTCGCCTCTTCTCACCGCAAGCAGTTTCGACAATTCAAGTAAGTCACTATTGCGATCGCCAACTTCAGTAATAATCTGACTTACAATTTCCCTTGGTTGAACATAGCTCTCTAAAAATTCATGTTTTTCTATCTTTACTCCCTCAACATACTTTTTAACCGATACCGTTGCTGTTTCCTGAATAGTCTGGCTCGCGAATTCCTTTGACTCGATCGCACCTTCCACCAACTCCGATGTTTCCACCTCTACTTCCTCCACGCTCTCTTTTTCGGCTGCTTCCCGATCGCAACCACTGAAAGGAGCAAGCACTAAAGTCTCATCTGAAGTGTTCAACTTCGCACAGGTAGATTTTGTTGGTGTAGAAGTCGTTTTAACTGTCCTACTTTTCGCGTGGCTTACATCCCCATCCGTCCCCTGAAAATAGCTCCTCAACTTCTCTTTCAGGTGTTTCCGTGCCAAAGATATTCGCTTGCAAACATTATCATAGGTGATGCCTTGGGCTTCTGCAATTTCTGTATGAGTACGCTGTTGATAAAAATGTAAGATAAACGTCTGGTGCAACCGTTCGGGTAAAGATGCGATCGCTTCCCTAATCACAATCGCTCTCTCTTCCGTCTCCAAAACCTTTTCCGGGGTATCCATCGTATTTGTAGCGCCTGCATTCTCCGTTTCCCCCACCCATTCGAGACTATCAACCCCCGCCGCTTCCTTCGAGCGTTTGCGAATAATATCAATACATAAATTACGAGTCACCTGCATCAACCAAGCCTTCAAATTGCGGATTTTCCCCCAATACTGCTGCACCTTGTCCCTCGCCTTCAGCATCGCCTGACTCAAAGCATCTTCCGCATCCATAGAATTATAATTCATCAACTTCAGACAGCAACGATACAGTTGGTCGTGCATTCCCTGCCAGAGTTGCCAAAACTGGGAGACAATATCTTCGGAATCTATCGCAGTACCGCGATTTTGGCGCAACTTTCCTGTAGAGGAATCGCACTTTTGTTTTCTCGGTTGCATAGGGAAATCCCCGCCAATTTCACTAACCTTGGCATACATGTAAGTTTTCCTTTTTTCTAGGATTGGGTTAATTTTTGCCGTTTTTTTTGGAGGGATCAAGACGCAAAAAGTAACTTGTTGAAAATTCTAATAATGAGTGAGTTTATTGAACGGTCTGAGGTGCGCCACTTCTGAAAAAAGTAGCGATGAGCGAGTTTTTTCAGGTGTCGATCTGAAATCTGCATGAGTTACTTTTTACCCCTTTTTTCTCAAAACCAATCGGGATCGACTCCACAAAATTCCCAAACGAACAGACCGTCACCCTTAGAAATAAGCGGGGCTTATTGAAATTTTATTTTTTAGCGATCTTGTTAATAAAAGGCTGATTTTTTTAGCGGTCAAGATGCAAAAAGTAACTTTTGGGAATCAGTGAGTCAGCGATCGCTGATGGGGGCGCGCTAATTCCTTCTTTTTGAACCCGTCAGAGATCCATTCACTTCTCAAACTGCGTAATATATTTGGAGTGCGAAAGTCGCACACTTCCAATAAACGCGATCGCGTCTTGATTCTATTAACCTAAAAACGGGCCGGATGCCCGTTCAACAATGGATAATCAAGATGTTGTTTGATTGTGCATTTTTACAAATCAAATGGATGCAATATCACTTAAAATAACAACATTGACGCTGTAGAGGACAACTCGAACAATGAGGATTTCTTGCCGTACAAACTGCCGCCCCAAAATCAATTAATGTTAAATTCCACGTGCCTACTTTGGTTTTCGGGGCAACTCGTTCCGCCGCTCTCCATAATAACGGATCGCGAGATTTAACCCGCCCTCCTTGGATACCAAAAACCCGCTCCAAAATGCGAGCGACATTCGTATCGAGAACTGCACAAGACTTATTATAAGAATTAGCGAGGAGCGATCGCGCTGTATATTTTCCCACTCCCGGTAATTGCAATAATTTACTTTCCGTCTTCGGAATTTTGCCCTTATATTGGTCTAACAAAATCGTCGCCGTTTCATGCAGGCGAGAGGCGCGAAAATGCAATCCCAGAGGTTGTAAGATTTCGCGAATTTCCTCTACCGATCCCGCCGCCAATGTCTCCAAGTCAGGATAGCGTTCCATGAATTGCTCGTAAAAAGGCGCGGCGGTCGGTGCATCAGTTTTTTGTAAAATAAACTCAGCCGCTAAAATTGCATAAGGATCTTGCGTTCTTCGCCAAGGAAAATCGCGAAAATTAGCCCGACTCCATTCCCGAAGTTTGCGGCGAAACCATTGGATTTTTGTACGTTCTAAGGACATGATTCAATTCAAAAAGTCTATATTCACTGTGGAACGGGCATCACTTCGACAAGCTCAGTGACCACTTGCCCGTGTTTGATTTAAGAAACAAGCATCTTGCTTGTTCCACGAGTTTGTAGATTGAGTTTTGCTATAACTTCTGAATTGTTCCAGAAGTCCGGTAAAATCCTCCGACCGCAGATTCGCGAATTTCCTCAACGCGATATCTTGCACCTTCTTCCATGAGATTGCGCGGGATCTGCACGTTCCAAGATGAATTATAACCCTCAGAAATTACCCTGACTTTTAATTTGCTGCCCTGCTTATAACATTCCAAAATGATGCCGTCGTGAAGAGATTGTTCTGGTGTT
The DNA here is from genome assembly GCA_039194995.1 of Cyanobacteria bacterium P01_E01_bin.42. GTDB lineage: Bacteria > Cyanobacteriota > Cyanobacteriia > Cyanobacteriales > Spirulinaceae > CCY15215. The sequence continues at coordinate 7,686 of JBCCVR010000173.1, read as the reverse complement.
ACCTCTGGTATTTCTTCTTCAACAACAGCCGGAGAAATAGACGGAGGCGAACTACTTTTTTTCGTTTCTTTGATTGTCCATTTTTCTCGAATGCGATCGATTTGTTCTAAAAAAACTTTTCCTTTTTCAGGATTAACCATATTGACAAAATTGGCAAATCCTTGTACTGCTAATATGATGCCAGTATCCTGCGAATTTCCCCAATGTTTTCCTTGCAAACCATCCTGTTCGAGGTGATACAACGTCGCACGAAAGCGTTTGAGAACTTTACTGCTAATCGTGGGGCGTTCGTTAACAATAATTCCCGTCACCTCTAACTGACTGGATTTGCGCCGTATAATGCGAGTTTTCTCTTCATTAATAACAAAATCCTCATGAGCAACAATGGATTCAGTCCGGCGCAAAAGATTGCAAAGCGATCGCAAATTATTCTCTCCCGAAGCTGAAAAAGTTAAATCATCGGCGTAACGGGTATAGGTAAAACCCAAACTCGTCGCCATGCCACTCAAACGCCGATCCAAACGACGACAAATAATGTTACTAATGGCAGGAGAAGCGGGAGAACCTTGGGGCAAATGCCGATCGCCCAACGCCACAAAATAGGTTTTCCCGTCCAATTCCACTTCTTCTAAATCCGCCTCGGTAGACAATAATGCCAAAATTGTTGCCGCCGCTTCCGAATACCCCAAAGATCGAAATAATCCTTTCACGCGCTTATAAGAAATGGTCGGAAAGAAATCTTTTAGATCGAAATTAATAACCACATCTGCCCCCACATGAGGACGGGCATTCGTGAGGATCGAGCGATCGCGCCGAAATCCGTGTACCGCTTCGTGAACTTCAATCTTGTCTAACACCTCCCGCAAAATCCAATATTGCACCCGCTTTAACCTCGGCATAGGTGCAGAAATGAGGCGTTCTCCTCCCCGTTTTTTCGGCATTTTGAAGCGAATATAGTGGGAAAGGGTTGAAACTTTGCGATTGAAGGCGAGAAAGCGTAATTCACCTACCGTAATGCCCATTGCGGCGGCGATTTCTTCGGCATTGTTGGCGACAGGTAAACCGCGACTTTGCAAGCGATCGCGATCGCCCTCCCGATGATTGAGTCCTCCGGAAACGCCCTCACCTAAATAAATAATCTCCCGTTGTTTTTGTTGCTGCCATGCCTCGGCTCGTTCTTGCTTCTCTCGTTCCCGTCGTTCCTTTGTTTCCTGTTGTTTGCGCCGAGACTCCGCCAATCGCTGCTTGAAGGCTTCTTTCCGTAATTGTTTTTCGTTCTGCAATCTACTGCTTTCTCGGCGCAGTTCCGACAGTTCTCGGCGAAGCTCTCCCTCTCGGCGAATTTCGTCCGCCGGATCTTTCGGAAGCGTCCCTTGTTGCGGCCAAAATCCCAAGCGAATCATTTCTTCGAGGGTAAATTCCTGTTTTCCTCCTCGAGTGCGGACGAGATCGTACAATTCTTGGCGGCTGCGAGGCTGTTGAGACATGGTATCTATTCGCAATTTGGATAAATTTCCGAACCCACATCATTATAGTTCATGAATATTGCTTTTCTTCATCCCGCCAAAATCCCTTCCAGATAGTCCCGTAAAATAAACTCGTACCCCGATCGCCAGATGGGTTGTTGCAGCGCCACCCCAGCAGCAACCGCCCCGGGGTCGAGAACCCACTTGTAACCCACCAATGCCAGATCGAAACGACAGGGAAACTCGGCATAATCGGGATATTGTGCCAAAAATAATTCGGCAGTTTGCCAGAGTTTCGCTTGTTTTTGGGAGTTCACCGCCAATAACCCGTTTGCATCCCAATTGCCCGAACTGCGGGTTTTTACCTCAACAAAAATCAGCATCGGCTTGGGCGATCGCGCCACTAAATCGATTTCTCCCCAGCGACAGTGCCAGCGATGGTGCAAAATCTCCCATCCTCGCCCTTGCAACCAATCGGCAACGATTTCCTCTCCCAACTGTCCCACCTCGAGCGATCGCTTGCCTTGCTGTTGTCTTTTACTCAAAACCCCTTACTCCTCGTTTTGCTGCGATCGGATTACTTGTATACTTTTCTTAATCCTTATCGTTCCGCTTAACCATTATATTCAGAAAAAAGATCGAAAGACAATGATAAAAAAAGATTTCTTTGCTCGAATTCCTGATTTTTTTGCAAGCATTTTTCTGGTTGTCATCACTGTTGCCATCTGCTGCAATATTTTTGTCTCTCCCGTGCTTGCCGTTTCCTATGAAAAAGCCACCTTTATCGGTGAAGATTTTTCCCATCGCGATTTAAGAGAAGATAGCTTCGATCATTCTATTTTGCGCAAATGCGATTTCAGTTACGCAAATTTAGAAGGTGTTGGCTTCTTTTCCTCTAACCTCGAGTCTGCTAACTTTGAGGGGGCAAACCTGCGCTTTGCTGTTTTAGGATCGGCGCGTTTATCCCATGCCAATTTGACCAATGCCGTCCTAGAAGATGCCTTCGCCTTTGGTGCTCTTTTTGATGGTGCAATCATCGAAGGGGCAGATTTTACCGATGTTTTATTAAGAGCCGATATTCAAGATAAACTCTGTGATATTGCTTCGGGAACTAACCCCGTCACGGGCAGAGAAACCCGAGAAACATTGCTTTGTTGGTAAAGGCTTTACCACTGCCCTCGCCCTTAGCACAAAAATGGAAGGCGAGGGAAATTTATCTTATGATTCTTCATAAATTTCAACAAACTCACTGCCATTATCCCGAGCGCGATCGAGAGCTTTCTTGGCTTGTTCGATTAAGATAGAAGGGGATTCGTTCAGGGTAGGAACAGAAGTTGCAATGCCTGCCGAAACATTCATGTTATCCACTATTTCATTGGTTTCCGATTCACCCCCATATTCCAGATTAGTGCGAATCAATTCGGCGACTTGCAATGCCCAATAATCATCGGCATTGGGTAAAATTGCGGCAAATTCTGCCTCCTCATAACGGGCGACTAATTCTTCGGAACGGCGGAGATATTGTTTAATCACATTGGCAATTCTTTGTAAGGATTTATTGCTCGTTTCATCGCCGTAATTTTCTCGATGGGTTGCTAAATTATCGACCCGGAATAAAATTAAGGATAGGGAAGTTGTTTTACCTGCTAAATTTTGCCACTGTTGGTTGAGATAAATGTCAAAATAGCGTCGATTTGCTGTTTGCGTGAGTTCGTCAACTGTCGATCGCTGTGCGAGTTCTTGGTTTTCCGCTTGTAAAGATAAAAGAATTTCTTTTTGTTGGGTAATATCGCGAACGGTGACGGAAAATCCGTCTCCTAATTTAACAGCATTCACATAGTACCAGATTTTGTGTTCCCCTCGCGCGTAACAAAATTCTCTTCCTAAAGAATCCCCTGTTTCTACGACTTTAATCAATTCTTCAAACAGAAGGGGATCGTGCTTTTTCAGAAACTTTTTAAGCATGAGTTTGCCGACAAGTTCTTCTTTCGTGCGCTCGACGACGCGAGCAATGACAGGATTCACAACAATACAGCGAAAGTCGCCAATAATTCCCGTCGTCGGTTCTCGAACGGCTTCTAGTGCAGCAATTCCATCTTGGGAAGTGTTTAAGATACTAGCAAGAAGAGCGCGGGATTGATGGAGAATTTCTTCGGCTTCTTTTCGTTGCGTAATTTCTTGTTGGAGTTGCAATTTTTGTCGTTGAATTGTGAGTTGGCTTTCGATGCGAGCGATCACTTCTTCAACTTGAAAAGGTTTTGTAATATAATCAATTCCTCCCATTTGAAAGGCTTTAACCTTATCTAAAACTTCATCTAAAGCACTAATAAAAATAACCGGGACTTCTAGGGTTTCTGGGTCGGCTTTGAGTTGCGAGCAAACCTCATAACCGTCCATATCGGGCATTTTGATATCGAGCAAAATTAAATCGGGAGCCGAGGATTTGGCCGCTCGCAAGGCAATTTTTCCATTAATTGCTTTGCGAACTTTGTAGCCATTTTCAGACAGCATTTGCGAGAGAACTCGTAAATTTTCCGGAAGATCGTCAACAATTAAAATATCGCCAAAAGTGGGTTGATTTTGCTCTGTAGTCATTCTTAAATTTTTTCGATTAATTCAATAATTTTATCAAGACGAAATTGGTTGACTAGATTAGCGATCGCTTGCGCTAAATCGCTATAATCTTCCGGAATTGCTGCTGTTAGCGCAAGAATTTGTTCGTCATCTAGATCGACGGCAGCTTGATAGAGTTGCTCTCGCCACGGTGCGGGCATCACCTGCAAGGTTTCAGAATCGAGCAGATCGGCGCGATCGCGACGTTGAGGATTCTTATCAATATCATCATAAACATAACGGACTCCCAAATGCTTGGCCATTATCTCAAAAAGTTCTTCCTCTCGGAAGGGTTTGCGGACGAAATCATCGCATCCAGCAGATAAAACGATCGCTTTTTCCTCTTCTAAAGCACTTGCTGTTAAAGCAATCACCACGGTAGCGTTCCCTTTGATGGTTCGCTTGATGTATTTGGTGGCTTCATAACCATCCATGACGGGCATTCGCATATCCATCCAAATCAGATGGGGTTCCCAAGTTTCCCAGATTTCGAGCGCTCGCTTTCCATTTTCGGCTTCTTTGACCTTAAAGCCAAGGGGTTGTAGCAGTTTGATCAGGAGGATGCGATTGCTGGAGCGATCGTCTACCACGAGAATGCGATATTCCCGTTGGCGATCGGCAAGAGCAATAACGCGATGTTTGGAGGTTTTTTGGGAAACGCTGGCAGTGGGGGCCAAATCGACTTGAATGTCAAAGCTAAAGGTACTCCCCCGTCCGAGGGTGCTGCGGACGGTAATATCTCCCCCCATCAAGCGAATAAACCGGCGACTGATGAGCAATCCCAAACCCGTTCCTTCTTGAATATCTTCCCCCGATTGGGTTTGCGTAAATGCCTCAAACAGGCGATCGCGCTCCTCTGAGGCAATTCCCATCCCCGTGTCTTCGATTTCAAAGTGGATGGTTGTTTGTTGTTTGTTGTTTGTGTCTTGGTGCGCGTTCCCTTGCGTCTGTCTTGGTACGCGTTCCCTCTCTTGGTCAGCGTTCCCTTGCGTCTTGCGCCGACGCGGGGTCTGACCGCTTGCGTCTTGCGCCGACGCGGGGTCGTACCGCTTTCGCCGACGCGGGGTCGCACCGCTTGTTTGTTGTTGGCTTATAACTGGTGACTGGTGACTGTCTTGATGCGCGTTCCCTTGCGTCTTGCGCCGACGCGGGGTCGCATCGCTGGTGACTGGTAACTGATTCGTGCGTACGGCAATGAAGCCTTTGGGGGTAAATTTAATGGCATTACCGAGCAAATTAATCAAGACCTGACGCAGTTTGACGAGATCGGTACAGACATATTGCGGTAGGTTTTCTTCCCGTTCAAAAATCAATGCCAAACCTTTATTTTCCGTTTGCAAGATAAACATATCCTCGATATCGTCCAAGAGACTGTAAAGATCGAAATTAACGGGTTGTACGAAGGTTTTGCCAGCTTCGATTTTCGAGAGATCTAAAATATTGTTGATCAGGGTCAGTAAATGCTCGCCACTGCGATTGATAATGCTAATATTTTCACGATCGCTTTGGGAAATCTCTTGGGAGCGATTCATCAGTTGGGAAAAGCCAAGAATTGCATTGAGGGGAGAGCGCAATTCGTGGCTCATATTGGCGATAAACGTGCTCTTGGCCTTGTTCGCAGCATCGGCGGTTTCTTTGGCGCGAATGAGTTCTTCATTGACGTGAATGCGATCGCTGACATCGCTCTGAATGCCGATAAAATGGGTGACATCTCCCCGAGCGCCGTGAACGGGAGATAGACTTAATTCATTCCAAAATTGCGTTTTATCTTTCCGATCGGTGTAGAAAAGCGCTTGGCAGGATTCCCTCGTTGCGAGGGCGTGCTGCAATTTCTGAAAATTGGGATTTTTGCCCTCGTCCCTCCACATAAAACAAAAATCTTCCCCTAAGACTTCCTCGCGACTGTAGCCCGTAATGCGCTCGAAGCCATTATTGACGAAAATAATGGGATAGTTTTCTACGCGAGCTTCGGCAATCACAATACCATCGATCGACTCTGCAATCGCTCTTTTCAAGATTCGCAAGTATTCCTCAACGGCTTGGCGCGATTCAATTTCTTTCTGGAGTTTTTGATTTTGGCGTTGCAGTTGGAGTTGTAGCGATCGCAGATGTAGTTGATTTTCAACTCGTGCCAATACTTCTATGGCTTCAAAGGGTTTGGTAATATAATCAACACCGCCGACGCGAAAACCGTGGAGTTTATCGACTGGTTCGTGTAACGCACTGATGAACATGACGGGAATATCGCAAATATCGGGATCGGCTTTTAATGTTTCGCAGACTTGATAGCCATTTAAATCGGGCATATTGATATCCAGTAAAACCAAATGAGGGGGTTTCGAACGAATTGATTTCAGGGCCAATTTACCATTGGGAGAGACCCGAACTTCATAGTTTTGTTCGGAGAGCATTTGGGTCAATACACTTAAATTTTCTGGCGTATCATCGACAACGAGGATGCTGATGGATTCGGATACTGACGGGCGATCGTTCATGAATTTCCTCCTCGTTCGGTTAATTCCAAAAGCTGTTCGAGTTCGTAGCGATCGGCGAGGACTTGTAGGGCTTGGGAAATATCAGAATGATCGTCGCGAATGGTCTCGATTAAATCGTGTAGTTGCTGAATATCGCCTTCGAGGGTGGCTCTCGAGAACTGAGCCAACCATGCTTCCGGCACGCGATCGAGATCGGCAGCCGTCAATTTTTTCACGTTGGGAAGTGTTAAAAGTTCATTTTCTTCATAGATGAACTTAACGCCTACATGTTCTTCTAAAGCGGTCAAAATATTTTCTTCCCGAAATGGCTTGCGGATAAAATTATCAAATCCAATATCAAAAATAACGGCTTGTTGCTCTTCTAAAAGACTCGCCGTAATCGCAATAATTACCGTACTTTGACCGTGGGGAAAAGTACGGATTTTTTTGGCTGCATCGTAGCCATTCATGACAGGCATCCGCAAATCCATCCAAATCAAATGAGGTTGCCACGCTTGCCAAATTTCAATCGCTTCGAGACCATCTTTCGCTTCTTTACATTCAAAACCAAAGGGACTGAGCAACTTAATCAATAGTTTGCGATTGAGAGGTTTATCGTCAACGACTAACAGTCGATATACAGGCTGATCGGGAGCAAGGCAAATTGCCTGCTTCTTGGTTTTTGGCAGGGCAAGAGATTTATTTTTTGCGGGGCTGACTCGAATATCAAATTTTAGTGTCGTACCCTTTGCAACTTGACTTTCTATTTGAATATCTCCTCCCATTAACTGTATAAATTTACGGGAAATTGGCAAGCCCAAGCCCGTCCCCTCTTGAGAATTCAAACCGCTCTGACTTTGTCCGAAGGCTTCAAAAACGAGATCCATCTCTTCTGCCGCAATCCCGACTCCCGTATCTTCAACTTCAAAGTGGATAGTTGTTGGTTGTTGGTTGCCTGCACTGAGCGACTTGTGCTGAGCATCGTCGAAGTAAGCCGAAGTGTTGGTTATTGGTTGTCGATCGGTCTCAACGCGTACGTTGATTCCACCTTGGTGAGTGAATTTAATCGCATTATTGATTAAATTAATCAGAACTTGACGTAACTTCAACTCATCACTGTAAATAAAGCGAGG
>JBCCVR010000172.1:0-17020 GCA_039194995.1 Cyanobacteria bacterium P01_E01_bin.42 | reverse complement strand
TGCGTTCGTAGCGATCGCGATACAATAATTCCAATTGTCCCCCAGACTCCTGAATAAAAGCAAACTGACGCAGGTAAAATCCTCGGAACATATTGGCAAACAAAAGAGTGACGATCGCCACGATTAAGCCAATTCCAGTGGAGACTAAGGCTTCGCTAATGCCTTGGGTCACGGCTCCAGAATTACTGCCGCCAACTTCACCAATTGTTAAAGCAGAAAAGGTACGAATCAGCCCGAAAATTGTCCCCAATAAGCCCAATAAAGGCGAGACGCTGATAATCGTTTCAAATACAGTATTAAAGCGTTTGAGAAGAGGAATTTCTGCTTGTGCGGCGGTTTCGAGAGCGAGGCGAAATGCTTCCGGGTTGGAGCGATCGCGAGAGAGTGCTTCTAGGAAAATTCGGGCAATGGGTAAGGTCGTATTTTCCCGCAAGAGTTGCACGGCACGGGGCGGATCTCCGGGATATATTTCTAATACCTTTTGTACGATCGCGTGCTGTTGGTTATTGACCCGAGACCAAAAGATCAAGCGTTCGAGAATGAGGGCGATCGCAATTAAAGAAAATATAAAAAGCGGTATCGCAACAATGCCGCCAGCAGTGAACCAATTATCGGACATTTTAATAAGATTTGAGGTCGATCGGGATGGGAACCTATTGAAAGGGTGATTGCAGTTGGAGTGCTTCTATCTTGACATTGATGGGGTTGGCTGAAAAGCACCCTCATCCAGTCTGCCCGAGAAGGTTTGGTTTAGTCGGGCGATCGGGATAGGATGGCAATGTACGGGTCGCAGGAGTAGCTATGAATTGGTGGCAGTTGCGAAGGCTGAAAAACAATGTCAATCAGTGGAATAAATGGCGGGTCAAAAATCCCTATGTTGAGGTCGATCTGCGAGAAGCAGATTTGAGTAACCTAAATCTCATGGGCGCGAATCTCAGCGAGGTCAATCTCAGAGAAGCGAATCTCACGAGAGCGAATCTCTGGAGTGCTGACTTGACCGATGCTCACCTCTGGGGTGTAAATCTTCAAGGAACAGATCTTTCTTTAGCAAATCTGACAAAAGCCGATCTTTGGATGGCAAATCTAGCAAATTCCGACCTCAGAGGCACACAACTGATTCGAGTACAGGCGCTCAATACGAATTTTCAAAATACTGACTTTACAGGCGCTTGTATTGAAGGTTGGAATATTAATAGTAAAACGAATTTAGAAGGAGTCGTTTGCGATTATATTTATCTAGCAGGCGATCGTCAAGATCGCAGACCTTACAATCGCGATCGCAGTTTTGAACCGGGAGAATTTACGCGACTTTTCCGCAAACCCGACAACACGTTCAAGCTCTATTTTCGAGATACCATTGACTGGCAAGCGGCAGCTTATGCTTTTCAACATTTGGCAAAAACTGACGGCAAATCTTTAGAAATCCTCAAGGTGGAAAAAAAATATGGTGGCGTTGCGATTAAAGTGAATGTCTTGGAAAATGCGGATCGAGGCAGGATCGAGAGAATTTTTTGGCAAGGGTATGAAGCCGCAAAAATAGCGTTTGCAGGAGAAGATCGGTACAGGGATGGACGCGGGGTTAATCTCGGCTATGACAGACAAATCGATCGCTTAATGAATCTATTGGACGGATGGCGAACTATTGCGATCGCCGTTGAAAATACGGACGAATCGCGGGATAATTAAAATTGAAGGAGGTTGATTTCATGAAAATTATTTATCTGCTTTTAGCTGTTTTCGGAGCGATCGCACCTTGGAGTTTACTAGTGGGATTTTTTGCCGAAAATGGACTCGATAATGAACTATTTTTACAGCAATTACTTACTAATCCCGTCTCTTCTGCCTTCGCAGTAGATTTGATTATTTCCGCGATCGTATTTTTGTGTTTTGCTTTTGTGGAAATGAAGCGATCGCAAATCTCTTTAGGGTGGATGCTGTTGGTTGTCGCGTTAACGTTTGGGGTAGGACTCTCCTGTGGTTTGCCGTTTTTTCTCTATCTGCGAGAGTGGCAGTTAGAAAAACAAACAATTTCCGAATAAGTTTCTAGAATAGAGGACAAATGATATTCTAAAAAAACCATGCGATCGCACTATTCACTATTTCGATCGAGCCAAAAAATCCAGCAAATCTCGCTGTATTTCTGCATTTGCTGCAATAACCAAACCCGGTAATCGATAATCCTCGCAAGCACTCAGAGGAGGCAAGGGCAACCCCTCGCGATTCGTCACCAACGCCCCCGCTTCCTTCGCTAAAAACGCCAACGCCGCCCCATCGATGAACTTACCCGAATCTAAAATTGCCCCTGCGATCGCCCCCTGCAACATCCGCGCAAAAGCGGGAATTGGTTTTTCTTTTGTATAGGCTTTGCTAGTGACGACTTCATATGTAGAAGGAAAAGATTCTAACAACGAAGCCATTTTCCAACCCAAATAAACTCGCTTTTCGGGTTCGCTAATTCGTAAGGGCTGACATTGGTTTAGATCGTCCTCTAACTTTCCCCGAAAGCAACCTTCTCCCCGCAAAGCATAAAAATAGCAATCCTCTGAAGGACTCAAAGCAATAACTGCTTCGTAGTCGTCAGCATTGAGAACGGCGAGAATAATTAAATAATAAGGGTGTCCGTCGAGATAATAACGAGTCCCATCAATCGGATCCAACGTGACCAGATAATCCCCCTGTTCTCCGAGAGTCGTCCCGCGAAAATATTTAGTATTGTAAGATTGCTCCCATTCTTCCCCATAAAACCGCAACTGGGGATATTTTCCCAAAAGAGCCACCTCGACAAAGGTTTGCACGGAAAGATCCGCATCCGTCAAAGCAGTGGCAAAGAAATTCTCGGATTCTCCCTTTTCCGGGAGGGCAACGATGCGAGACTGAATTTCTCGGGCGTAGGCACCGGCGATTCTAAGATGGGGTAACAGGATTTCGAGAATGGCGCGAGGCGTGGGGAGTTCTAGCATAGAAAACGTTCGTGGCTTCGTCTTTAGATTATTTCACGCGATCGCATCAAAAAATCGCCCGATCGTCGAGCAATCGGGCGATTGATAAAAACTCCAAACTTAAAATTAAGATTGGAAAAGTGACTCTAAATAAACTATCGCGCTTGTACGAGCGTTTTGAGCATCTCTCATAGATTCTCCTCGATTACTGTTCTGTAACAAAAACAAGGACAAAGCTGCTGCAAAAACGCGGTCTTGATCCCATGTGGGATGGCCGTCTAAATAGGTTTTTAGGGATTGGTGCAAATCCTCGGGAATTTCTGCCAAAATGCTGACCGTATTATCCATTATGACCTCGCTGAATTGGGTGATTTGGGGGGGGGACAGGATTAAGGGAAAATGCTTTCCCAATCCTAAAACTCGTTACTTGGAATCAATCAATTTGTTGAGATTGGATGGGAAGTCGCGTGCTTGAATTTGGTGTGATTGTTGTTTAATGACTCGTCCCTCTTCTCTATTTCGTAGGTAATCGTGCTTTTTGTCAATGCTGAGAAATGTTACAAATTTCTTCAGAAAAACTAAAGATTTACGAGAAAGTAAGGGTTTTAAGACCTTTTCTGTTACTCAACTTTATATTAACTCAGTATAAAACACATGATTTCCAGAAAAAACAAGAAATCCACACCCCTACCGCAAGATCGAGAATTGGCTTCTTTGACTTGTGGAAAACCTTGGGTAAATTGTGGAAAACTCCAGAAAACTTTGTGGAATGATTGGGGATTTCATGGGGGAAAATAAGATTAAAGAATAAGAATTGCGAATTTAACGCCTCGTTAATTTGGGTAGAATCGCGATCGCGCTTTCAGAACAATTGTACTTTGTCTCTAGGGTTTTGCGATCGCAATCTTAAAGGTTGGCGCGATCGCAAATTTTCTTAGCTAAAAAAGAAAGGAAATCCCAATCATCTGCAAAAAACGATAATGAAAAATATAGTTTGGTTCTTCACAATTATCTTGTCACTCTTAATTGGCGCGATCGCCGCCCTCTTTTTTGTCGGCTTTTTTTCGCCAGAACCGACTGTTGCATCTTCCCCACCTTCCCAAGCGCAAATCGCCGAGAATGAAGATTGGCTCGAGATGTTCGATCGACTTTTAGATCGTGCTTTTTTGCGCGCGGTTCAAGATGCTTCGGTTGCGGAAGAATCAGAAATGAGCCGCGATCTTTGGGCAATTACACCCGAAAATCCTGACATTCTCTGGCAAGATGACGAAACGAAAGATAAAGTTTTATTGGTAACTTGGACTTCATGGGACGGCTACGACGATCTCGAAGGTTCGGACATGGAATTGAGTCGAGATGTTTGGACGACTATTGTTCCGCAAACGCGCCAATTCTGCCAAGCCTTGGCTCTCGATCCCCAAAGTAAATCTTTAAGATTGGAACAATTTCTCGGTTTACCTTCCTACAATGGCAAAACTAAATTTGTAGAACTTTGGGCAAAACCCGAAGATGTATTTCGTCCCTGTCCCGACGCAGAAATTAACGACAGGCAATGCGATCTCGAATTTCGAGATTCCGTCGATCCCCAACATAAAGATTGGATTCTCAATCTGGAATCCTCCTCTTATGGCGAGGGGGGTTATCCTTGGACGCGGTTGGGTTATACCTACGACTGGGGCAATTTAGATACAGAAGTTGGGGGGAGCGAATATGTGATTAAAAGCGGTGCAACGGTTGGCGTTGAATTCGTGACGACAACTGAGGATTACTGCAAAAATGGGGAAATCAGTTAGAAAAATGTAGCAAATTTATCCCTATTTGACTAAAAAAAAGCGATCGCATCGAGTGCAACCGCAGAAAGAGGAAAGAGAGGGAAAGAGTTAGAGTTTTCCAACTGCCAGAATTCGCAAATTTTCAGCGTTTAAGAGACGATAGCAATGCGATCGTTACGCTGGCGAATTGCTTTATTATCAAAGACGTATTCGCTGTAGTCTGCCATGCCATCAAGTCCTAAAGCCCCCAGAAAGATTTCGAGGAATAACCAGAAGGTCATTTTAAAGATAAGTGTTTGCCATTTGCAGTTCATGGGTTTCGACCTCGATCCGTGAAATTTGCGAATTAAGCGTTGGTATCGTTCTCTACACTTTCACTATCGCCTCATTTCCCATGAATGAGGACGATCTCTAACCCGTCTATCCTATGAGTTCGATCGAGAAAAAGAGCGATCGCTTTCGCTGTTTTTGGATGAGTTGGATCGGGGAATCACTGCGATCGTCCTCTCTACTTTTTGATGAGGAAAATCCATGCAATGCGTGAGTTTCATCTATCTCTAGAATGATTTTTGACACGGTTTGAGGGCGATCGCGATCCGTAAAACTACGTGACGGCAGTTACCAAATCTTTGTGAAGGTCAGGAATGATACGGAAAACTCGCAGATAGGGGGAATTACTGACCTTTGGCAATATGAAAGCCCAAATCCGCTAATAATTTTGCTTGGATCGCCACAGATTCGATATTTTGCACCAATTTCAGGGCTTTTTCGATGTCATTCTGTTGAACGAGGAGCGCGATCGCTTCCTTTACTATTCCTACTTGTACATCTGCTTCATATCGTCCGCCTTCTAGGGAATTAATTACACGGTACCCGCGCTCGATCTCGCCAAGTTTGAGAAATTGAAGTCCAATTTTTCCCCGAGTAAGAGCTTGTCCGACTTCCTGTGTTTTAACCATTTCTAGCTCTTTTTCAAGCTGCTCGACGCGCGTTATTTTCGATAAGCGATTTTCCCGTGAATTATTGTTCTTATCTGCGCGATCGCTGGCTGGTCGATCAAGAGGTATTGTTTGCTCGCTTGCTCTTTCAATTAATGTTTCTGCTGTTTTACGACGATCTTCGGGAATAATAAGTCGTACAATTTGTTTGCTTCGTTCTAATTCGTCTTTTTCCGCTAAAGTTAAGGCAATATCTTGCAAATAGTCTGCTTGTACTCCAGCAAATAACATTGCTTCATCGATCGCTAAATCGTCATCGGTAGGGAACTGAGAATCGTCGGCTAATTTCCGAGCAATTGCGATCGCAAAATCATATTTTCCGATTTTAACCAATTTTTTGGAAATCTCGCTCCACACTTTTGCAATCTCAAAGTGGTTTGATAGACTTTGCGAAATCTCCCATATTTCTCGCAGTTCTGACACTTTTTCAATATTTCCGATAATTCCTAAAAAAGCCTTAGTTTGATATGCCCCAAATGGAGCAGTACTATAAGCAGCAGCATAACAATTTCGTACCTTTTGAGCAAGGTTCAAAGCCGATTGTAGTGTAAAGATATGGCTGAGATTTTCAGCAATTTGAGATAATAAATAATATTTCGGACTGGAACAAGAGCCATTTGCTGTATAACCGTTATCTCCCGGATCGGTCTGAGCAAATTTCGCTGCTTCAAGCAAAATCTCTCGAGCCGATTCTAGATTATTTCTCTCGATAAAAACCTGGCCAATCTCATACAGAGTTTCAGCACGAGCAAGAGGAGAAACGATCTTTCGAGCTTCTTCTAGAGCGCGATCGCAAAATCCCGCTTTTAGGATATCTATGACAACATCTCGCAACCTTTTATCTTGTTGATATTGGGTGTAAACATCTTCTCGTTTTTGCTTGCTTAGTTCCAAAGCGCGATCGAAAACAATTTCAGCGCGCTTTCTAAAACCTGCTTTTGCTAACTGAGTTGCGATATGAGAAAGAACCTCAATCGACTTTTGATTTTCTTGATATGAATATCTATTAATTTTTTGTTGCTGCTCTTCAATTTTTTCGGATCTTTCTAACGCCAATATAAATAATTGCAATACCTCTTCTTTGTTGCCGATGTCTGATGGTAAGCGATCGAACTGGATTAGACGAAAATCAAAGTGTTCTTGAGATATCGATTTGATAGATTGTGCGGAGGTTGGAGAAATACTTGCAATGCAGATAGAACCGCAAGTTATGGCGATGAGATATAACGTTAGAGCTTGCATTTTTTTCGGATATTTAGAACGAGATAGATAATGAAAATGGTAGACAACTATATCTGTTTAGGACTACCGGGATTTTTTCAAAGAACTATAGGAAATCCGGGTTTTCTAACTATTTTCGGTCTTGATTTTCTTCCAAACCCTAACGATACCATCCTCTCCCCCACTCGCGAGGATGTCACCCCGATCGCCAAAACAAACGGCATTAACGCGATCTCGATGGCCTTCGAGGAGGGCGATTTTTTCCCCCGTTTCTGTATCCCAAAGGGGAATAGTGCGGTTACTCGTACCGCTGGCCAGAATTTTGCCGTCGGGACTGAAAGCGAGGGAATAGACTTGAGAGAGAACGCGGATTTGACGGAGTTCTTGATTGTTGCCGTTCCACAGGCGAATAAAGCGATCGCTGCCCCCACTTGCCAGCATCGTTCCGTCGGCATTGTAAGCAAGAGCGTAGATTTTACCACCTGGGGCTAGATTGCCGATTTTTTCTCCTTTTTGTACGTCCCAAAATTTAATCGTCCCGTCATGACTGCCACTGGCGAGAACTTTTCCATCGGGGGTGCAGGCGATCGCGCTGACCCAATCCCAATGTCCTTGCAGGGTTCGTAAAACTTGTTGACTGCCCAAATCCCAGAGTTTAATAGTTTTGTCACGACTGCCTGCAATCAGGGTTCTACCGTGGGGACTGAAGGCGATCGCGATGACAGGGGCGGAATGACCCAGTAAATCGGCAGTTTCTGCCCCTGTTTCCACCTGCCAGAGTTTGAGGGTTCCATCGGTGCTGCTGCTGGCGAGTTGGGTGGAATCGGGACTAAATGCCAACGCCGAGATAGCTTCTTGATGTCCGGCGAAAGAACAGATTGCCTCTCCAGTTTCCAAATTCCATAATTGCAGGCTGAAATCTTTTCCCGGACTGACTAGAATGTTCTGTTTAGGGGCGATCGCCAGTGCTTCGATTCCTTCTGCATGGGTGGAAAGTTCCCAGGCGCATTCCCATTCTTGGACGAACTCGGCCGCCGTTTCTGCGGTAGTGACGCGATCGAAGATATTTTTAATCGAGGCTCCAAATTCCCACAGATTCTCACTAATTTCTCGAATCCCTCCTTCAATGTCACTGCCCAAGTTATCCAAACCCGGTGGGGGAGGAATGGGAGATTCTTCGCGATCGCCAGACTCGGCTGAGGATTCCGTTGCAGGGGGTTCAGGGGGAGGTGTTTCGGTTGCAGGCGGTTCGGCGGCGCTCAAGGTTTCGCGGCGATATTCGGCGGGGACGGAGGGAGGGCGATGTTCGGGGGTAATATCGGCTTTCGGGGGTTCGGGTGCGGGAGGGATGGGAGCAATTTCCGATAGTTCTTCGAGACGTTTTTGAATGCGGGAGATCGCATCTTGCAACTCTTGAGAGTGGGGATCGATCGCCGTTTGCCGTTCGGATAATCCCTCGATCCGTTCTTGGATTTGAGCTATAGTTGCGTTTAATTGTTCGACCTTGTGAGAGATCGCTCTTTCGGTCATGGGGGGAACTTCGCCGCTAAGGGGGGGAGGACTTTGCTGTAAATCTGCGATCGCTGTTTGTAGAGCCTGGATCTGCTCGGGTTGGGCAAGGGTGTCTTGCTGGCGATCGACGCGAGTAATATCTTCTTTTAATGCGGTAATCGTTGTTTCGATTTGCGCGATCGCCGCTTCAATGTTTTGATGGGCTGTTGCAAAGTATTTTTGAGCGTCGGTTGCGGTATTGATTTGTTGTTGGAGACTGGCGATCGCGGTTTGCAATTCGGAGAGTTGTGCGGGCAGTTTCGTCACGATCTCGCTCGCTGTTTGTATCGCAACCAATTGTTGTTCCAATTCTTGCCTAATCTCGATGTCGGACTCTTCCAAGCGGACTTGGCGATCGAGAATGGGGACTAATTTCCCTTCGACCAAGACGATCTTTTCGGCTAACTCCTGCAAGTTTTGCATCACCTCGAGATGAGTTTGCCCGGCGTTATCTTCCCAGCCCGTTTGCCGTTCGATCGCGGCAGTGAGTTGGTATTGCAGGCTTGCCCAATCTTCCGCCTTGATTTGTGCCTTAATCTGTTCTTCAAGAACCCGTTTTCGCTGCCAAAGATTCAAACCCACCGCCATCGTCAGAGGAGTTGCAGCATAAATAACCTTTTCTGTCAAGAGCGCCACCACCGTTCCCGATACAGACATGGCGACAGCTAAATATTCACCGATCTCGATCCATTGCGCTTTCTTCATTTTTCTCTCTTGCCTAGTGATATTAACCTTGTCTGATTGTTCGGTAACGGGTGACTAATTACGATTGTAGCGATCGCGTGATTAACTTTTCAAATTCTTTCAATTTTTCCCCATAATTTCCTCGAGCGATCCAAAATACATCATTATGGGTTGCACCCTCCACCCAAAAAGATAATTTCGGATCGGGGGCTGCGGCAAATAATTTTTGACCGTGGGAAAAAGGAATCGTGCGATCTTTCGTCCCGTGAACGATTAAAACCGGAACATCAATTTTTTGCATTTTTCTCAGATTGCGAAACTTGTCGAAGGGAAGTAAAGGAAAGGGAACGACAACCCGAAAGGCTTGGGTAAAGGTACTTTCTAAGATAACGCCGCCAACGGGTTTTCTTGCAGCTAAATTCATCGTCGGGCCGCCACCCACCGATCGCCCGAATAAGAGAATGCGATCGGGTGCAATGCCAATCTTTTCGACGAGATAAGTATAGGCAATTTCAATTTCTTCATAGGTATTGCGTTCGCTGGCTTTCCCTTCACTCGTCCCATAGCCGCGATAATCATAAGCAAAAACATTAAAACCAACGGCATGATAAAACTCTAAAAGCGGGCGGATTTGCCCCAAATCTTCTGCATTGCCGTGGGAATAGAGCAAAGTGTAGCGAGCATCGGGATTCTCCAGATAAATTGCCGAGAATTTTTCTTGGTTTCGTGCAGAGAGTTTGATAATGCTTTCATCATCGGAATAACTGGCAGGAGGTGGCAGAAAAATCATGCGATCGGCAGCAAAGAAGACATAAATCGCAAAAAAAGCATAGATAAAAAGCAGCGATCGAATCATTCGCCTTAAAGTGAATTCACCAAATAGCAATTTTATCAGTCGTTTTTTCTCCATAAAGCAAATAATTCAAATTCAATCGGAGGCTTGCGCGGTAGAATTTTGCGAGTTGAGAAACTCTCTTTATTTTGCCGCAACTACCTTGCGCCAAGCAGTTATTCCGCCAGAGAGAACGACAAAATTCGAGTCATTGTTTTGCAAATATCGATAAGCGCGATAAGAACGCGGCCCTCTCTGACAATAAAGCACAACAGTAGAATTAGGATTTTGGGCAACAATTTCGTGCACTTTGTTGGCCCCCGTACCTTGCTCGATCGCGTCGATGGGAATGAGAATGCTATCTCGAATGCGATCGCTCTCGTATTCTCGAGGCGTGCGAACGTCAATTAAGATAAAATCTTGGGATTTTCGTGCCTGCTGCAACTGTTTTGCGGTAATGAGGGGAATGTCTCCACGATTCAAGCCCGCGCGATCGCGAGAGGCATTGAGAGCGCTTGGGGTTGCGATCGCTCCAATCGCCCCCAGCAAAATAACCCCCAACGCGATCGCGCTAATAACCTGACGGGATTTAAGCCACTCCATAGTCAAAATACTTCTCACTTAGTGATTTCAGCGATCGCCATTCCCATTTTATCCCCTCCGCTCCATTCCTGATTTTCTATTGCCCAGCCAACATTTTATTTATTTTCCTAAGAAATTTGTGGGTTTTGCGGACAAATGCTTGGAGAATAGAACAATGTTTTGGAAAGAGAAGAAAATGAAATTTGCACTTCCGCTTAAAATGGCGGCGATCGGTGCGATCGGTTTTTCAACGGTATTCGC
This sequence comes from Cyanobacteria bacterium P01_E01_bin.42, assembly GCA_039194995.1. GTDB lineage: Bacteria > Cyanobacteriota > Cyanobacteriia > Cyanobacteriales > Spirulinaceae > CCY15215. Next base: position 6,180 of record JBCCVR010000172.1, on the reverse strand, counting down.
AGCCGCGAATGTGACCGTATCCCGACATGGATCGATCGCCCGAGCTCAATCTATATTCGGCCAAGAAGAAGTCGATCAAAGCGCTTTTGCTGCAGTTGCCTCTCCCTTTGGTACCAGTCTTTACAGCCTCGTCATCGTCGAGCAAATTCCGGGCCGGCAACAGTGCTGGAGTGAAGCCGGAACCAGTCCCGTTCGGATCGATCCCCTCTGGCGGACGTTTGACTTTACCGGCAGTTGCCGCCGCAGTGTCGATAGCAACGGCTATTCCATTCGCATTAACGGGGAAGATTTCGGGATCGAATACCTATTGCGAATTATTAACCGCGATGGCGATCTCCACTTAGTGGGAACGCCTCGAGTGGGCAGCAGCCGAGCGGGATTGAATGAAATTACCATTGCCCGCAGCCGAGGTACATTTAGCGGTCCTCATGGCGAAATCCTCTATAAATTCTTCCTCGAACCGGGCTGGCGTTTCACCAAACGCACGTTTGAAGGAAGAACTCTAGGTCATGTTTATCTTACAAATGACGGCGCACCAACCCCCGCTCCGACTCCATCTCCATCCCCTTCTCCTTCTCCCTCTCCCGCACCGAACCCAACTTCCAGTTTCCCCGATATTTCGAACGATATCTACAGAGCAGAAATTGAAGAAGCCCTCAGAGTGGGTTTTATTGCCGGGTTTCCCGAAGATAATACCTTTCGCCCTCTGAATACCTTAACGCGCGAGCAATTGGTAGCCATGGTATTCGGTGCCGTCCAAACCGTTCCCGATATTAATTTACCCACGCCTTCTACTCCCAGCAGCAATCCTTTTCCCGACGTTCCCGCCTCTCGATGGAGTGCGGCGAGAATTCAATGGGCAAGAGCGAATAATATCGTTTCGGGCTATCCCGACGGGCAATTTCGTCCCACTCAAGCCGTCACCCGGGCGGAGTTGATGGCTGTGATGAAGAAAATGGCAGAGTACGGGAAGGCCCGGCGCGGATTTTCGACGACTTTGGGTCAAAAACAAACGCCTACGACTTTCTCGGATACGGCGGGTCACTGGGCAAATTCATTAATCCAACAGATGTCCGGTTATTGCGGCGTGGCTTCGGCTTTAAGCGAACGCGGAACGGCTTTTGCTCCCAACTCGTCAGCATTACGAAATTATGCGGCGGCAGCAACGTTAAGAAGTCTCAATTGCGTTAAAGCCGATAGTTAAAGGAAAATCTGCTTGTTTTGATATTGTTGCCCGTTCCTACTCCCAGAGAGGTTCGGGCATCAGGCTTTAATGAGGAGCAAAAAACGCATAATGACGAGCGATGGGGATATTTTTCCGTTCGGGGGTGCATTATCTGCAAGGAAAGAGTGTTTTTGCTGATAAGATTAACCCGATAGTGCGATCGCGTCGAGTCGCAGGGTGTATCGAGTTGACGTTTTCATGCCAAAAATCAAGCCTCTCCCGCTCTCGCAAGAACGAGGATTTACCCTCATTGAACTGTTAGTCGTGGTAGTCATTATCGGGATTTTAGCCGCGATCGCGGTTCCGTCTTGGCTAAGTTATACCGATCGCTCTCGCCTGAGCAAATCTCAAAGCCGGGTTTATCGGGCAATGATAGCCGCCAGAAGCAATGCAACCCGCGAGAAAGTAACCTGGCAAGCGAGTCTTCGAGACAATGGCGATCGCGTTCAGTGGGTCATTCATCCTGCCGATGCCGACAATTTTATCCCGCCTGCGATTTGGAATAATGATGGATTATGGCAGGATTTAGAGCCAGGGGTGCAGGTCGATTCCGAAACAACGTTTCGCAAAGATAATACCGAACAATTATGGCGAGTCCAATTTAATGATTATGGTTGTCCGATCTATAAACCCGGAGACGAGTGCGGGCAAACTTCCTTACGGGCGTTAGGGCGCATCACGCTGAAAAATGCTCGTGGTGGCAATCTGCGACGATGCGTTTTCATTTCGACGATCTTAGGGGGAATGCGACGAGGGAAAGAGAATGCAAAACCCGATGATGGAAAATATTGTTATTGAGCGATCGCAGGGGATAATGAATAATCGACCTGTCGATCGTTGTTTATTGAAATGACTGTAACACCATCCCCATCCGAAGAGCGATCGCTATCCCCTGACTCGGCCGATCCCAATCCTCAAAGCACGTCTCAACTCAAAAGCGCATTTTGGGGAACATTTACGACGACATTTCTCACAATTGCTTTAGCGGAGATGGGCGATCGCACCCAACTGGCGACTTTACTCATGGCGGCGGAGTCTCAATCCCCTTGGGTGGTGTTTGCAGGGGCGGCGATCGCGCTGATTGCAACGAGTTTAATCGGGGTTTTGCTGGGTTGGTGGCTCTCCAAGCGTATTTCTACCCAAGCGATGGACTTGGCGGCGGCGGCGATTTTGCTGTTTGTGGCTATACTTTTGTTAGGAGATGCCTTGCAACTTTGAGAAGGATAGAGTTATTGGAGGGATTCAAGCGATCGCGCTAAGGCTTTCCTCAATTTGCTGCCAATCTTCCGGGGTCAATACTTCTAAAATGACAGTTCGAATGTCCGATTTAACATCTTCCGGTGTGGGATCGCTGCTGCGTTTTCTGGCCTGAATGTCGCGCTCGACTGCATCTAACAAGCGTTCTTGGATGTCCAATGGGGGATTTTTCAAGCGACGATCTAATATTTCTCGTCCCGTTGCATACCCTTCTTTCCAGCCTCGTTCTACTAAAAGAGCGTTCAGTTGTGCCATGACTAAATCACGCAATCTTGTCATCGGCACGTAGCGATCGCTATTCTGGTAAAATTGTCCGAGATGTGCGCCAAGAGGATATCCTGCGCTGATTTCTCCGCCAATTGCCTCGAGTTCTTCTTCAATGCGAAGGGACTCTTCTAACCATTCGGGATCGTTAAAACAGTCCATGATATTAACTTTACGTGGCGTTGCGGTCATGGGTAAGATAATTTTCATTGGATAGTACAAAAATTATATCAAAGGAACTGAACTTGTCTCAAATCGTTAGGATCTTTGATGTTGGTGAAAATTGCTGGATTCGTGCTGCTGTTGTCAGTATTGCGGCCAAGCACGTCCGAGATTTTGAAGAGGACTGGCAGGGTCGTTTGGAAAGTATGGAGGAAGATGATAAATATTGGGACTGGGCATTCAAAAAGCGAATTTCGCTGCAAGATGATAATTTTGAAGGCTATGCTCTCGAATGTGAAGATATGACCCAAGGGTTGATGATGCTCGAAACAAGGTGGCATTATTCTCTAATTGATGGGAGAGAGGGCGATCGCATTGTCTACATCGAAAATCTCGCATCAGCACCGTGGAATCGAATGGGCAGGGTGCAGGCCTATCGCAGTACGGGAAGGGCTTTGCTTCGATTTGCCAGACAGCGCAGCCTCGAATTGGGCTACAAGGGTAGGGTTGGACTGCATTCTCTTCCCAATGCTGTTGGATTCTACGAAAGATGCAATATGCCGGATTATGGTGTAGACCCGGACAAGGACAATCTTGTTTATTTTGAGTATGGGGAATTTCAAGGGTGAAAAAAGCGATCGCCTTGCGAGATCGTGTTTCTCCCCAAGCGATGGATTTGGCGGCGGCGGCGATTTTGCTGTTTGTGGCTATACTTTTGTTAGGAGATGCCTTGCAACTTTGAGAAGGAGTAGAGGCGATCGGTAATTTTTCGGCGAACGCTTATGAGTAGCGAAGAAATTTGGGCAAGTAAACCCGTCAAATTTTGGAATAAGCCCTTAAAGGTGGATTTTAAGGATCTTTTCAAAGCCTTGAGCAAAGCGGCGATCGATACAACAACGGGTCAATGGGTGGCACTGGCGAAAGATTTAGTCGATACGTCGGTAGCTTTGGGGTTGGGGGACGATCGCGAGCAGGTGGCTTGGTTGCTCATTTATCGTTCTCTCACCCAGGCGATCGCGCATCTGGTGGAATCCCGTCAGGCTCTTTTGATTCCCATGTCCGAAACGGTGGATTCCCCGAGCGATCGTATTGATACATCGTTGGAAAATGTCTCGTTGAAAATCGATCCCGAATTTTTCCGAGATCCTACCAAACTGCCAATTTTGCCGCCGCTTCAGGGTATTTTACAGGAATGGTTGCGGGATTTGGTGGAAGAACCCCCACAGGCTCGGGCGATCGCCAATTTGTTGCCGAGTTATTTTGTGCGGGCGTTGGATCGGGAATGGCGCGATCGCGAGGATAATTACAAATGTCTCGAACCGCTCTTTCGGGAAACTCCTTTTACTCGGTTAGATCGGCGAAAGGAGGGATGGCGCTTGTATTCTCTTTGGCTGCAAGAGCAGTTAGAAGAGCCGATGTTTCAGGAGGCGTTCGGTTTGGGGGCGGTTTACGTGCCGTTGCGAGCATATTACAAGCAGGAGACGGAGGAGCAAGGGGAAGAAACCTCGCGCTCTTTTCGGGGTTCGGAGGATAGGCGCTACGATCGCGTGGTGGTGGACTTGGAGGAGGAGTTAGAGAAATGGTTGCAGAAGAGCGATCGCGCTGACAGCATCCGGATTTTGAGCGGAGGTCCTGGATCGGGAAAGTCTTCCTTTGCTAAGGTTTTTGCGGCACATCAGGCAGAGCGATCGGGGTTTTCCGTGCTTTTTGTTCCCCTACATCAGTTCGATCCGTCCGGGGATCTCATCGATGCGGTGGGCAATTTTGTGCGCTTAGATCCCTTCCTCAAATCCAATCCTCTCGATCCCAAAGATTGCGAATTTCGCTTGCTGATTATTTTTGATGGGTTGGATGAGTTGGCATCACAAGGCAAGATTTCTCAAGAGATTGCCCAAGAGTTTGTACGGGAGGTGTGGCAAAAAGTGGGGCGATGGAATGACGATTCAAGTCGTTTACTGCGGGTCGTCATTAGCGGTCGCGAATTGGTCGTACAAGACAATAAAAATCAGTTGCTAAAATCCCAGCAGATTTTACATCTTTTGCCCTATTTTATTCCCAAAAATCGACACGAGGCAGAGGCAGGAGAGAGGTATATCGATCCGGAAAATAAACTCGATCGCGATTTTCGTCAAATATGGTGGGAGAAATATAGTGAAATTAGCGGTCTCAATTATCCTAGATTTCCGGAAGAACTCAATCGCGGTAATTTGGTGGAGCTTACGGCTCAACCGTTGCTCAATTATTTAGTTGCTTTTAGCTATAGCCAAAATAAGTTTGATTTTTCCAATAACACTAATCTCAACCAAATTTACCAAAGTCTTTTGAGAGCAGTTTATGAACGTGGGTATGAAAGAAATCGCAAGCATGCTGCAATTCCTCATGATATGGAGGGGAAATATTTTATTCGCATTCTTGAAGAAATTGCTCTCGCTTCTTGGCATGGAGATGGACGCAAGACAACAATCAAAGAAATTGAGAAACGTTGTGAAAATAGTGGACTTAACTCTTATCTGAGTACGTTTGAGGAAGGTGCTAAAGCAGGTGTAACTCGTTTATTGATGGCATTTTATTTTCGTCAAGGTAGCGGGTTGCGGGATGGGGAGCGAACTTTTGAATTTACACATAAAAGTTTTGGAGAGTATCTTACGGCTCGACGAATTGTGCGGGCGATCGAGCGTATCCATAAAATGTTAAAAAAACGAGATGAGGATATTGATGAGGGTTGGAATCGACGTGATGCTTTGGTACATTGGGCAACCATTTGTGGAAGTTCCTCACGGATGAGTCACGATCTCTTCAAATTGGTGCGAGATGAAGTGCAGCTAAAAGACTCAAAATTCCGGCTTCACTATTCTCGAAAAAAGTTAAAATATCCCGGAGAGATTGCTCAACGGCAAAGAACCTTGACAAGTCTTGTTAATTTTGTTATCCTCAATCAGATGCCGATGGAAAGGCTACAGCCTCGAGCTGAAACATTCCAGCAAGAGACAAAATACGCACATCATGCAGAGGAAATTCTATTGGCTGTATTAAATGCTTGTGCAAGAGTTACCCAAGAAATTTCTCAGGTAAACTGGGCTTGGCCTCAAGCATTTGGGGTATTATTGGCTACGTTACAAGGTCAACGAATCAATTTTGAAAATCCTGTTATTTTAGAATGTCTAGGCTATCTAAATCTACAAAATTGTATTCTCATTGGTAGAGATATTGAGAGAGCAAATCTTAGAGAAGCAAATCTTAGAGAAGCAAATCTTAGAGAAGCAAATCTTAGA
>JBCCVR010000171.1:0-17049 GCA_039194995.1 Cyanobacteria bacterium P01_E01_bin.42 | reverse complement strand
TTGTAAAATCTTAATGTAAATTTGGGGTTCGTAAATGGGTTCGGTTTTTGTTTTGGCAATTTCTAACTGTTCGACTGCTTCTCGCATCGATCCCAAGGCTTTCTTGGCTTTCGCTAAAACTAATAAATAACTGGCTTGATTGAAAGAACGCACCCATTCCAAGTTGGGAATTTCTTTTTTGGGAATTAAAGCATCGGGAGGAGTTTGTTGGGAGAGGGAAAAGGCTTTTCCTGCAAGCTCGATCGCTCCTGTAAAATCCTGTTTTCCCAAAGCCGCCGCTGCCTGTAATCCATAGGCCCTCGCTAAACGAAAGTCATTCGGATACGTCTGATGAAGTCCGGCGGCTTTGTTGCCGATCTCAGCCAATTCTTCCCAGTCTTGCAGGCGTTCTAAAATATCTCCCAACGCATTGATAAATTTAGCTGCGAGATCGAGACGATTGGCATTTTCAAAAATACCGATGGTTTGATGGAAATAGTCCTTGGCAAGTTCAAACGCAGGCTCGCCATAAACGGGATGTTGAATGCCGTAATTGCGCCACCACACTCCCAAACAGTACGCCAAACAACCATAGCGCTCTTTGATTCTAGACTGATCTAAGTGAGAAAAGATCGTTTGGACGATCGCGCTGGGTTTGGGTTTGGAACTGCGGTGGGCTAATGCCTGCCATTCATTCTCCGAGTTTTCTGGGGGATTATCGGTTTGCAGTTCTCGAGGGGAAGCGGGGGAAGGAATTTCTTCGCGATCGCCCTGTTGGCAACAATTCTCGAATAATTGCAGGCTGCGTTCGTATTGGATGAGAGAATCCGCCAGGGACATGGAACTGCCGAGGGTCAAAATAAAGGTTAAACTGCCCTCTAAATAAGGATCCAGTTGAATGCCGCGATCGCGTAGTTCTTGCTGCGTTGCTAAAAGTTCTTGTCGGCGAGAAAAAGGCAAACCTAAATCGCTATTGACGTAATCTAAAGCGCGAACGGCACCTCGAGTTAAAAATTTCTCAAAAATATCATCGGCTAAATTTTGAATAAAATCGACTAAATCTTCATTGCTCAAGTCAAATTCAACGGTCGTAACCCAACTTTCCAAATCGGGAGCAACCCGTTTGATCTGGGCGATCGCATAGTCATTTACCCACCAAACCATCGGGAGGGGAAATTTTTTGCGAAATTCTTCGCGAATTTGATTGACTCCCGTCAGCACGGAGTCTAAATTTTTCAGGTCTTCAAAACCGGAGACCATCAGAACTTGGGGTTGGTTTTGACAGAGGCGGCTTTGTAACGTTGCAAATAATCGGGTTAGCGAGGGTTCGAGTTCTACCCAACATATTTTTAATTCGCATTGCGATCGCAAGCGTTTTTCCAAGCGCTTTCGCAGACTGGCCAAATTACAGCGAACGACAAGGATATTGAATTCGTCAGCATTGGCTTGGGTTTCCAGTGCCCAGATCAATTCTTCGAGAGCTTCTTCAGCGTTTTCATTCATGAGGGTTGCTTTTCTCCTGCAAAATATTTGGACTCGGCTAAAAGGGGATTGATATCAAACCAAGATTCTGTATCGTCGCGATATTCATAGACAAACATACTGCGGACTAAAACATCGTAATTGGCATCGCCGCTCGCCCGTTTTTTCTCCCGCACTTGGCGCAGGAGTTCCCATTCGTCATTATCGATCGCCTTGCTCATGCGATCGCATTGTTTTTGGATGACTTCTTCGAGAATATCTCGGGTTAGGGGAAGTTGGCGCTGTGTTTTAATATAGTTGTTAAGAATCCGCAGCAATCCGCGTACGTGACCGCCACTGACTTGACACAAGCGATCGAGGGTTTCGGGGGTATCAAAAATTTCGGGGATGTGCTGCAAGCGCTCCTCGGGCGAGTCCTTCGGAAAGGCCCGAATGAGAACGACTTGCCTTAACACTGCCATGCCTTCAGCATGTTCGCGACCGTCGCGATCGCGCACGGGAATCATGGGCAGAACGTGAGGCTTCGCAGAAAAATGGCGGGTGAGGCGAGCGCAGTCATTAGAGAACATCAAGGCGAGGGGCATAGTATAGATAACGTGGCAATTGAGTTGGTTGAGTTGCCCGCCGCAATCGATAAAAAGATGTTCATGTTGGGGTCGTCCCCGAGTGGTGGGGCGATTTTCCACGCGATTGAGGCCATCGACAAGAACCACTAATCCCGCTTTTCCGAGTTCCTTGAGTTGCATTTTAGCCGGTTCGAGCAATTCTCGATCGATCGCATTAAGGAGAGAAGCCGTGTGGGGTTTGAGGTATTCTCGCAACTTACTGCGGAGTTCGGGGCTATTTTTGGCTTTGGCGGTAATCTTACCAAAGTTGGGAAAGATTTCGTCGGGGCGTTCGATTTCAACGAATTGTGCCGCTTCCTGCAATATTTTTTTTAACGCTTGGGGATTCTCCAGAGAAATTTGTAAACTGTCCAAACTTTCGCTGACGTGATGAGCGATCGCCAGCAAAATATCTGCCACCTCTACATCCGCCATTTCCAAATCTTCGGAAGATTCAAAATAAACCACGTGAAAGTCGTGTTGCTCGAGTCTAGTTTTGAGTCGGCGCAGTTCTGTAGATATGCCACAGCCGATATGTCCTGTAAATAACTGATAGGTGGGTTCGTCTGGCGAACGGATAATGCGATCGCAAATTTCTGCAATCATGGGTCCTCCTCGTACGGAAGAAAAATCGATAGAGTAGAGGCGGCGCTCTTCTTCGTCCTCGCCGGTGAGGATTGTACTAGGATTGGTGGCTGTATAAAATTTGCGTAGATCTAGTACCATATCATTTTTCGACCTCAAGCGAGATATTTGGATTCGGCGAGGAGGGGATTGACTTCGAACCACGATTCTTCCTCATCGCGATATTCATAGACAAACATACTGCGAACCAAAACATCGTAATTGGCATCGCCGCTCACTCGTTTTTTCTCCCGCACTTGCCGCAGAAGTTCCCATTCGTTATCATCGATCGCCTTGCTCATGCGATCGCATTGCTTGCGCACGACAGATTCGAGAATATCTTGAGTGAGGGGGAGTTGGCGCTGTTTTTTAATCCAGTCGTTCAGAATCCGCAGCAATCCGCGCACGTGACCGCCGCTCACTTGGCAGAGACGATCGAGGGTGGCAGGAGTATCGAAAATTTCAGTAATGCGATCGAGTCGTTCTTCTGGAGAATCCTTGGGAAAGGCGCGGGCAAGAACCATTTGTCTCAAGAGTTCCAAACCCTCGCTGCATTCGCTGCCATCGCTCAATCGCACGGGAACCATCGGTAAAACGTAAGGTTCCGTGGCAAAACGACTGGTGAGGCGATTGAGGTCGTTTGAGAACATCAAGGCGAGGGGCATCGTATAGATGACGTGGCAATTGAGTTGATTGAGTTGTTCGCCGCGATCGACAAAGAGATATTCGTGTTGGGGTCGTCCCCAAGTGGTCGGACGATTTTCCACGCGATCGAGATTATCGACAATTACCACCAAGCCTGCCTTATCGAGTTCCTTCAGTTGTTGTTGGGCGGGTTCGAGGAGTTCTTGATTGATAGTATCGAGCAGGGAAGCCGTGCGCGGACCGAGATACTCTCGCAATTTACTGCGCAGTTCGGGGCTATTTTTAGCTTTGGCCGTAATTTTGCCGATGCCCGGGGCAACAAAGGAAATCCCTTCATTACTGGCGTTGACTTGACCGAGTCCCACCCCGACTTCCGCCGAAAAATCCCCAGAGGTGTTGCCTTTAACAGTACCCAATCCTGGGATGGAGGCTTCTCCAGAAAGTTCGATTTCTGCTTGCAATAACTTGGCTGCCCCTTGCAGCAGAATTTTTAAACCTTTGGGTTCTTCAAGGGGAACTTGCAAACTGGCAAGGCTTTCGCTGATGCGACGGGCGATCGCCAGTAAAATATCCCCAACATCTACATCTCCCATTTCCAAATCTTCCGAGGACTCAAAATAAACCACGTGAAAGCCATTTTGCTTGAGTTCGGCTTCGAGTCGTCGCAGTTCTGTCGATTTCCCGCAGCCGATATGTCCGGTAAATAATTGACAGGTGGGTTCTTCTGGTGAAAAGAAAGTGATATTATCGCGAATTTCTTCAATGATTTGACCGCCTCGCACTGAAGAAAAATCGATGTAGTAAAGGCGATCTTGTTCGTCTTCTACACTGAGGGTTCTGCTGGGGTTCGTTGCTGTATAAAATTCGCGTAGATCTAGCACCATAATCAATGTTTGCCCGAGGTGTCGCTCTTTTCATTGTAGGGTCTCGATGGGGCATTTGTCCCACCAGAAAATTTAGTTAAGTTGTTTTTCCAAGCTGCGTTTCAACAATAAAGATTGATGGTGATAGGCCTGTGCCTCTTCGTAATTACCGAGGGAATGCTGGACTTTACTCAAATTGCCCAAAACGATCGCCTCGCCAAAGCGATCGCCGTATTCTTGCTTGCAGTTGAGGGCGTTTTCATAGGCACGAGAGGATTCGGGATAATTTTGCAAATAGTAGTAGGTATTGCCCAAACCGTTCCAAGCGGTCGAGAGTTCTGCAAGGTCATTTTGGATGTGGGTCAGGCTTAAACATCTTTGGTAATATTCCAAAGCGCGATCGTATTCTCCCAAGCAGTAGTAGGTATTGCCCAAACCCCCCAAGGCGCAAGCCACTTGTTTGGATTGGGAGGCAGTATCTTGGAAAGATAAATAGCGATGGTAGTAGTCTACGGCTTGTGGGTAGTCCCCTAGGGCTTCGCAGGCCACGCCCGCATTGAGTAAAGATTGAAACGTCACCGATCGCTCGCCGATGGTTTGGGCAAGCTCTAGAGCCTGTTGATGATAGTCGATGGCTTCGCGATACCGACCCAAGGCGGCGTAGGCTTTGCCCAGATGGGAGAGGGATTTTGCTTCTCCGAGGCGATCGCCGATGGAATGGGCGAGAAGGAAATGCTTATCAAAATGTTCGATGGCCAGTTTCATGGCCAGATTGTATTCTCCCCGAACGTGATGCCCGATGGCATGGATTTCGGGCGATCGCGTGGTGGCGAGGGCAACATTCAACCATTCGCCGCTTTCTCGCTTGACGGCTACGGATTGTTGATAGCGTTCGATCGCCTTTTGATACTGACCGAGAGATTGTAGGGCAATCCCTAAATTGCTCAAGGCATCCGCTTCTCCCGCCGTATCGCCGATTTCTTGGTAAATGCCGAGGGCTTGTTGCCAAGCGTGCAAGGCGGATTTGAATTGACTGGTTTGATAGCGTTCGATGCCTTGTTGCAGGAGGCGATCGGCTTCTTGTTTGGCTTGTAGGGGAATAACGGGCTGTTCGGGAACCGGCACTTTCGCAAGGTCGGCATTAATTCGCGTGGCGAGAATTTGCAGTTGTTGCGCTTCGTCAAAGTCTCCCCCGGCAATTAATTCGGCGGCAATTTGCGAAAGGGTTTCCACCAAACCTGCATCGATGAGTTCCGGGCGATCGGCCAGTACTTCCAACCGCTCTTCTCCCGAACATTTGAGTAACTCATAAACTAGATCGCGATAATTTTGATAGCGTTCGTTGCTCATATCAATTCCAATCCCTGTCTTCCGTTTTAACCGATCGCGCGGGCTTTCGACTACTCTAGAAAAACGCGAATCCCCTATTGTAATAATCATAATTGCTGATGACCATTGCCAAACCCAAAACTCGCGGCATTGTTGCCGCCGGACATCCCAAAACCGCAGAGGCAGGACGGGAAATGCTTCTTTTGGGGGGCAATGCGTTTGATGCAGCCGTGGCGGCAATTTTGGCTTCTTTTGTGGTAGAACCAACTTTGACTTCTGCTGGCGGCGGCGGATTTCTGTTGGCTCATACCCAGGCCGGCGAAAATATTCTTTTTGATTTTTTTACCCAAACGCCCCGACAAAAACGGCCCCTTGATGAGGTTAATTTTTACGAAGTGGATGTGAATTTTGGGGATGCAGTGCAGGCGTTTCATATCGGTTTAGGAGCGATCGCCGTGCCGGGGAATGTGGCGGGGATATTTGCAGTCCGGGAACAATTGGGACGCTTACCTTTCAAAATCGTGGCCGAACCCGCGATCGCTTATGCCAAACAGGGGGTGAAAATCAACCCCTTTCAAGGGTTTTGCATTAGCGAACTCCTTGTGCCTATTTTATCGGCTCTGCCGGAATCTCGGAAAATTTACGCCCCGCGCGATCGCCTATTAAAAGCGGGAGAAACGCTCTACAATCCCGATTTTGCTCATACTTTGGCGGCTTTGGTGGCAGAGGGACCGGATTTATTTTATCGCGGGGAAATTGCCCGCCAATTGGTCGAAGATTGCCGAGAACAAGGGGGATATTTAACCCTAGAGGATTTGCGAGAATATCGGGTCGTGCGTCGCAATCCTTTAGCCATCGACTATCGGGGGCGAAAAATGCTGACTAATCCCCCGCCGAGTTCTGGGGGGGCGTTGATTGCTTTTGCTTTGGAGTTATTGGAAACAGTGGATTTTCAGGGGCTGGAATTTGGCAGCGATCGCCATTGGCAAATTCTCTCTCGGGTGATGTGCTTAACCAATGAAGCGCGGCAGGATGGTTACGATGCTAAAATCTACCAAGAGAATATTGCGGCGGAATTTTTGGCGGTGGGTCATGTGGGACAATATCGCGATCGCTTTCAAAGCACTCTCAATAAATGGGGCAGTACGACCCACGTTAGCGTCATGGATGAGGAGGGGAATGCGGCGACGGCGACGACCTCCAATGGGGAAGGGTCTTCCTATGTCATTCCGGGAACGGGCATCATGCTCAACAATATGTTGGGAGAGGCGGATTTGAATCCCTCGGGGTTTCATCAATGGCCTTGCGATCGGCGCATTTCTTCGATGATGTCTCCCACCCTCGTCTTGAAGGACAATAAGCCAGAAATCGTCCTAGGATCGGGTGGCTCGAATCGCATTCGCACGGCAATTTTACAGGTCATTTCTAACTTAATCGATTTTGATTTTTCCATTGAGGAGGCAATCGCTTCTCCTCGCATTCATTGGGAAAATGGCTTATTCAGCCTCGAACCGCCCTACCGAGAGGAAAATTTACAGAATATCGACCTCCCGACCGGAACGAAGATTCACCGTTGGAACGAAAAAAATATGTTTTTTGGTGGCGTTCATGGGGTGCGAAAAACGGCAGCAGGCAAGATGGAGGGGGCGGGGGATTGCCGTCGCGGGGGGGCGGTGGCGATGAGTTGAGAGATATCGATCGGGTCTCCCGAGTGATGGCGATCGCAGATTGGGTCGATCGCGATCGTTGGACAATACACGAAGAATGTTAGGTTGGTTATTGTGGAATTTTGCGTTCCAACAAAAAAAGAGCCAGAAGGTTACCAAGCCTCTGACCCATCCTAGATAATTAGGGGTGTAACAACAGAAATTTGCTGCGGCCACAGCATTTCAATTGTTACATCCCTATCTTAACAGGTGATTTTTGGAAGGGGAAGATTGCTAAGAAAAATCCCCTAAGTTTTTCTTAAGCAACTCTGCGATCGGGTGCTTGACTTTTTCTGAATTTTACGGGTTTTACTGTGCGGCTGACGTTTTTCTAAATACAATTATACCAAAGATTCCTCGTTGGCGAGATTGTCGCCAGATTACTAATGGCGATCGCGAAACGAGCAACAGGTAAAATGAAAGACTACTTGCACAACCGCGATCGCCATGACCCCCAAACCCGACTTCCAATCCAACCGCGAAACCAACAGTACGGAAGAGCGATCGCCCCTACCACTTCCCACAGCGCAACAACTGGCAATGGTTTCGCGCACCTTCACCCTGTCGCCGAATTCTGAAGATTGGGAGGACAGATCCACATCTTTTAACGGCGCGATCGTCTTTGTTGCCAGTGGCGTAATGGTGCTGGGTTGGTACTTTAACGTTTCCTTTCTCCTCTTTGCCGGCTCTCTCGTTACCCTCCTTGTCTCCCTGCGCATTATCTTCCCGGCAATTCAACGATGGCTGCTTAAATTCCTCACCCCCGCAGAACGGGCAATCGTCTTGGGCATTATGGGAACGATCGCGGCGATCGCGGGATTTGCCCGCTTTTTTGGCGTATTTCGCAGCATTCGCACTTGGTTGCAAACGAACAATTGGGACGAGTTCGGCTCTTGGGCGGATTGGTTCGGGGCTTTCGGGCAAATCGCGATCGCCGTCCTCGCCGTCTATGTGGCATGGCAGCAGTACGTGATCTCTAAAGATTTAACCATGCGCCAAAATGCCATTACCCAACAGCAAACCATTGATGCGTATTTCCAAGGGATTTCCGAATTGGCACTCAGCGATGAAGGTTTGCTCGAAGACTGGCCCCAAGAAAGAGCCTTTGCCGAAGGACGCACCGCCGCAATTTTAAGCAGCGTCGATGCGGCGGGGAAAGCCAAAATTATTCGCTTTCTCTCCCAATCCAAACTCTTAACGCCCTTACGCCGAGATGGACTCCTCGGGCGTGCCATTCTCGACGGTGCGGGGGGTTATGCAGAAGATCGCGAGAATGGGTTGCGAGTGATCGATCTGGGAGTCATGCTGGCTCGTGCCAATCTGTCCAAAACCGACCTGCGCTGGACAGATCTCAGCGAAGCCTACCTCATTGGTGCAAACTTTAGCGCTTGCGATCTCGTCAAAGCCAATTTAGCCCGGACGGTACTCTACGATGCCGATCTGCGCGGCGCAGATCTCAAAGGAACGCGCTTTTTTTACGGCAATGTCGAAACCGCCAGCCCCCGCAGTCTCACCGCCCCCCCCAACTATCAAACCGGAGCACACACCGGAGCCGTCATCGAAAAAGCCGATTTCTCTGGCGTTCAGCGTTTGAGTGAAGAACAGCGTTGCTATCTTTGCTATTGGGGAGACAAACAAACCCGTGCCACTATTCCGGGAGGCTGTGCGGGCATTCCCAATAAGTTGGGGCGGTAATGGGTCATAACTCCCCGCTTGGGAGGCGTTAGGGGTGGGTCGGTCATTGATGATTGATAATGAGTCATGAATCATTAATAATTGGCCATTGTTTATCGTTCATTGAAACAGTGCGTCCTAAATATACCTTTGTTATTCCGATTTATAACGAAGAAAGTAATATTCTCGAACTGTCCAAGCGCTTGGAAGAAGTGGCAGAACGCATGGATGGAACGGCAGAATTCATTTTGATTAATGATGGCAGTCGCGATCGCTCTCTCATGCTCATGCGAGAATTACACGAGCGAGATCCTCGTTTTTGTTATTTGAGTTTGGCGCGTAATTTCGGCCATCAAATTGCAGTAACGGCGGGATTGAATTTCGTGCGGGGGGAAGCCATTATTATTATGGATGCCGACCTGCAAGATCCCCCTGAATTGGCGATCGCCATGGCAGAACAATGGCAAGCGGGTTATCAAGTCATCTATGCCCAACGCAGCAAGCGCCATCGGGAAAATTGGCTCAAACGGCTGTACGCCTATTGGTTCTATCGCGTTCTCAAGCGTCTCGCCGATGTGGAGATTCCCACGGATACGGGGGATTTTTGCCTGATGGATCGACAAGTGGTAGATGTCTTAAATGCCATGCCCGAACGCAATCGCTATTTGCGCGGCCTGCGATCGTGGGTGGGATTTCGGCAAACGGCAATTAAATTCGAGCGAGATTCCCGCTTTTCTGGAGAGCGAAAGTACACATTTCGCAAGTCGTTTTCTCTGGCTTTAAACGGAATTATTTCCTTTTCACGCATCCCGTTGCGGGTTTCCACGTATATGGGGCTATTTGCCGCCGCGATCGCCCTCATTATGGCGTTTACAGTACTCTATTGGCGCATCGCCCAACCGACGGCTTCTCTTACGGGTTTTGCCACCATTCATATTGCTGTTTTCTTCCTCGGTGCGGTACAACTCGTCAGTATTGGTATTTTGGGAGAATATATCGGACGAATTTATGAAGAGGTCAAAGGCAGGCCACTCTATACCCTTGGAGAAGTTAAGGGATTTGAGGGAAATTCCTAACATTTAGGCAATCGATCGAGAAAATACAGTTTAAGTCAATTCTCGTAACAAATTCAGAGTAATAGCGGATGCGATCCTATTTTTTGCGGTTGGGTTAAG
The DNA here is from genome assembly GCA_039194995.1 of Cyanobacteria bacterium P01_E01_bin.42. Classification (GTDB taxonomy): domain Bacteria; phylum Cyanobacteriota; class Cyanobacteriia; order Cyanobacteriales; family Spirulinaceae; genus CCY15215. The sequence goes on along the minus strand of JBCCVR010000171.1, from coordinate 6,967 downwards.
GGGCGATCGCCATCGTGGTGGTTTTGTTCCTAGTAACATGACTTAAAAAAAGACGAATCATGGCCGATCTTTCTACCGCTCATTCTCTCTATGGTAGAAAACAAGTTCACGGTTTTTAGCGATGCGCTTTCATCTCCTTTCCAGAGTTTCACAGTATATTCCTTACAGTTTGGGCGTTTTGACCCTCGGAATCGCGATCGCGGATACCCGTCCCACTCATGCTTTTTCGTTTCTCTTCAATAGCTTCAGTACCCCAAGGGTCACGCATCAAATTGGCTATAACGGTACGGGCGGGCACTATACAATTGATGTGGGAATTGATGCCGATAGTATCTTTGCCCAAGAAGCGATCGTTGCGACCCAGAATGTTATCGACACTTGGAATAATCTTACGCCGACAACGGGAAATCTTGACTCTACAGAACTCGATCGCAATCAGATGGACTTTGAATCCGTACTCTTACACGAGTTAGGACATTCTTTGGGCTTGGGTCATCCCAATCTCGCTTCTGAATCGGGAGTAAGTCGCAACAATCGAGACTATACAAAATCGGGAATCGGGGCAAACGGAAGTTTCGATCTCAATCGGGGCGCGGATGGTATCATCGGCTCGGCGGACGATTTGCGAGGAGATGATGACAATAAAAACTACTTTCGCATTGCCGATAACGATCCGTTTGCCACCGACTTAGGCATTGTAGATTCGACGACCTATACTCGCGATCTTTCTTTGCTACCCGTGGGGGATAACTATTCTGCTAATGCCGATCGCGATGTTGGTGCCGCTCTTGGTTATGCCAATACAGAATCAGTCATGCAGCAGGGGACGTTTTTTGGCGAAACTCAGCGCGAGTTAGGTGCCGATGATGTGGCCGGCATTCTTTACTCCATGTCAGGATTTGATGAAATTGCCGGAACCGATGACGACTATACTTTTGCCCTCAATTTTGTAGGTTTGACGGATGCCGCCGATATTCTGTTGGGGTTTGATAATAACGAGACGAGTTTTGCCGAGTCCCAAAGTTTTGCGACTAACCTCGGAAGCAATAGCGAGACAGGCAACCAGCATATGGCAATTACTCGCAGCCGTATTTTCTTTAACAGCAATTATGATTGGTTTTTCCCTGAAGAAGAACCCCAAAATATTCCCGAACCTTCTACTCTTATCGCTCTTTTCGCCGTTGGCTGCGGTGGCTTTTTATTGAGACGCAAACAGAGTTAAATGACTCTATCGGGGTTGCATCTGACTGTTTGGATTTAAACAATAATATTCTTGTGAAACTCATTAATCGATAATATTGCGTAACAAAACTCAATCAATTATTTTGGTTCTGGTAATATAGATAACAAAAAAACTGGCGATCGCTGAGAAACGACGGATTTTCGGTAAAGTTTATTGTCTTTGTTATAAAAAAAATCAGTAATCTCTATCTTCGCTTATTCTTGCTGTTAAGTTGAGAGAGAAACTCTGTTGGCAAAAACGATGTTTGTATCAGAAGCAATTCAGCCAATCTCGCTCTACGCCTTCTATTTTGCTCTCTTTGCCTGCGTGGGCTGGGGCATTTACCAAGGTTGGCACTTTCGGAACAAAGCGCTTTGGGGCGCAATCATTCTCTACATCCTCGCCCAAATCTCCATTCATGCGACCTCCTTAGCCCTCAATATGTTGGGAGAAATCATGTTTGCGCTAACTTTAGGTTTAATTGTCGGGTATTTCCCTCATGGTCTCTTTTATCTTTGGGGAGGCGATTTCTTGCGCCGCAATTTAAGATAAAAGCACGGGGAGATAGAAATCTTCTCAATTTGAGAATTGTTTGGTAAGACGGTTTGTCCTTCCCACTTTGGGCAGGCGAACTGATTTTTTGTGGGTGCATCTCAAAATCGCAGATCCCCCCCGGCCCCTTAATAAGGGGGGAGAACTCAAAGTCCGGACTTAGGGGGATCGAAATTTTTTGACAAATTTGGGGAAAACTCCGAACGGGAAGAGTAGTTAGAAGTTAACGCCGAACTTGAATTTGCCTCGAGTTCGCTGCCTATTCGCCATCCATTGGTAAAATTTTATGACTTCTGTAACTTTACCTTCTTTAAAAACGCCGCAAACTTCTGCGGATTGGCTTGCCTATTTCGAGCAAAATCGTCAGAATTTGTTGACTTTACCTTGGAATACTCCTTATTTTCTGACTCCCGATGAGAAAACCGCGATCGCTCATTCGATCCAAAACTTCCAACTCGGAGAGCAGTCGGAAGGCACGAATTTAATGAAGGCAACGCGAGCGTATGTCGAGCGATCGGAGGATGAGGCATTTCTACAAGCCATGAAACTTTTTATTGGCGAAGAGCAGCGTCACGCACGAGATCTCGGTAATTTTATGCAGTGCGAGGGAATTACTCTACGGAAAAAACATTGGTCCGATCGCCTCTTTCGTCGCTTTCGTCGTGGCGTTAATTTAGAAGTTGCCCTGCGGGTCTTATTAACGGCGGAAATCATTGCCACTATTTATTATAAAGCCTTACAAGAAGCCACCCATTCCCCTCTCTTGCAGAAACTTTGCCAACAAATTCTCCAAGACGAACATCAACACCTGCGCTTTCAAATCGGTCATTTAGAACGATTGCAGCAGCAGCGAAAACCTTGGCAAAAACAAGTTAGCAACTGTAGTAATTACCTCTTTCTCATGCTAACAATTTTAGTAGTTTGGCTCGATCACTATCGCGTTTTTCACCGCGGTGGCTATCATTTGATTGATATTTATCGACATTGCCATCGCACCAGTCTTGCTCTCTGGGAAAATACTTAATTTCTGGGAAAATACCTAATTTTTGCCCCGAATAAAAAACGCCGTCTGTTTCGCCCTTGAAATGGCGGCTTTTTACTGCTTTTTTGGGTCGGAATTCGCAGTATCTTAGATGAAGCAATTCAATTTCGGGTAAACTAGATATAATTTCCGACCAAGAGAGGAAGGCATCAATGGAAACTGGGATTGAGGTTAACAGTAGCAACTTTGAGGCAGAGGCGATCGCCAAATCCTACGATCGCCTCGTGCTAGTGGATTTTTTCGCCACTTGGTGCGGTCCTTGTCAAGTGTTAAAACCCATTTTAGAAGGCTTATCGCAGGAGTATAATTTTCTGCTCGTCAAAGTTGATATTGACAAGAATCCCGATTTAGCTTCTCGTTTTAGCGTTGAAGGCGTTCCCGATGTGAGAATATGCCGAGACGGAGAAATGCAACCCGGATTTGTCGGCGTTTTACCCGAACCCCGATTGCGAGAACTGTTAGCCGGATACGATCTCAAATCGGATCTCGAAGTGGGCATTACAGAGGTGAAGCGCGCGATCGCGGCAGGGAATGCGAAAGCCGCTAAGGAAGGCTTCGATCGCTTATTTGCTCGCTTTCCCGACAATCCAATCGCGATCGTAGAAGCAGCCCGCTTTCTTGTTCGGTTAAAGAAGTTTGATAAAGCCAAAGCATTATTAGACTCTGTTGGTTTTGAGGATCGCGATCGTTTCAATCAAGCACAATCCCTCAAAGCCCTAATCGACTTTAAACAAGCCGCAGATAAATCCGATAACACGGAACTGGGACGCAAGTATGCCTATGCCTGTCGATTGGCACTAGAGGAAAATTATGAGGATGCGCTCAAATTCCTATTAGAAATTGTGGAAACCGATCGCAAATATAACGATGATGGGGCGAGAAAAGCCATGACTTCTATTTTTGCGATTCTCGGCACTCAGCACGCCCTCACGACAAAATATCAGCCAGAATTGATGATGACTCTATATTAGAAGGAGTAAGTATCACAAAATCCTTCTGTTTAGAGGGTAATCTTGTTCGAATTAAATTTTCTCCTCTCAGTAAATTTTCAGAGAATCCCTCTATACTCGATATAGTTGGAAATTTTACCTGTTCTATTAACGAATGGTAAGTTACGAATTCAAGGTTTTACTTTAAATTCTCAACCTTAGATTTCGTACTGCATTGGACGGGTAAAATAGCAACCGTGTAATCTATCAAATTTTTAACTTTCTAGTGGGTTTGCGCAAGAGTAAACTCCGATTTCGCACTGCATTTTTACATTGCATTTTTACATTGCATTTTTATTCTGCAATTTTATTCTGCAATTTTATCTCGCGATTTTCTGCCGATCGCGTATGCTTTCAGCCAATTACCCCAGAATACCCATGATTTCCCCTTCCAATACTAAAGCTAGAAGAAAAGCTGAGAGCCACAAGCAGGCTCAAAATAAAAAACAAAATAGAAAACCGACCAACTTCACCACAGCCATTTTCTTAGGCTGTATTGCCTTCGCTCTTTGCATTTTAACAGCATGGGCGATTGATATTGCACCCGTCAGTCAATTCTTTACCAAACTTAATCAACTCGAAAATCGACTGCCTTTAATATTGCAGGCATTACTTTCTCCCGATCGCCACGGTACGTTCGTTGTCATGGGATTATTGGCCGGATTGTTCGCGATCGTGAAACTTTTTCCCCAACCCAATCGCCTGCTTTCCCTAACAGCCGTTTCTATTTTACTGGCTTTTGCTCTGCGTTATTTGTTTTGGCGTTTTTTCTCGACTCTCAATCTCGAAAATCCCGTCGTTGGAACATTAAGTCTGGGTCTATTTCTGTTGGAAATTGTCGCTTTTCTCGACTACGGACTACAAACCTTTTTGGTGTTGAATAAGCGCGATCGCAAGCAAGAAGCGGATATTCTCGAAAAGGACGTGCAAAGCGGTGCGTATCAACCGACAGTCGATATTTTTATCCCGACTTACAGCGAACCCGAAAATGTTCTCAAACGTACGATTGTTGGCTGTCAGGCGATTGCGTACCCCCACAAGCAAATTTACCTTCTCGATGATGGCAAGCGGGAAAATATTCGCCAACTAGCAGAGGAATTAGGCTGCTATTACGTGACGCGATCGGATAATAGTCACGCTAAAGCAGGCAATCTCAATCACGCTTTAACCCAATCTCGAGGCGAATTAATCGCTGTTTTTGATGCCGATTTTGTTCCCACCCACAATTTTTTATCTCGGACTTTAGGCTTTTTTCAACGCCCTAATCTCGGACTCTTACAAACCCATCAATACTTTTACAATCGCGATTCAATTCCCGTTAATTTAGGCATTGAAGCAGAAATAAGCTCTGAAATTGAGTTCTTTTCTCGCCACTATCAAAAACTTCGCGACGGCACGGATACATCTCTTTGTTATGGTAGTGGTTTTGTCATTCGTCGCAATGTTTTAGAAGAGAGTGGCGGTTTTGTTACGGGTTCTCTATCGGAAGATTATTTTACCGGAATTCGCCTCAATTCTCTCGGCTATCAAACCATTTATCTCGATGAAGAACTGAGTGCGGGTTTAGCGGCGGAGAATTTATCCGGATATATTACTCAACGCCAGCGCTGGTGCCGGGGAACATTACAAGCGCTATTCATTCCCGAAAACCCTTTAACCGTTCCTAATTTAACACTACGTCAAAGAATTGTTCATGCTTCGGGTATTTTTCAATGGTTTTTACCCATTGCGAGATTAGTTTTTCTCATGTTGCCTGTTGTTTTCTTGTTCGGTAATGCCATTCTCTTTGAAACAACTTTAGCGGAGTGGTCGAACTTTTTTTTACCGTTTTACCTTGCCCAACTCGTTAGCTTTGCATGGTTGAACCAGCGATCGCGAGAAGTATTGATTTCGGATGTCTATGCGGTGATTCAATGCGTACCTCTCTCGATAACAGCCATTCAAACCATGTTGAATCCGTTTTCTCAAGGATTTCAAGTGACTCCCAAAGGTGTTGAAAAAGATCGCTTTGTTTTTAACTGGAGTTTAGCTATTCCTTTGATTGTTATTTTCCTGATTAATGCGATCGGCATGGGCAATCTTTTGTACAAATTCACCACTCAGTTTTCCGACTTTATCAACTATTCCTCAGAAGAACGCACCCTATTTGCTTTGAGTGCATTTTGGGGATGCTACAATCTCTTAATTTTAAGCACTGCCTTATTGAGCTTACTCGAATCTCCACAAGCGGATTCTGCTCCTTGGTTTGAATTGCGTCGCTTAATTCGCTTAAAAATCGGCGATCGCATTATTTCTGGATTTACAACAAACCTCTCGGAAGTCGGTGCGGAAATTGAACTCAAAGAGCCTCTCTCGGTACATGAAAATGCTGCCGTTATGGTGGAAATTGTCGGCGAAGATTTAGAGTTTTCTGGGATGCTAACTCGCGATCGCGATGCTTTACGGGTCTCGTTTGATACCATGACATTAGAGCAAAATCGGGCTTTGATTCAGCTTCTTTTCTGTCGTCCGGGGCAGTGGAAACGGACAGAATGCGCGGGCGAACTGCGAGTTTTATGGTTACTCTGTAAAAGTGTGGTTCGACCTAAGTTTTTAACAGGAAATCTGAGAGTTAGCCCCATGCCTTTGAATCAGTGAACGGTTAGGAGAAAACTTGTATAGTAAACCTACATGAATTGTAAACGAGTGGAACAGGCTGGAAGCCTGTTTCTAATTTTCTCAAACACTGGCAGGTGGTCACTGAGCTTGTCGAAGTGATGCCAGTTCCACACCTGAATATGAAGATTTTGTTAGACATTGGTTTGTTTAAAACTCAAATAGACTTGCTATAGTGTCAGACTGTGGATATCTTCTCTTTCTTTCGTTCCATGATTCGTTTTTTAATAGTAATTTCTTGTTGCGATCGCTTGTGGGCGATCGTCCAAGAAAGAATTGTTGAAATAACGATTAAACTGAAAAACATGGCGATGAAAATTTCACAGATAACCGCAGTCCGCGATAGCATAGAAGTGGGATGAATATCGCCATAGCCGACGGTTGAAAAAGTAACAATTGAAAAATAAATTGACAAAAAACCATCTTGTAAACCGGAGAAATTATCGGGATTTTGTCTCAGCAGATCCGTATAGAAACTGGCAAACCCAAAGATAATTGTTAAAAAGC
>JBCCVR010000170.1:0-17098 GCA_039194995.1 Cyanobacteria bacterium P01_E01_bin.42 | reverse complement strand
TGGCAAAAACTTTAAGCTCCTTAATCATCTATTTCAACTTTTTGCAAAATATGAATTATTCAATTTTCCTAATCTGGAAAGATTCGATGCTTTTTCACAACTCATTTAGGATTGCTATAAAATCAAAAGATGTTATTTTGTCTTCCTTTTTTAGTAATTCAATTACTTCATCCCAAAAGATTTTTTTCTGTAACTTATCCAATCTTAAAAATCGAATTTTGCTTGAGGACACTAATGTCCAAAACCCTAATGAAAATTGGAGAATTATAAAAAATATAGCAATACAGTTTTGTTTAGTTAATGTATCTGATTGTAATTCTTGTGAGTAAAATTTTACAACTTGACCGAAAAGTTTCGCAATCGGAGGGTATTAGTAACAACAGAAACCGAACTAAATGCCATCGCCGTACCCGCGATCGCAGGATTGAGTAACAAGCCAAATACAGGATACAAAACCCCAGCAGCAATGGGAATCAGAACAACATTATAAATATAGGCAAAAAAGAGATTCTGACGGATATTTTGCATAGTGGCACGACTGAGTTGAATTGCCGTGACAATGCCGTGTAAATCCCCCGAAATCAGGGTAATATCACTCGCAGAAATCGCCACATCCGTCCCCGTTCCGATCGCAATTCCCACATCTGCGCGTGCCAGTGCAGGTGCATCATTAATCCCATCACCGACCATCGCCACGGTTTTTCCTTCAGCTTGCAATTCTCGGACTTTCGCGGCTTTTTCGTCGGGTTTTACCTCTGCAAAAATGCGTCGAATTCCCGTTTCTTTCGCGATCGCTTCCGCAGTTTTAACATTATCTCCCGTCATCATCACCACTTCCAACCCCATTTTTCTCAAAGTAGCGATCGCAGCAATTGAAGAAGGTTTTAACGCATCGGCGATCGCTAACAATCCCTCTACTTTCCCATCAACGGCGATCCATGCGGTGGTTTTCGCTTCTGATTCCCATTCTCGAGCGCGATCGCTGAATAGTTCTGTCTCAATTCCCAACTGTTGTAACCAGCGTTTTGTGCCAATCCTCACCCATTTTCCCGTAACTTTTCCTTGCACTCCCATCCCCGCGATCGCCTCAAAACTGGTCACTTCTGGAAAGTTTTCGATCTCCTGTTCTCGAGCATATTCTGCGATCGCTTGTCCTAATGGATGTTCTGAATTCTTTTCAACGGCTGCGGCTAAACCTAATATTTCGATCTCGTTTCCTTCTGCAACACCGTTCGTAGTGATATAATCGGTTACGCTTGGTTTTCCTTTGGTAATCGTTCCCGTTTTATCTAAAATGATGGCTTGCAATTTATGGGCAGTTTCCAAACTTTCTGCACCTTTAATTAATATTCCATTCTCTGCACCTTTACCCGTTCCCACCATGATAGATGTGGGTGTTGCTAAACCCAACGCACAAGGACAGGCAATAATTAAAACGCTCACCGTTGTCACTAAAGCAAAGGTAATATTTTGCGTAACAATAAACCAAGTTGCAAACGTTATCAGCGCAATTACCATGACGGTAGGCACAAACCAAGCCGTAACGCGATCGGCAAGTTTTTGAATCGGGGCTTTACTCCCTTGCGCATCTTGGACTAATTTTACAATTTGTGCCAATACGGTATCTTTACCAATCCGAGAAGCCTTAAATTTAAAACTTCCCATTTTGTTAATTGTCGCCCCAATAACTTCATCGCTAATTTGCTTTTGCACGGGCATAGATTCCCCGGTTATCATCGCCTCGTCAACCGTAGAACTTCCTGCGATAATGTCCCCATCGACAGGAATTTTTTCCCCCGGACGCACGAGAATAATATCGCCGATAATAACGTCTTGAATGGGAAGATCGAGTTCGCGATCGCCCCGAATAACCCGTGCTGTTTTGGCTTGCAATCCGATCAGTTTCCGAATGGCTTCTGATGTTTTACCTCGAGCGCGATTTTCCAACAAACGACCCAATAGAATCAAGGTAATAATAACAACTGCTGCCTCATAATAAACATCGGTGGATAAACCGCGATCGCGAAAAAAGTCAGCAAAGAAGGTAATCGATAAAGAGTAAAGATAAGCCGATCCCGTCCCCAATGCAACCAGCGTATTCATGTCTGCGGTACGATGTTTTAACGACTTCCAAGCACCGCTAAAAAAGTCCTTACCGCACCATGTCATAACAGGTAAACTAATAATGAGTTGCAGCCAAGGATTATGCAGCCATAGAGGGATAAAAGGAACGTGCAATCCCGTCATCATGGGAATCGAACCAAAAACGAGGAAAAAGCTCGCGATCGCGCCGATAATAGATTTACGATTTAACTCTTTCTGTCGAGTTCTGCGGGCAATTTGCTCCGTATCTTCCCCTTCTCTTTCCACTAAAGGAAAAGCCTGATAGCCTGCCTTTTCGATGGCTTTTTGAATATTGTCGATCGCGATCGTATCGGGATCGTAAGTGATGGTAGCGCGAGAAAGGGCAAAATTCACATTGCATTCATCGACTCCAGAAACCTTTTGAATTACTTTTTCAATGCGACTGGCACATCCAGCGCAACTCATTCCTTGAACTTGTAGATGGGTTTGCACGATCTCCTCCCGATAAGCAATCTCGATAACTTTCTCCAGCATAAAGTCTCCAGTCAAGGGGAGAGTCAAGAGGAAGAATGGGAAAATTGCTCGAATTTGTTGCGATCGCCAAATTTGTCAGGATATTTAAGGTAGAACGTTCGATAACGTCTAGATGTCGCGATTTGATAATTTCGCCCCATGTTCTTCATAAAAAGCAAGAGTTTTCAATAACCGTAATGCCACCTCATAGGATTCCTCAATTAATTCTTCTCGTTCTTCTGGCGTATCGACTAAATCTTCCGTCACCAGTTGTAGCAATCCCAACATGGCATTCAATCGCGTTCTGACCTCATAGGATAGGCGATCGCGCAATTCTCGAGAAGCCCGTAAGGATGCTCGAATCAAACTGGCATTTGTCGGTAAAGCCACTTTAGAGGCTTGTTTGCCGAACTGCATTCGATAGAGTTTGGCATATTGTCCGTCACGCTGCAATAGCTCTTCATGATTGCCAAATTCAACAATTCGTCCCTTATCCATGACGGCAATTTTATCAGCCTGTCGTACCGTCGAAAGGCGGTGAGCAATAACGAGGGTCGTGCGATCGCGACAGAGTTCGTCGATTGCTTTTTGTACCAACCGTTCCGAAATAGTATCTAATGCGCTGGTGGCTTCATCGAGAATTAAAATCTGAGGATCTCTCAAAAGGGCGCGGGCAATAGCGAGGCGCTGTCGCTGTCCTCCAGAAAGTAACGTGCCGCGATCGCCGATTTCTGTCTGAAATCCTTGCGGCAAATCCATAATAAAATCGTAGGCACAGGCTCGTTTTGCCGCTTCAATAATCTCTGCTTCCCCCACTCCATCTTTACCGTAAGAAATGTTATAAGCGATAGTATTGTTAAACAAAAATGTATCTTGAGCGACAACCCCCATCACCTTCCGCAAGCTGCGAAATTGAAAATCTTTGAGGTCGATATCATCAATGGTAATACGTCCGCGATCGGGGTCGTAGTAGCGAGGAACCAAATCGACGAGAGTAGATTTTCCCGCCCCGGAAGACCCAACTAATGCCACTGTTGTGCCTTTAGGAATCCAGAGATCGATATCTTCTAAGACTAAATCTTCGTGCCCCGGATAAGCAAACGCGACGTTTTCAAAACGAATACCGCGATCGAAACTTGGCAATTGCTGAGAACCATTTTTCATCATGGGTTTGTCATCCTGTTTCAGAAAACTGGCAGCGATCGCCGCACTGGGCATCACATTAGCAAAGCGACTGCGATTGGCGTTTAACTTTCCGATAATTGGCAGTAAGCGAAAAAGCGTTACCAGATAAACCAGAAGAATGGTAGAAAGAGATTGGATGCGATCTAGAAATAAATAGCGACCGAGAGCAACGATCGCAATCACAATGATAATTCCGCCCACTTCATTGATTGGGTTAAGAATTGCATAATTTGCTTGAGCCTTAAATTCCGCTTGTTCTCGTTCGCGAATAATTTTAGCAATTCGTTGATATTCCAATTCCTCCGTACTTGATGTTTTGATTAAGCGAATTCCGGTCAGAATTTCTAGTAATTTTCCCGAATAAGCATTAGATTTCTGCGACACCAATCTGCCGTAAGTTTTTGCTCTTTTAATCAGATTATGATTGCTCAAAGAAAGGCATACTAGAAGAAATGTAGAAATTAGAGTAAGTTGCCAAGATAAAGCCAATAAAATCCAGAGGAAAACCAAAATAGTAAGACTATTGGTTAGAATTTGCAGTGCAATTTTAATCAAATTAACCGTGCGCCCAATTTCTCGATTTAAAAAATTAACGATATCACCCACCTTTGTTTTAGTATGGTAATCGAGATCGACTCTTAATAAGAATTCAAGTCCTTCTAAGCGAATTTCATTGGTTAGGTATATAGAAAAATAACCGGCTGTTATTGCTGTAATATAAGCTGTAAGATTTTTCAAAACGATCGCCAATAGGACCACCCCTAACATGGCGAGATACTTCCAATCTCCGGTAAACCTATCAAAGAGAGACAAAAACTGTTGGAGAACTTCCGGTCCTCTCTTTAAAAGTTCGCTATCCTGACCCAGAAAACTCAAAACGAGGGGAACGATTAATGCTGTACTAATTCCATTGAAAATCGCACCTGAAAATCCCGAAAGAATCGTTAAAATAACCAAAAACGGATGTCGAAAAACAAATTTAAGTAATAATCGTTTAGGAGTCATTTCAAGGAACGATAGATGGTAAACAATACCCGATTAGGCAATACCCGATTTTTGGGGTTGAATGTCTCTGGTTTAAAGTTTGATAGCGCGTGAATTGGTTAAGTTGGCGATCGCATCTTTGAGGATAGCGGCCATAGCTTCAAGACTATAATACTCTATACACCGTTCTCTGGCTTTACGGCCCAGGGCAACTGCTGCATCGTAATTGTCGAAAATGGCTTCGATTTGCGCGGCGAGTTGTGCGGGAGAATTTGGATCGGCGAGGTATCCCGTTTCTCCCAGCACGTGGGGAATTTCACCAACCCGCGTGGAGATAATGGGCTTGGCCATAGCCATGCCGTCAGTTAGTTTAATGGGACATTGAGCGCCTGCTGTAGCGGTCTGGCGTTGGGGGACGATGATAATATCGGCGGCTGATACAACTTCTGGCATTCGATCTAGAGGCACTGAGGGGAGTTTGACAATCCAAGGTTTCCCTTTTGCGAGGAGTTCTTCGACATAACCATCGCCAATATTTCGTCCTCCCACTAAAACAAAACGCAAATCTTGGCGATCGAGGATGTGTAATGCTTCGATCGCATCTTCCAAGCCTTTATGGGGACGCGCGGTACCCGGAAACATTAAAATGCGGTAGTCGGATAAGCCGTATTTGGCTCGCGTTTCTTCGGGATTGAAGCGATCTGGATTAAACAAATGAGTATCTTTACCATTGGGAAGATACGTACCACCGTAGCGATTTTGCAAGAATTGGGTATCGACAGTGACCAAATTGGCACGATGAATGAGTTTTTCGCACCAGCTTAAATAAAGCGGATGTTGGGGATCTCGTAAGGCTCCATTTTGTTTGAGAATATCTCGCGCGACTTTTTTAGGATTGGGCTGATATTGCCAATCATCGCCGCCAAACCAACTTAATTCCCAGTCATCAATATCTAACAGTAGGGGACTTCTCGACAGAAAGTGCTTGATTAAGCCAATTCCAAAACTGGTCGGTCTGGGTTTGACCGCATAAATGATATCTCCGTCGATCGCCCTGACAATTTCTTGTAGAGGTCCGAAAAATGAAGGAAAATCGCATCCTTTAACCCATTGAAGCGCCAGATTATTGGGTGGAGTCGGGTAAATTTCTTGACCAAAAAGGCAACCGAATACTTTAACATCTAAATTCAATTGCTGCAAAACCTTAGCCAAGAGATAAACTCTCGTTCCACCTCCCCCGGATAAGTCCGGTGCCAATAAGGAAATTTTGGGTTGCGAGGACATGAAAAAAATTCAATAAATCGTGACTTTACATCGATTGTAGCCGGATCTTCGCAATCTGCAATTGACTTAAGTTCCCTTGGCCAAAAACGTAGCAACGGCCTGCTGCATTTCTTCCTTGAATTTTGTGGTGGAAAAGAGCGTATTTCGTTGTTTGAGATTGCGACTCAAATCCGATTGTCGATCGGAGCTTTCTAAAATATTAACAATTTTTTCAACTGCCTCTTTGGGGTTTTTAAATAATAATGCTTCATTTTCAGCCCCGACAATTTCAACTTGTCCGCCTTGAGAGCGCACGAAAGGAATGGCTCCGGCTTTAACCATTTCCGCGATGGAAATTCCAAAGGGTTCTTTTTTATAGTGAATGCCGTATTTACATCGCGTTAAAACATTTACATATTCGGAATAGGGTAAGTTTTGATAAAGCGTGACCCAATCGGAATTTGCCGCGATCGCTTTTTGCAATTGGCGTTGATAGCCCACTGCATAAGTTCCCCCGCCTCCTCCAGTGAGATAGAGTTTAATATCAAAACCGCGATCGCGGACTTGCTTTAATATCTCAATCACTCGGTGGGGTTCTTTGGCTTTGGTCAATCTGCCACTACAAATAAACGCATCTTCTTTAGATTTCCAAGGGATATCTTGCACTTCCAAAACAACGGGTGGATAAATAACTTTGGATTCGCATTCATAAACTTCTTTAACTGTTTCTCCCACCACTTGGGAGTTAACCAGACATAAATTACTTTTTAAAGAAGAGAGGGAAAAATCGGAAATTTTTTGAAAAAAAGCATTGCCTTCTAAGACTTTAATCCAGTGAATGTATTGAATACCATTTCCACCCAAATCTACGGCATTATAGCCGGAAATCGGAACCTCATACTCGTGGCGATGCTGCTTGAATCGACGAATGAATAAATGAAAGAAAAACATCCTCGCCCATTTATTATTAGCAACGAGAAAATAAATCAAACTCTGAAAGCGATGGTCAAAAACAGTACGAATTCTCACTTGCTTGGAGTCCAGATCGGTTCCGTACATGGAATTCATTTTATTGAGATCGATCGCGGTAAGGGTGAATAACGTCAAATCGTACTCTTCTTTGAGCGCTTCTAATATCCAAAGTCCGACGGCTTCGGCCCCACCCCCGGTAAAAAGGGGATAAAATAAAACGATCTTGGGGAGAGCATTAGTCTTGTTTTCATTCATGGGGGTCGATCGCCAGTAACAACTGGCATTATATCGGATTCTCTAGGCGATCGCGACTGGCGAGGAACGCGAAGTTATTCCGATTCTTTCTTTTTATGGTGAAAGCGAATCCCAACAAATAGATCGTAGAGAAAACCCCAAAAATCTTTACCCTGAAAAATTCCCAATGACAGAGGACTGCCTTTTGATTCCAGTAGGGGCTTTGTGGCACGATAAGCGGGTTGATACTTATACCAAGGAATCGACGGCCAGAGATGGTGAACGAGATGATAGTTTTGTCCCATAATCAGCAGGTTGAGAATGGGGTTTGCATATACGCGGGCATTTTTCCAGCGACTGCGTTCGTGAAAGGGACGATGGGGGAAATAATCGAAAAAGAGTCCCAAGGCGATTCCCACGACAAGGGCGGGAACAAACCAATAATCGACAATATAGGAGAAGAAATTATAGCGAATGGAAACACCAATTAAGATTGCAACGCACAAGCGACTGAGAAACCATTCTAAAAGCTCGTATTTTCGCCATAAGCGGCGCTTGAAAAAGAAAACTTCGTGATAGAAGAAACGCGGCGCAATCAACCAGAGGGGGCCGCCAGTAGAAACGAAATGATCCGGATCGTTGTCGGGATCGTTAACGTTACCGTGGTGTTGGAGATGAACCCGCGTAAAAACAGGAAAGGCAAAACCCAAAATTAAAGCGCTGATATGACCTAATGCCGAATTAATGATGCGGTTGGCATGGGCAGAATTATGAGAAGCATCGTGAATGACCGAACCCGATATATGCAAGGCAAGGACATTGAGCCAAAAACTCAACCAATGGGGCAAAGTCCCCAGAAAATAACCGCAACTCGATACGGTCAAAAGAATCACTGCCGTTATACACAGAAGAACATTTGGATTAAATCCCCCGGGTGCCAGTAAGAATTCCTTGGGAACAGTCAGAGGCTTTTGCGCCACCTGCATCGTCTGCCTTGCTCCTTATAACTTTAAGTTTACTCGGGTATTGTAGGATAGAACGGGTTTAAATTAAGAATGATGAAGAAAATTAATAACTTTTGGCAGGTTCTCTAAGATTTCTGGGAGCCGTTAGAACATCGGTAATATTAACCGGTGACTGGTGACTGTTAAAACGGCTCTTTTTCGTCTTCTTGTTCCCTGCGCCAGCGAGATCGCGTCAGGCGAATCTCTTCATAGGTGTATTCTTCCCCCACAGTGTCGCGAATGGGGTTTAATGCTTTATCTCCCACCTTTTCGATCGCGGCGACGATCGCTTTTTGTCGTTCGGGATCCACAAGGCGATCGAGGTCAATAGGTTGTCGCATTTCGATGAGTTCGCTCAAATGAGTAATGATAGTATTGGCGCGTAAGCCTCTCTCTTTGGCAATTTCTTCGATATTTAGCCCTTGTTGGTATAGTCCCAATGTCGTCATTTGCGTGTCGGAAGCCACGAAAACGGGGGTTTTCTGTTCTTGGCAAAACTCGCGAATTTCCGAGAGGAAGCGATCGCCGTAGCGTTCTAATTTTTTCGCCCCCACTCCGGGAACTTTCGCGAATTCCTCTCGAGTTTGCGGGCGTTGTCGTGCCATTGCTCGCAAGCTGGAATCGGCAAAAATCACATAAGGCGGGACGGATTGGGCATCGGCGAGGTTTTTTCGCAACAGGCGCAGGCGATCGAACAACAGTTCTGCTTCGATTTGTCGGGGGTTGTTTTCTGTTTTCGTTGTTTTCGTCGTTTTTTGTGGAACGGCAATGCTCACCGATCGCGTTTTTTTGAGAATTTCCCAACTTTTTTTATTTAACTTTAAAACTCGATAGCCATCGTTCGTCTCGTTTAATAAACCCTGATGCAAGAGCGATCGCGAGAGATGTTTCCATTCCTCCGCACTTCTATCTTTGCCAATTCCATAAGTTGATAATAAATGATGTCCGTAATCTAAAACCTTTTTTTTACTCGACCCTCTCAGCACGTCAATAATATGAATCATGCCAAATTTTTGCTGACAGCGATAGACGCAAGATAGAAATTTTTGCGCCTCAATTGTCCAATCTTCAATGGGTTGGGGATTGCGGCAATTATCGCAATTATCGCAATTCCCAGAAAATCGTTCCCCAAAATAACGCAATTGAATCGTTCTTCTACATTCCGTTCCTTCCACATAGTCTACAATTTGACTCAGTTGCTGTCTGGCTAGGCGCTGTTCGTTTTCATCGGGTTTTTGGTCGATGAGATAATCGATACGGGGCTTATCCCCCGGACTGTAGAAGAGAATGCAGCTTGCAGATTCTCCATCTCGTCCCGCCCGCCCCGATTCCTGATAGTATCCTTCTAAATTGCGTGGCAAGTCGTAGTGAAAAACAAAGCGCACGTCGGGCTTATTAATCCCCATTCCAAAAGCAACAGTTGCCACAATAATTTGTACGTCATCGCGGATAAAGCGATTTTGATTTTCAATTCTCTTGTCCGATTCCATTCCCGCATGATAAGGAAGACAAGAAATCCCATCTTTTGCCAATCGAAAGGCAATTTCGTCAACTTTACGACGACTCAAACAATAGACAATCCCCGATGTTCCCTTTTGAGCGCGAATTGCCTCTAAAAGTTGGTTGTAACTTTGACGACTTTTACGCTTAACTTCATAATAGAGATTTGGACGATTAAAACTAGCAATATAAATACGTGGATTGTTGAGATTGAGTTGCGTGCAAATATCTTCTCGAACTCGCTTGGTTGCCGTCGCGGTAAACGCAAAAACGGGAATTTCCTTGTAGCGTTGGCGCAATACCTTAAGTTGGCGATATTCCGGGCGAAAATCGTGGCCCCATGCCGAGACGCAGTGTGCCTCATCCACGGCAAACGCAGAAATCCCCACCCGCGATCGCGCGCTTTCTAGAAACGGCAAAAATGATTCGCTCAATAGCCTTTCCGGGGCAATATAGAGCAGTTTAATCCTGCCTTGGAGGATTTCCCGTTCCCGCGATCGCACCGCCTCCCATTCCAAGCTACTATTGAGAAATGTCGCCCCGATCCCGTTATTCAACAACGCATCTACTTGATCTTGCATGAGGGCAATGAGGGGAGAAACCACCACCGTTAACCCCGGTTTGAGTAAAGCCGGTAATTGAAAGCAAAGAGATTTACCGCCTCCGGTGGGCATCACCGCCAGCAAATCTCGATTTTGCAAGGCTTCCTCAATGATTTGACGCTGTCCCGGTCGAAAGGTATCGTAGCCGAAGTATTGTTTGAGATAGGTTTCGAGGGTATTTAGCTGATACATGATTACTTGTTTTTTCCCATAATGGCATTATCAAGCAAGGTCGGGCCGGAAACCAAGAGAAATTCTCTAAAAATCAACTAACATTGATTTAGTCGCTTAATTTGTCGTCCCCTTATTTCTCAATTTCATGTCCGAGTACTACGTTTTTTTTGTACGAAGCACTTTACCTCAACCCAATGCTGCGCACTTAGTACACGACGTTAATACGGCCAACGGCATGGCTAACTTAGATTATCCTTCCCTTTTAATCTACCTACGCCAAAACCGACAATCCTTTAATCCCAGCCATTGGTTTTTTCCCTTCCGACCGCAAACTCCATCACAAGAATTGGTTGACTTCTATCAAATTCAGAACAAATTGAAGGTAATTCCTTTAGCAATGCCCTGGCCGATCGGAGAAAGCAACAACAAATGGACTCATCCGAGTACTTTAATCTGTAAATATTATTTTCCGCGTTATATTTTTCCCCACACTAAAATTTTACATACTCTCGATTGGAATCTGGTTAAAACGGCAGTCCGAGCGGGGATTCCCGTGATTTACGAACGCGAGCATGATAATAACACGCGCTACGATCGCGAAATTGTCTGTAACCCTCTTTTTCAAGTCGCAGTAACAGTTGCAGATTCAGTGCGAGAGAACATGATCGGCAATGGTATGCCCCCAGAAAAAATTGTCAAACTGCATTTAAGTTTTAACCGTTCTTTTTTAACCCGCTATCCCGAAGAAGCGCAAGCATGGCGAAAAAAATTACTTTCTGGCGATCGTCAGCATCTTATTGTTTATTCTGGCGGGCTTCATAACTTTAAAGGTGTGGATTTGCTCATTGAGGTCGCCCGAGAACTCCCCGACCTGCAATTTGTTTTTGCTGGGGGGACTGATGCCCAACTGAAGGCCTATAACAAACTCGCCCGCGATCGCCAAGTTGACAATGTAACATTTTTAGGGTACATCTTTCACAAAAGTCTGCCGAGTTTATTGCAAGCTGCCGATATTCTCGCTCATCCTCATCGTTCTGGAATAGCCGCAACTTTCACTTCACCCCTCAAGTTTTTTGAATATCTGGCATCGGGAACTCCCATTGTTGCCACAGAAATTCCCCCTTTGATGGAGTTTAAAGAGGCCGATATCGTCGCGGGATGGTGCAAGCCAGATGATACCCATCAGTTTGCCCTGAGTTTGAAAAAAGCACTCTCAACCCATCCCAGAAAAACGGAGGGATACGGCCAACAAATTGACTTTGCCACTAACTTTTCTTGGGAAGCCAGAATGGCAAAAATAATGAGTTATGTTCGAGACGACTACCAACCTGCCAAAACAATAACCCCAGAACAATAAGATGACTTTACCCAACTTTCTCATCCTCGGTGCCGCGAAAACAGCAACCACTTCTATCTATCGCTATCTCAAGCAGCACCCGCAAATCTTTATGAGCGGAGCCAAAGAACCTAATTTTTTTGCCTTTGAAGGCGAACCCCCTAATTTTCGCGGGCCGAGAGATTTAGACGAGCCAACAATCATTGATATTGAACGATATCGGACGTTATTCGACTCCGTCACCGATGAACTTGCCATTGGCGAAGCATCCGTTTTATATCTTTCTACTCCCCACACTCCCGAACGAATTCATCATCATATTCCCGATGCCAAACTCATGGCTTTTGTACGCGATCCTGTAGACCGCGCTTTTTCTAACTTTTTGCACCTCCGTCGCGAGAAGCGCGAACCCTTTCAGGATTTTGAAGCAGCCCTGCAAGCAGAATCCGAGAGAATAGAACAGGGTTGGAAGCCATTTTGGTACTACAAACAACAAGGATTTTATTATCAACACCTCCAACGCTATTTACAATATTTCGATCGCGATCGCTTGGGTGTCTGGCTTTTTGAAGATTTCCAGAAAGATCCGCTAACCGTTCTCCAACAAATTTTTCAATTCCTAGAGGTAGACGATAGTTTTATGCCCGATATTTCCGAGAAAGTTCGCGTAACTCCCCGACAACCCAAAAATAAAACCCTTCACTACTTATTTTCTCAGCCCAATCCCATTAAGGATACCCTCAAACATTTCTTGCCCTCCCAATGGCGTAAAAAAGTTAGAGAGGAGGTCAAACAAAAAAATATGACTGTCAAAGAAAAACCGTCCTCAATCCTGCGCAAAAAATTAATTGATGACTATCGAGAAGACATTTTACAGTTACAAGATTTTTTGAAAAAAGACTTATCGACTTGGTTAAAAGTGGTTAATTGAATGAAACTTATTTGCTACTGTTTTTTTGTCCTATGAACTCTCAGCGACTACTACTCAATTATGCTTTAAAATATCCCTTATTAATGTTTCTAACAATTATTTTGGGTTTTTCTGGGGCACTTTTTAATGGAGTTAGTACGGCTTTAATCGTACCGTTATTATTAGGATTTTTAGGACAGGATACGGGACTTTTAGCGCAAGGTCCCGCCATCCTCCGGAAAGTCATGTCTTTTTTCGAGCAATTTCCGGGAGATTTTAAATTTCTGGCCATGCTCGGTGCGATTCTGCTTGCAATTATATTGAAAAACCTCGCAACGTATTTAACAGTCGTTGTCTCTAACTATCTGTTTCGTTCTCTTTCGACTAAGATGCGTCTTTCGGGCGTTAAATTGTTATTAGATATCGACTTAGATTTTTACGGCAAAACTGAAGTTGGTAATCTGGTTAATATTTTGAATACAGAGATGGCAAGGACGATTCAAACTATAAAAATTGCCATGTCAATACTCACAAATATTATTACTATTTTGACCTTTCTTTGGATTTTAGTATTTTTGTCTTGGCAACTGACACTGATTTCTACTGTCTTATTAGTTGCTGTTAGTTTCAGCAACCAATATTTAATTAAGCGTTCTAAAAGCTATGGTCAAATTCTGTCTAAGAAATCCGGTCAGTACACAAAAAGACTGATGGAAGTCTTGTCAGGAATTCGTTTGATCAAAACGACCAGTACAGAAGAGGAAGAATACAAATGCTTAGAAGCATATGTGAAAGAACGCGAAAGAGCAAATTTACAATCTCAAGCTAATTTTGCCATTGTTCCTCCCCTTAATGAATTCTTGGGAATCGTAACGGTCTTAACGATTATTATTATCGGTCGTTACCTCTTTATCGATCGCCTACAATCCGTCTCAACAATTTTGTTAATTTATTTGTTTACTTTATTCCGCTTACTGCCTTTTGTTGGGGAACTCAATAGCAATCGTAGTAAATTATCTAATACAACTCCCAGTGTGGACGTTGTTGCTAATTTTTTACGGGTCGATGATAAGCCTTTAATGCAAAATGGCGATCGCCCATATAGCGCCCTGAAAGAAGGGATTCGCTTTCATGGGGTGAATTTTGCTTATCCCGGATATTCAGATTTAGTGTTAAAGGATATTAATCTTCGGATTCCTAAAGGACAAGTTGTTGCGCTTGTCGGGTCGTCTGGTGCGGGGAAATCAACATTAGTGGATTTAATTCCCAGATATTACGATCCGACTGAGGGAAAGATTACGTTAGATGGTGTCGATTTGAAAGAGGTTAATATTTTTTCTTTGAGAACTGCTTTAGGGGTTGTCAGTCAAGATACTTTTTTGTTTAATAATACCATTCGTTACAATATTGCCTACGGACGGGATAATGCAACGGAAGAAGAGATTATTGCCGCGATCGAACAAGCTAATGCTTATGAGTTTATTATGGATTTACCCCAAGGACTCGATACCCAAATTGGCGATCGCGGAGCCATGCTCTCTGGAGGTCAGCGACAAAGAATTACCATCGCCCGGGGATTATTAAGAAACCCCGATATTTTAATTCTCGATGAAGCGACCAGTGCTCTAGATACGATTTCCGAACGCTTGGTGCAAGAAGCTATCGATCGCCTGTGCCGCGATCGCACGACTATCGTGATTGCTCATCGTCTTTCTACAATTCGACAGGCCAATAAAATTGTGGTCATGGAACGGGGAAAAATTGTTGAGGAAGGCAATCATGAAGAGTTACTCGCACTCGACGGTCAATATGCCAAACTCCACGAATTGCAATTTGGTAAACAGAAAAAACGAAATGTTATTCTGCCCACTAATGAGGCTTTGATTCGCGCTTCGATTCGCGCATCTCACGAATTGCGATCGCGTCTTTCCTATAAAGTTCGCAGTCAACTCAATGCCATGCTAGGCTCTTTGCAATTAGTCACCGACGATCTTGCCGATACTCCCGAAGAGCAACAAGAATTAATTGAGGAGTCTTATGCTTCTGCCTTGGGACTTTTAAAAACGCTGTCACTCTTTGACAATGCTACAAACAATGACAGCTTACATAGATAAGTAGATGAAATCCCGTATTATTTTTCTTCTGATTTCCTTTGGATGACCTAGGGAGTGTCTTTTATAAATTCTTCACACTTTTGCCGTAAGGGTTCGGCAAGATGAGAGATATCTACCGGATTTGCGTCTGGACGATCCCAATTAATATTGAAATCGCCGTCAAGAATTTGAGCGTGAGAATAATGTCGAAATAAATCGATTAATCCTCCCATGCGACTGTCCGATTGTAAAACTTCAGATTCTGTTAGAAAAATTACAGGCGTTCCCATTGCCAAACAAGGAAGAGCACAGTGAATGCGACCGGTAATGACCAATTTTGCCCGAGCATAACGACGAAGCATTTGAGAAGCCATTCGAGCACGCTTGTAAGGATTAATATAATCTCGAGGTTTCATGTTGACAACATGACGTAAATAAGTCGCTTTGTTGCGAATCTCTTCCGGAAATTTTTCCCAAAGATCTTTACGAAATCGCTTGCTATTGATACTCGGATAGTCTCTACCTTCTCCAAAACTAAAAGGATCTACAAAGTATATTTCATCTGTTCTCGGCCGATCTCCATAGGGATTTTTAAGCGTCAATGTCAAGCAACCTGAAAAGTAAGCATCTATGCCAAGATCGGTAAAGCGTTCGAGAGTTTTATATCCTCGGCATCCTATCGGCTCAAATTGTTTATAGTAATCTCGGTATTTTGGGTCAAATAATTCATCCCGTCCGCCATGAAATGAAATAAATAAAGGTTCAATGTTAGGCGGCGGCGGCCAAGCGAGAGGCTCTCCCTTAAATGGTCCAAGCCACCAACCATTCATAATCATTTTAAACGGACCCCAATCTTTTGCTTCGTCTAAATGATCTCTAGAAACATAACAATCTTGGTGGGGAAGATATTGTCTTGCAGCAAGGCTTTGAACATCATCTCCAATATTCCAAGATTCGTACTTTAGTAGTCCAAACTTTTGTTTTGTTCCCCAAAACCGTTGACCAAAAAAGCGCTTCCTGCTGTATTTCATAAGATTGGCTGTTAAGTTGTCAATTGGGTTTACTCTGAGTTGAAAATATACGTCATGGCCTAGTTACATGAAATTATATCAAGCATTTTTCAATTGTACTAGGCCGTCGCCGAGTTTTCTGCCATTTCTTCTCGTTCGCTGCTCGGCAGTTCTAAACAATATCCCGCACCATAAACGGTTTTGATGAACTTGGGATGACGAGGGTCGGGTTCGAGTTTCGTTCTCAAGTGACGAATGTGAACGCGAATAGTTTCGATGTCATCATCGGGATCGTAGCCCCATACTTCTTTGAGAATTTCGCTCGGGGATACAGTTTGTCCGTGGCGTTGCAAGAGACAGTGCAGCAATTCAAATTCTAGATGAGTGAGTTTGACGGTTTTATCAAACCAGTTGGCTTCAAACCGTTCGGGAATCAAGGTGAGGGGACCATAGCTGAGAATTTCCGAATGTTTCGCGGCTTGAGGAATGCGATCGGTTCGTCGTAAGAGAGCGCGAACTCTAGCCAGCATTTCTTCGAGTTCGAAGGGCTTGGTCATATAATCATCGGCCCCAGCGTTAAACCCTCCTACTTTATCGGCAGTTTGATCCAACGCCGTCAGCATGAGAACGGGAATATCTGCCGTGCGATCGTCCCGTCGCAGGCGCTGACACACCGTAAAACCATCAACTTTGGGCAGCATCAAATCCAACATAATTAAATCCGGCTGCAGTTGTACGGCCAGTGCTTGACCTTTGACACCATCGCTAGCCAGATTCACATCGTATCCAGCCATCTCTAAGTTGATGGAAACCAGTTCTGAAATTGCAGGATCGTCGTCTATGACCAGTATTCGGGGCATGGCTAGAGAATTAGAGTTATGGGATAATTTTAAAGTCTGTTGCAATTTAATAAGAACTGCAAGCAGAAAGTAAAGTTTTCTGTATCGATTATAAGTATAAGGGGTAATTTCCAATCCTTTCCTTCCTCAATGCAGTTTTTTATCTTTGTTTCGGAAATTTGCCAAGTTATCTTATGATTTCTTAACAAAAGGCGTTGAAGAAAACCCAACCATGCAATTCGCGATCCCCTACCGTCCGGCTTGGTATTTGAGTAATGGATTGGCACAAACCCTCTGGACAACCTACACCTATGGGAAAATTTGGCAAAGATGTAAGGAGCGATCGCCGTGGTTGCAAAAGTTGCCTCCGATCCCTTGGCAAGAGCATTGTTTT
>JBCCVR010000169.1:0-17244 GCA_039194995.1 Cyanobacteria bacterium P01_E01_bin.42 | reverse complement strand
TAAACCGGCTGCAAATTCGTAGCGACTCAGAGCGCGATTGCCGCGATAGGTGCCGTTGGGATAGCCTTTAAGACAGTCGTAGCGGCGAACGAGGTCGTCTAGGGCTTGGAATGCCCAGTCACCGGGGGACACGTCGCTAAATTGAGATGCCCCTGTGAATTGGGCGCGACGAGAGCCTTCTGCTCCATATGTCTGGATTTGCTGAAGCATATCGCTGGTAGAGAGGGAACTACCAACGGGTTCGGCCATAGCTTCTCCAGAAGCCAAAAGCAACGCGCCCACTGTAGCGGGGGCGGCTAGTAAAGCTGTAGCGGGAGCGGCCAATAAGGTTTTTTTAAGAATTTCTGACATGGATAATTTCCTCACACTGAAACACAACAGTGAAACTCAAGGACATTAAACTCAAACGATTTGTTTCTGGTGTTGCGCTTTTGCATCTACCCTTATAGCAAATTAAAAACAGATTTGTCGATTCCCAACAAAACTTTTTTAGGAGGATAGTTTTTAGGAGGATAAAACAATTGAGGTTATCTCATGAACTCGATCGCGGATGAGGAGAGCGAGGGAGTCCGGGGAATTCATCCAGATCCCATCATTCTACTGGGATAATCGATGGGTTATTCACTTAAACTGGTGATATCGGTCTTTTAAGAAGAACAGGGGTGGGAGGAATCTATTAAGGTGACGATTGAATTTGCCCGAGAGCTAGAAACCTTTTGGGAGAAGCGCTTGCTCGAAGAATGTGCCGATCGCCCGCAGGCGACGCGCCAAAGCATCGCTTTATGGTTATTGGGAGAGGATCGAGAGCGATTTGCCGATATGGACGATCGCCAAAAGGCCATTACCCGACAGGCAATTGAATATCGCTATCGCATTCTTCACCAGCGTTATTTGGGGGCAAATCCCGACCGAGCGTATCGCAACTTAATTTCGCGCTTGGGCGCTCTGGCAGTATTGCGGAATAAAATTCGGACTTGGGTATCTCTGAGCCGCGATCGCCAACGTGCGGTCGCCGATGTCTTGCAAGAGGTGATTCAGGAGATGATCGAGAGCGATCGCTATATCCAAGCCACAATTGGTCGCATTTCTCGTTGCAGCCCCAATCCGACCTTAAGGAATTCTTTATTACTAGCCAGTATCGAAGAATACTGTATGAGACCCATCCGCAATCAACCCCTATTAGCCTATCGCTTCACCAATTATCTGCGACGGGTGCAAAAAGGCGGCATGACCCAAGTACCTCAAAAAGAGCGGATTAAAATGATTTCTGAGGAGATCGCTCCCGAAGCCGGAGAGTCTCCCATTAGCTTGCTCGACTCCGAGGCCATAGCAACCTACCAGATGGAGAGAGATGGGGAAGAACAGCAGGTTTTGCGCGAAGAAGTGCGGCAAGAGTTCGAGCATTATTTGGCCGAAAAAGTCGATCCCCTCGCCGTGGAGTGGTTGCGCCTTTATCTTCAGGGTCATTCCCAAGAAGCGATCGCCAAAAAATTGGATGTCCCCATCAAGCAAATCTACCGCCTGCGAGAAAAGATCAACTATCACGCGGTGAAAATCTTTGCCCTCAAAAGTCGTCCCGACTTGGTTGCCAGTTGGTTAAAAACCTCCATCCGAGAACACAATCTGGGACTGACCCCCAATCAGTGGCAGGGATTTTGGCAAGACTTGACCCCCGTACAACAAAAAATTATCGATCGCCTCAAAGAAGGAAAGACGATCGACGAAATTGCCAAACAATTAAATCTGAAGAAATCCCAAGTCATGTCTGAATGGAGCAAAAGCTATCAACAGGCTCAGACGATTCGGAATTAGTTATTGGTTATTGGCTTGCACTGAGCGTAGCCGAAGTGTTATTTGCTGTTTGGCTCCTAATCCTCAAAACCTTTGCTCCTTAACGCCTTTATTCCTCACCCTTGCCTAAAACTTGCTCTTTCAAGGTTCGGAATTCTTGGAAGAGTTCTTCGCGCTTCGTAGAACTGATGAGATAGCGCAAAATAAACCAAATCGCAAAGCCAATACCGACTAATTCAAAAGTGGGAGCGAGTAGAGGAATATCATTAATCGCATCCAGCAGGGCCAAGGTCAGATATACGGTGATGCCACTACCCGCGATAATCAAAATAACCGTTAAAAGTTGCTTGTAATCCGAGAAAAACTTGACCGCTTGCTCTGGAAACTTATCCAAGAATTCCGAAATGGGGGTGAGGTATTCTTGCCAAGGGCGATCGGTTGCTGGGGGGGTTGCGGGGGAAATTGCCCCCGAGGGATCGGTTTTAAAACCCGAAGATTGAGTCGCTTCAGCTTCAGCCGGGGGCATTTTTGGATCCATTGTGTTTTTTCTCCTGAGCTTTGAGATGGAATCTGTATTGTAGGTCGCGATCGCAACCCCAAGGATATCAAAAAAATATTCTTGCTCATCTTACCCAAAAATATCCTCGCCATGTCTTGGGTAAACCGATCGACCAACACCAACAAGCGGTCGAGGGATGCTGAGGTTTCCTCAGCATATCCAATCGACCAAGAGAGCGGTGCGACCCCGCGTTGGCGACAGACGCAAGGGAACGCGCACCAAGAGAGAGAATGCTGACCAAGAGAGGGAATGCGCACCAAGACACCAATAACACTATTCTTCCGCCTGATAGCGGGCGATTTTTGCATAGTCTCCCAGAGCGTAACACGCCGTTCGCAGACTGCCGATCGCCTGTTTTTCGACCCGGCGATCGCCGAGTTCTCGCGCCAAGTTCAAACGCTGTTCGTAATATTTAATCGCTTGTTCGTAATCGCCAATGGCATCGTAGGCAACGCCGAGACTGCCTAAAGACTGTTCCTCGGAGCGGGAGTCGGTGAGTTGCCTGGCGAGGGCGAGGCGCTTTTGACCGTAGGCGATGGCTTGGCGATAATCTCCTAAAGTATAGGAAGCATTGCCCAAATTGCGGAGAATTTGCAGGGCAACCCGATCTTCCTCCAATTCCCGCGCCAGTTCCAAGCGTTGCTCGTAATAGGAGATGGCTTCGCGATAATTGCCGAGAGCGTAATAAGTATTGCCCAAGTTTTTGAGGATTTGCCCCGCCGTTTGGCGATCTTCGAGGGAACGAGCAAACATGAGGGCGCGTTTTTGGCAAGAAATAGCATCCTCGTGCTGGCCGCGCGCCTTATAAGCCAAGCCTAAATTATTTAGGGCCGCCATTGCCCCCGCGCGGTCTTTCAGATCGAGAAAGATTTTTAAACTTTTCTTCTGAAAGGCGATCGCCTTCTCGTAATCGTCGAGATGGCGATGGGCATTACCCAAGAGACTAAAAACCTGCCCGATGGGACGCGGCTCCGATCGTGATTGGGCTAAAGAGAGACTCGATCTCGCCGCTTCAATGGTTTGGGGATAATCTCCCAAAGCGTAATAAGCCAATCCCAAATAATACAAAGCCGTCGCCTCGGCCAAATAATCGTGCAGGCGTTGGTAGAAGTCCCGCGCTTGCTGAAGACTCTCGATCGCCCGGGAAAAATCGCCGCTTTGTTGTTGGGCAATGCCTTGTTCGAGTAATTGTCCGGCGCGATCGCCTTCAAAGTTGGCAGAGTTGCGCCGTCCCTCAGAGTTAAGGGTGGGATTTTCCTTGGGGGTTATCAGTTTTTCGGATTTGTCGCCTTCATCTGCCACTCTTTTGCTCCCCCTTATCAATGACCAATAATCAATTATCAATTATCAATTATTCATTAGCAAGGATCGACAAAATGTGCTAGAGGCTTGATAAAAATATGCTAGAGGCTTGATAAAAATATGCTAAAGGATTGATAAATGGCAATATTGACAATCAGCCGGAACTGTGGAGCAGCGAATCTCTATACTTAGGCGGCTTGGGAGTCGGACGGGGGCGACGGGATTTGCGATCACGAATCGATCGGGCCAGTCTTTCTTTTTCTGAGAGGGGGCGTTCGGGAATTGAGAGATTATTCTTGCGGCGTTGGGATTCTGAAGGGGGGGAGGCAGGCTTAAAATTCATGCACTCGGAGAGATTGTCTTGGGGAGAAGCAGTATTGAGATCGTCGAGAATTTCATCAACAGATTGGTAGCGCCGTTCGAGAGAAGGCTCGAGCATTTTATCTAAAACTGCAGCTAACGCTTTATCGATGTCCGTTCGTTCCTGCCACTGCAATTTCCCCGTGCGAGGATTGGTTTTAAAGTCTAGCGGTGCTTTTCCGGTGAGGAGATACAAGCTCGTCACCCCCAAGGCATAAATATCGCTGGCGAAGACCGGGCGCAGGGAAAATTGTTCCGGGGGAGCAAAACCGACAGTCCCGACAAAGTGGGTGGTTACGCCCCGTAAGCTGCTTTCGCTGCTTTCGCTGGCTTGAGCCAATTGATGTTTGACTGCCCCAAAATCGATGAGTACCAAACGCCGATCTTGAGACAAAATAATATTCTGCGGCTTGATATCCCGATGAATAACCCCGCGATCGTGAACGTATTTGAGGAGGTCGAGCATTTCCCGCAAAATCCGTTTGACAGTCATTTCCGACTGACATCCCTGCCGCCGAACCAATCTCGCAAGGGTTGCGCCCTTAATGTATTCCTGAACGAGGTAAAATTCATCTCCCAAGACGAAATAATCCAATAGCATGGGAATGCGGGAATGAGTCCCCAAAGCTGCCAGAATTTTAGCTTCCCGGTGAAAGCGATGGCGTGCTGTTTCTAGCGCCTTTTGTTCGCTGACGCGAGGACAGAGTTGCTTAATCGCGCAGAAAGGCCGTCCGGGTAACGATACATCTCGCGCTAAAAAGGTGACACCAAAGCCACCCCGACCGAGCATCCGCAAAATTAGATAGCGATCGCGAAACAATTCTTCGGAACCGCACAGTTGCCCGAGTTGAGTTTTGGCAAAAATATCATTATGAAATTGGGAGAGATTAGCGGGTGGGAAAGACATAAGACTTGCTATCGGTGGGAAATTGGTGGAATCGGGGGGATTCGGTCGATCCGGTTTTGGGTTCGGTTTTGGATTCGATTATGGAAATCTTGCGATCGGGTTCATTACATCTCTACACGTCCCCCCTCTCCATTTCCCAAGGTCAAGAGTCGGGGGAATGACCCCTCACGCTGTATTGTACTCAATAATTTGCTGAATGTCGTCAGAATACCCTTGCAATTGGCATTCGGAAATGTAGGTAACACTGTCATCCAAATGCCAAACAGAAGGAACGAATCTCGGTAAAATAATTCCCGTAACCGAATTTCTTAATTTACTTATCGGTTGATAACTAAGTTCAATCTACTAATATGGATTCTAAATTGCAATTGGCATTTTCACGGAAAGATGCACTCAAAGTCATTAGCGGCTTAAATAATTTCGATCGCGATCGCGTGGCGGCTACGGTCAAGGCAGCAACGGCGGGAGGAGCAACGTTTGTGGATATTGCGGCGGATCCAGAGTTGGTGCGGATGGCGCGCCAGTTAACGGATTTACCGATTTGCGTTTCGGCGGTGAAGCCGGAAAAATTTGTCATGGCAATGGCGGCGGGAGCGGATTTAATTGAAATTGGCAATTTCGATAGTTTTTATGCCACAGGACGGCGATTTGAGGCAGAGGAAGTATTGGCGTTGACCCGAGAAACTCGCGCATTATTACCGAATGTCATGCTTTCGGTAACTGTGCCTCATATCTTAACTTTAGATCGCCAAGTTGCCCTTGCCGAAGCCTTAGTCGCAGCAGGGGCAGATATCATTCAAACAGAGGGGGGAACCAGTGCCGCTCCCCAACATCCCGGAACTTTGGGATTAATTGAAAAAGCCACTCCTACTTTAGCTGCGGCGCGGGAAATTTCTCAAGCGGTTTCCGTCCCAGTGTTGTGTGCTTCGGGACTCTCTGATGTCACGGTACCGATGGCGATCGCGGCAGGAGCTTCCGGCGTGGGAGTCGGTTCGGCTATCAATCAACTCGATAGCGAGGTGGCTATGGTGGCGGCGGTGCGTCGTTTGGTTGAAGCGTTGGCAATGGTCGCTCGGGTTAGCGCGATCGCGTAGCGTGGCAAAGCCGTATCGTTTAAGAATTATTACAATCTCAGTTGACTTTTCCGCGCTTTTGTACATTAGCGCGGTTTTTTCTTTCAATTAAGAACATCGGGGCGATAGACTGAGTATAGGGAGGGAATATTTCATGACACAACAAATCTATCAGCGCTTAAAAGTTACGCCGATCGCTCTTGCTAATTTCTGTAAAAAGTGGGAAATCAGAGAGTTATCTGCATTTGGTTCTGTTCTCAGAGATGATTTTAATGCCAACAGCGATATCGATCTACTCGTAACATTTCACCCTCAATCAAAAATTACACTTTTTGACTTTGAAACGATTGAGATAGAATTAAAAACCTTATTTTTGAGAGATGTAGATCTGGTGTCCAAGCGAGCGATCGAACGCAGTCAAAATTGGATTCGCCGTCAAAATATTTTAGGGAATGCTCGAGTAATTTATGTCACGAGATAACGAAATTCTTCTCGATCTTTTTAATGCTTGCCGTTCGATTGCGGATTTTACTGCGGGCATGGAAAAAGATGAATTTTTAAAAGATACCAAAACACAATCTTCCGTTCTTTATCAAATCATCATTATTGGTGAAGCTGTTAATCGACTTTCAGAGAGTTTCAAAAGAAGCCATCCTGAAATTCCTTACGCTCAAATTAAAGGAATGCGAAATCGCGTTACTCACGAATACAAAGATGTCGATCTTGATATTGTCTGGGATGCAATCAATACCGATATCCCTATATTATTAGATGCGATCGCATCATCGTTAACAGACACAGATTAGATATTATTGAATTTTCTGAGAATAATTACGCATGGTTATTTATCACTTACGCGCCCGAGATGTAAATTTAGCTGAGGCTTGGCAAAAATTCTTTGCTGATACTCCGGAAGTTATTGCGAGAGTCGGCGATATTTTTGATACAAAAGTTGATGCTTTAATTAGTCCAGCAAATTGCTTTGGTTTTATGGATGGTGGGATCGATTTGATTTACAGTAAATACTTAGGTTGGCACGTTCAAGATCGCTTGCGGGAGACGATCCGGCAAGATTGGAATGGGGAATTACCCGTGGGTTTAGCACTTCTTGTGGAGACCGATCGCGAGGATATTCCTTATCTAATTAGCGCCCCGACGATGAGAGCACCTGTTAATGTCAGTCAAACTTTAAACGCTTATTTTGCCTTTCGAGCAGCATTGCGAGTCATACAAAAGCAAAATGAAAAAAAGTCTAATTCTATTCAAAGCGTTGCCTGTCCGGGTTTAGCAACTGGAACGGGAGAAATGCCGCCTATGATTTGCGCAAAACAAATGTATGAGGCTTACAAAGAAGTTGTTTTAGGCAAACCCTTTGAACCTTCCGGCGTGAATGATGCTCTTCTTCAACACTATCGATTATTGCGCGAGGAAGATGATTGATTTTAGAGAAAGAATAGTAGATTTGTAACAAATTTATTTTCAATAAAAGCATGGAGTGGGAGCAACTGCAAGAATGGTCTGAACTTGAATCAGAAGCCAGAGCCATAATTAACAATTTATACGATTCGGATAAGAGTGGAGAGCAATGCCTACTTTGTATTATTATCGAGCCAGCCTTTGACAATCCGATAAATTGTCGCCTTGTTCGCAAACACACTATCCAAAACAATGCAAGTTATGTGGCTGTTTACACTTCTTGGAAACATTTGGAAGATTTAGAGAAGTTTCGTACTCCAACTGAAAGACTGAAATATCCGGAAAAATTAAGCCCAACCATTATAAGTATTCAAATAGATTTAGAGTCGATATATGTCGAACAACTTATGCATCAATTTGAGAATATTTCGATCCCATCCTATGTTTCTAATCATTCGATAGGATGCGATGGCGTGTTTTATAAATTAATACTTGGCGATGATTTTTTGAATGCAAGCTATCAGTGGTGGTGTGAACCTCCTGAAAAGTGGCAGAGTTTGGAAAAAATTGTTAACGATATCCTAGACTATATCCGAAACAAAATAGATCGACAATCAATGATATCTTAATACAGTTTTTGATTTTAAATCTCAAAGATTGAAGCGCGATCGCAAACAGTTTTCAAGCAGCAGAAAACACTGTATCGTAAGTCCATCTTATTTTATCATGTTAATTTGTATTCACAACTTAAATCGACTTGCTATATTAAGCAAACTATTCATCTGATTCAAGGCGAGAATTTTGATTAATCTAACTGTTCTTCACCCACATCAACTAGGGCGAGGGGGGCATTTTCTGGATAGCGCAAATTTTCGGTTAATTGCTGGATTTCTAAAGGAGGGGGAGGCGTTAAACGAGAGACCACTAGCGTTATTGTAAAGTTTAGAAGTGCGCCCACCGCCCCGATCCCTTGAGAACCAATCCCAAAACACCAAGGAGACATCCCGAAAAACTGTTCGCCGATGATATAAGAAGCCGTAAAGATTAGACTAATTATCATCCCTGCGATCGCTCCTTCTCGATTCGTCCGTTTGTCAAAAATTCCCAATAACAGCACCGGGAAAAAACTAGACGAGGCAAACCCGATGGACATGACAACGATTTCTCCCACAAAACCGGGAGGATTGATGCCAAAATAGCCAGCAATGACGATTGCAAAACAGACCATCACCCGCCCTAAAAATACTCGCTTTTCTTCGGATGCCTCGGGATTAATGAGACGATAATAAATATCGTGGGCAATGGAACTGGAGATCGTTAACAGCAACCCCGCCGCTGTAGAGAGACAGGCCGCCAATCCTCCTGCGGCAACAAAGGCAATGACCCAAGGAGAAAGTTGGGCGACTTCGGGAGTAGAGAGAAAAACAATATCGCGATCGATCGCAATTTCGTTGCTATCTTCGTCTGGGGTTAACTCGATGCGCCCGTTGTTATTCTTGTCGTCAAACTGCAACAGTCCCGTGTTTTCCCACTTTGTCGCCCAGTCTAGGGCGTGAATTTCAGCAGGGGTTTTGTCGTGCAAGCTGGTGATGAGATTGTAGCGGGAAAATTCAGCGATCGCGGGCATGGTCGTGATGAGAATGGCGACAAAGAGCAAAGCCCAACCGACGGAAAACCTTGCCGCCCGAGGGCTGGAAACGGTATAAAAACGGACGATTACGTGAGGCAATCCGGCACTACCGAGCATGACGGATAGATTAGTAAATAAAACGTCTAATTCGGATTTATTCGCAAAAGGTTCGGTATATTCGGGAAATCCTAAATCAAGACTAATGGCGTTTAATTTGTCCGTAATATCGCCAAACGCAAAGGCGAGTTGAGGGATAGGATTTCCGGTTAATGTCCAAGCGATCGCCCCTGCGGGGATTAAATAAGCCGTAATCAGAACCACATACTGGGCCACCTGGGTCCAAGTAATCCCCTTCATCCCGCCCAAAATAGCGAAAAAACCGACAATCGCCATGCCGATAACCACTCCCGCACTAATGGGAACTTGCAGGAAGCGACTAAAGACAATCCCCACGCCCCGCATTTGTCCGGATACGTAAGTGACGCAAATCAGAATGGCGATCGCTACTGCAATAATGCGAGCGGTAGTGGAATAGTAGCGATCGCCGATAAAATCCGGAATGGTATACTGCCCGAATTTTCGCAGATAGGGGGCAATCAGCAAGGCAAGGAGGACAAATCCCCCGGTCGATCCCACCAAGTAAATGATGCCATCGTAGCCGAGAAAAGCAATTAATCCGGCGTTGGAGATAAACGAGGCGGCGGACATCCAATCGGCGGCAGTCGCGGCACCATTAGCAATGGCAGGAATGCCTTGTTCGGCAACAAAAAAGCCTTTCGTATCTTGGACTCGCGATCGCCAGCCGATATAGGTGTAAACGAGAAAGGAAATGATTACGAATACAAAAGTCCAGGCTTCTACAGTCATAGGGATGGCGGGGCGATCGCGGGCAAAGTTCCGTTCTAGTTTAGGCGATTTTGGGCGGAATGCTCGAGGGCGACTGTTTGTTTGTCTGGTTTATTTATCAGAGGCGATCCCTACAAATCCGTATTCTTCAAAGATGACTTTTGCGGGTTCTGTGGCTAAAAACTCGATAAATTGCTGAGCAGCGTCTAGATTATTGCTCCCATTAATCGCAGCGATCGGGTAAACAATTGATGAATGAGAGTCTTCGGGAGCAACAAAAATAACTTGGCAATTTTTGCATAATTTAGCATCAGTAGTATACAAAAATCCTGCATCGACATTTCCCGTTTCCACATAGGATAAGACTTGTCGTACATCTTTCGCAAAAATAAACTTATCTGTTAACTTTTCATAAAGAGCGGTGGAGTCTAAAACTTCTTTGCTGTAACGTCCTGCTGGGGAACTTTCCGGAGCACCTAGGGCAATATTTGTAAATTTATTAGTGGTTAATTCTTGCAGTTTGCTAATGTTTTCAGTATTTTTGGGGGCAATGACAACAATTTTATTTTGCAATAAGTCTTGGTGGGTTTCTTCTACAATTAACTCTTTCTCTCGCAAGGCTTCCATTTTACTTTTAGCGGCTGAGATAAAAACATCGGTGGGCGCGCCTTGTTCGATTTGGTGTTGCAGAGAACCTGAAGAACCAAAATTAAAGATTAAGTCTGTATTGGGAAATTGAGCCTCGTATTCTTCCCCCACTGCCGCGATCGCATCTTGCAAACTGGCTGCGGCCGATACGGTTAGGGTTGTTGTAGAGTCGCCCGAGTTGCCCGGTTCGGGAGTGCCGCAAGCCGCAAATAAAAATGCTAAACTCAGACCTAAAAGATATCTTCGCGCAAATTTCATGGTGATACTCATGCAATATTTATTCCTAACGAAACTATAGTCTTGAATCCATCGGCTCGGAAGTTTTCTAAGCTACAGTTAATCTTAAGAAATTGAGTAGCTTAATTTGTTCAGTTATTAATCCGATCCCCCCAATCTCCCTTATTCAGGCAAGGATTTGGGGAGAAGCAGAATTTCCTTAGCTCTCACAAAGAGAGGATTAAACGCAATGTCCAAAAAAAGCAAGAAATTACTAATTACAGTCCCGCTTCTAGTTTCACTGGCCGCGATCGCTGGTTTTGCCACGCATTCGATGCTATCGGCGGACAAGAACCTTGCCTCAAAGGGGCCGACAGCCGTGACGGATTATCGCGAACTCCCGTCTCGTGATGCCACTTTGACGAAAATTGCAGATGGGTTAGATGCTCCTTGGGCGTTTACTTGGCTGCCGAATGGCGATATGTTAGTCTCCGAGCGATTTGGCACCTTGCGGATCGTCAAAGACGGGGTGCTGTCAGAACCCATATCGGGCGTGCCGGACGTGTTTGCGGCGGGTCAAGGCGGATTACTGGATATTTCCCTACATCCTCAATTTGCAGAAAATCGTTATGTCTACCTCTCCTATGCCCACGGAACCCAAGAAGGCAACCAATTGCGAGTCACTCGTGCGGAACTAAACGGGATGACCCTCGAAAATCCTGAGAATATTTTTGAGGTGGCGCAGACAAAAACAGGGGCGAGTCATTACGGCTCTCGATTTCAATGGCTTCCCGACGGCACGTTGTTACTCTCTGTTGGCGATGGCGGCAATCCCCCCACGGAATATGATGGAAAGTTGATCCGCGAACAGGCGCAATATCTCACTGCTCACTTGGGTAAGATTATACGAATTAATGATGATGGAACTATTCCAGCCGATAATCCCTTTGCCAGCCGTCCGGATGTCAGGCCTGAAATCTGGAGCTATGGGCATCGTAACGTTCAGGGCATCACTTACGATACAGAAGGAGAACGCTTAATTGCGAGCGAACATGGTAGCAAAGGGGGGGATGAACTCAATCTGGTGTTACCCGGCCAGAATTATGGCTGGCCTCTCGCCACCTACTCGACGGAATATGATGCGCGGGGGACGTTAATTTCCCCAGATCAAACGTTGCCCGATGCAGAAGACCCGATCGCCGTGTGGACTCCCACGATCGCACCGTCAGATATCGTCTATTACACGGGCGATCGTTATGGCGAGTGGAAGGGGGATTTATTTCTAGCTGCAATGCTCTTAAGGAGTGATGCGTCAATCCGTGCCTATATGTCTTCACCTGCGGGTGCCGTGTTACGACTAGAAACAGACTCAGAAGGTAATATAACGGCTCAGGAACGCATCAAGGTGGGGGAAGTGCGGGTACGAGATATCGATCAAGGGCCGGATGGTTTTTTATACGTCCTTACCGATTCAACATCCCGTCAGAGCCGGGCAGGTGCGAAGTCTGGAACGTTATGGAGAATTGAGCCATTCTAATAAATTTCTTCTCTCTGTGCCTCTCTGTGCCTTTGTGGTTCAAATTCCCCGCTTAAAAATCACCATTTCCGTACCAACAACCGGACTTCTCGCCACCATTGTGCCATTCTCATCTAAAATCTCAATCTTGGTAAAATCGAGTTGCCGCGATCGCGCTAATACTTCATTAGCTAGTTCATTTTGTTGAGCCTGTTCTAAAACATACCATTCCGGGCTAACGGTGACGGTTAAAGCACCGCTAAAGAAATTAGCTTGAATGGAACTAATTAAGCCGTTGGCATAGCGATCGGTAATCGCGGCGACTTGTTCTTGAATGGCGGCAATTAAACTCTGTTCTGGCGTTAATTTGGGTTGGAGAAAGGGGATAGAGGGGGGCTTGGGTTTGGGAACGATGACGGGTTTTGGCGGCGTTGGGGCGGTAATTTCCGGCGGGAGTTCCTCGATCGCCGCTTCGGGTTCTGGGGTGGGTTGGAGGACGGGTGCGGGTGCTGTGGGTTCTTCAATCGCAGGGGGAGGCGCGTCAGGGACTTGCGCGACGGTTTCGGGTTCTTCTCCTCCGGAAAATGCGATCGCGCTAACGAAAACCGTGGCGATGAGTCCGGCTAAAATCCCCGTTAATACCCCATCCGAAACCTGTTCTTCTACGGACTCGGGTAACAAGTCCCGCACCTTTTCTAAGACCCAATCCCAAGCATCTTGGACTAAATCCCAAGCCTGTTTGAGGGCTGGCAGATTTAACGAATCTTTATCTTTAGCGGCATCGGGTGCACGAGATGGTTCTTCTGGGGCGATCGTTGCGGCGACAGGGGGAGGTTCTGGGGCGGATTTTTCCCGAATTTCCATTTCCCGGTAATTTTCCGGCGCTTCCAAGGCGGTAGAGAGTCCGTCTACGCTGGCTGTGAGGACTTGTAAAGCCGAGTCGGGAAGGGCGGTTTCCGGCTCTCGAGCGAGTTGACTGGCGATATTCTCCAAACGGGCGATCGCCGCCTGCAACTGCTGCACCTCATCCCTTGGGGAGACTTCTTCAGTTTGATTTTCCCCCGTGATGGGTTCTTGTTGTTCTTCCGGCATAATTTTGTCCTCCAAGCCCCACTGACGCAAAACACTGACGCGAAATTTTGAGATAATTCTTTACAAATGAAACAATCTCAACAAGCCAAATTTATCACTATCTCTCGTGCTATTGCTCAACGGGAACCAAGATTTTTTATGAAACGCCGTCAACTTTTCTTTTTGTCTGGGGGAGCCGCGATCGCGGGACTCGGTTCTCTGGCTCAACCCGCCTACTCTCAAACCCTCAATGCCGATTCTCTCATCGAACCGCCCTATTTTCGCTTTGCGTCCATCGCCGATAGCGGTATGGGAACGCGATCGCAATATGATGTAGCGGCTGCTATGAAGCGCCATCACGACCAAAATCCTTATCCTCTCGTCATTATGGCGGGAGATAATATCTACGATTATGGGGAAATTGAGAAAATTGAAGAAGTTTTTGAGCTTCCTTATAAACCTTTGCGCGATCGCGGCGTTCGCTTTCAAGCTGTTTTAGGCAATCACGATATTCGTACGGATAATGGCGATCGCCAAGTGGTTTATCCGGAGTTTAATATGGCGGGACATTACTATACATTTAGCGAGAAAAATATTCAATTTTTTGCCCTCGATACCAATGATAAAGCCGATTGGGACAATCAATTAATTTGGCTGGAAAACGAGTTAGCCCGTTCTCAAGCGGATTGGAAAATTGTTTTCGGACACCATCAAGTTTATAGTTCCGGACGTTACGGTTATAACGATTTTCTCGCCCCCAAATTAACGCCGTTATTTGCCCGGTATGGGGTGCAGCTTTATATTAATGGTCACGAACACCATTACGAACGCACCCATCCGATGGACGGAACGACCTATCTCATTTGCGGTTGTGCGGCGGGGTTGCGTCCTGTGGGGAGATCGCCTTGGACGGCGCGATCGGCTTCTCGTTTGGGATTTGCGGCTTATGAGGTGTACGAGAAAAAGATAATTGTAGAAGCGATCTCGCCTGATGGAACGGTCTTCGATCGCGGTATTATCGAGCGTAAAACCGTATAAATTTGATGGGTATTATTTGTTTTGTAGAGACATTCCATGGAACGTCCCTATAGGATTCTGGGGAATTTCGATCGCTACCCCCTTCTTTCAACTTAATTATTACCATTTCTGTTAGGGGGATGTTCATCCATCGCATACAGAATCTGACGCAAATTAATCAAACCGGAACGATTTAATTTTAATTCTTCTATAGTTGCTCTCCCTGTTGGTGTTAATCCTACGATCTGGGTATAACTTTTATCCCATGCAAAATGAGTCTGCCATTCCTCTTTTCTCGGATTGTAAAGAGGTACTTTATCTTCAGTTAATCGATCTATTCCTTCGACCTTATCATATTTAAAATTATTACATCCCTGACAAGCTAGGGCAAGATTATCCAGTTCGGTTTTACCTTCCTTGCTCGTGGGAATAATATGGTCGATTGAAAAACTTTGCGTTGCGAATTTTTCTTGACTGAGGCAATATTCGCAACATCCTTTTGCTCTTAATCTAACTGCTTGTCTGAGAGCGCGAGTTAGTTTATTTTCAGTCATTATTTCTGGGTTGAATTCCTAACTGTACCACTAATTGACTCAAAGAAATCTCACGAAATTGAGCCAACTGGGATAAATATTTTAGTCGCGTTGCCTGATGTTCTTCAACTTTATGTGTTAAGTCTAATAAGTCTTGATATTCTTCATCGGTCAGGGTTTCTGCTTGTCTTTTTGCGATTAAGAGATTGTATCTTTGCTGAATTTCTCCATCAATCCCTTGATTTATTTTTGAGAGTAAATCCGATTCATTATGTGAAAGATTGGGGGCTTTGCGCTTTGCTGAAATTGCCAAAATTTCTTGTACAAACTGTTCTAATTCTACCGAACTTAATTGCTCGGCAGCTTGCAATAGTTCGCTTTTTGATAATTGTGCTTCTATTTTCAGTGTCGGCATCTATCTATGATTCCTGATATGCTCTTAAATCAATTCTAGCCGATCGCAATCAAAATAAGAAAATATACAGAGAAGCGATCGCCTTGCTTTGATGGGAATGGCGATCGGGTTCTTGTGCGTTAGACTGCATTCTAGGAAGTCGGAAAGATCCAATGCTCAAATCGTAGACCTGATGGCTACTTCGTTTCCATACGTTGGACTTCTAGGAAGTCAGAAAGGGTTTCATTTAGAAGCCCTTACTATGATTACATTCTAGCACCCCATTTTTGGGGTAGTCAAGAAACCCTCTACAGTTGAGACATATTCGCAATTATTTTCGATTAAAAACCTCTGTAACTCAAGCAAGACAAGGCTTTTGATCTCCCTACGAAAGAATGCGAATTTCGGCGTTTATCAAGATTTTTCGATCTGCCACAAGGTCATCGTAGCGATAGATTTAAACCAAAGTAAACAAGTATAGGTTGATAAAATTACCGTTATTTCCTCAAGAACGGAATATACTCTCAAAAACAAGGTACAAAAAAGCGATCGCACTCAACCATATTCCCAGTATGAGAAAGCCAAAAAGAAAAGCGATCGCTCCTGAGAACGATCGCCATTCTTTTACCGCATCGTGACAAATTCTTCCGCCGAACTGGGATGAATGCCCACGGTAGCATCAAAATTGGCTTTGGTTGCACCCATTTTCAGGGCGATCGCTACGCCTTGGATGATTTCCGCCGCAGAATCTCCCACCATATGCGCCCCCACCACGCGATCGCTAGAGGTCTGGACGATGAGTTTCATTAAGGTTTTCTCATCTTTGTCCGCAAGGGTGTAGTACATGGGACGGAACTTAGAGCGATAGACTTTGATATCGTCCCCGTATTTTTCCCGGGCTTCCTCCTCGGTTAAACCTACGGTTGCTGCTTCTGGGGTGGTGAAAACCGCCGAAGGGATGTTTTCATAACTCATGATGCGAGATTTGCCGCCGAATTTCGTATCGGCAAAAGCACGCCCCTCGTTAATGGCAACGGGGGTTAAATTGATGCGATCGGTACAGTCTCCCACGGCATAGATGCTCTCTTCGGCAGTTTGACTGTATTCATCAACGGCGATCGCGCCATTGTGAATCTCGACCTTGGTATTTTCCAGCCCCAAATTTTCTAAATTCGGCCTGCGTCCCGTGGCAGCAAATCCCACCACATCGGCGACAATGGTTTCCTCCTCGTCCCGTTTTAGCGTCACTTTCAAGCCCGAATCGGTCTTTTCGATGGCAATATCCCGGCTGTTATTCAACAGGCGTATACCGTGTTTCTGCATCGCCTCTTGTACGTTCGTGCGAATATCGTCATCAAACCCGCGTAAAATCTTATCAGCGCGGATGATTTGCGTGACTTCGCTACCCAAGCCGTTGAGAATGCAGGCAAACTCACAGCCAATATAACCGCCTCCAAGGATAACGATGTGTTTGGGTTGTTCGGGATAGTGGAAAATCTCATCAGAGACGATCGCGTGTTCGATTCCCGGAATGCCTTCGGGACGATAGGGAATACCTCCGACTGCCACGAGAATTTTTTCCGCCGTAACTTTTTGGTCTCCCGCTTCCACAGTATGGGGTCCGAGAAGTTTGGCACGGGTGGGGTATACCGTCACGTTTGCTTTACCCAGCATCCCTTGGTAAATGCCCTTTAACCGCGTTGTTTCATTATTAACGGCGGTGGTGAGCTTTACCCAATCAAACGATCGCTCTCCCACCGTCCAGCCATAACCCCCCGCTTCGTCAAACTGTCCGGGAAAATGGGAAGCATAAACCATAAATTTCTTGGGGACGCAACCGCGATGCACGCAAGTTCCCCCCAACAGGTTATTTTCGGCAAGTCCTACTTTAGCACCGTATTGGGCAGCGCGTCGGGCTGTTGCAACCCCACCAGAGCCGCCCCCAATCACAAAAAGATCGTAATC